>JBJTPZ010000088.1:0-54204 GCA_046075365.1 Planctomycetaceae bacterium
GCATGGTCCTGGTCGGGTACAAAGCAGATTTCGTAACTGTCTTTCTTGTCGGCGACTCGCAGTCCCGCTTCACGTGCCAGTCTGCGAATTTCGGTTTTCTCGCTTCCTCCGACGGGAAACAGAATACTGGGCAACAGTGACCGCTGGATGCCGAAAAGTACGTAGGACTGATCTTTGGTGCTGTCTTCGCCGGCCAGCAGGGCCCAGGTGCCATCCGGCTGCAGTGCGGTCTGAGCATAGTGTCCTGTGGCGATAAAACGGGCATCAATCTGGCGGGCGAAGTCCCAGAGTTTGCCGAATTTCAGCCAGTTATTGCATTGCACGCAGGGGTTGGGAGTTCTTCCCGCGAGGTATTCATCGGCGAAGTAGTCCTTGATCCTGCGAAACTCATCCCGGAAGTTCAGTGCATGGAAGGGGATGCCAAGCCGGTCGGCGACGCGTCTGGCATCGGCTGCATCTTCAGCGCTGCAGCAGCCCTGGCGATGCGGTGCTGCGATGGGCAGCAGCCCCGTATTTTCGATGCTGCAGGCCGATTCGGATTCTCCCGAGCGCATGAACAGACCGACAACTTCATAACCCTGCTGATGCAGCATTACGGCAGCCGCAGAGCTGTCAACACCGCCGCTCATTGCCAGCACAACGCGTTCGCCCATGACTCTGTTCTGCTCCGATCTGTGTTCTGTAAAATTCACGCTGCTGCCGAATTATGGTTCCAGCCAGGTGGCCTGCCGCAGTGTGCCGGCCGGGGCCGTAAATGCCGCGCGGCGGTGACCATCGCGCGACAGCTGCAGCCATTCCATCGAGTGCATCTGAATCTGGACTGCGGCGAAGCTGGCCAGCCCCGCCTGCAGGTCTGCTCGAGTCGGCACCCGTCCGATGAACTGCTCGGGCAGATTAGGCGAAGGAGAGCTGGCGGGAATGCCGGGTGGCTGAGGTGCGAGGTACATGCGGAGGCTGGATTCCGGACTGCTGGCCCACAACTGCTGTCTGGCAGGACCTGATGTGTGTACTGTGGCGTGGCCACGGACCTGCAGCTGAGTTTCTGCAGCCGGGTCATAGAACAGCAGACTGACGGCCGGCTGCTGCGTGATCTGTTCAATTTTGGCAGAACGCAGATCGGTATGAATCCAGAGTGAACCACTGGCGCTGTCGGCATGTCGCAGAACCACCGTGCGCTGTCGCGGCTGATTCGCGAGCACAGTTGCCAGCACAGGAGTACGCCAGGCAGCACCGGGGGTTTGGGCAGCATTCACCAGTTTCTGCCAGCACTGGTCAAAGATTGTCTGCAGTTCATTCATTTCACAGCCTTCAGCGTCCCATAAACCAGAGACAGAGCCATGCCAGCAGTGGAAACAGTATGAAGATGAGCAGGAACCCTGTCAGGGTTGCCCGTGGTGTATCCGGCCATCTGCCCATGAGTAATCTCCCGTGTGTTCTGTGCCCTGCTCTGAGAAACGCTTATCTTGTCGTTTGGGACGGGCTGTGAACACTGCCCGTTCGCCCGTTCCCGCTGAACTTCTCGGCTTCGGCGATCCACGCCGGGGACCGATTTTGGTGTTCACCGACGACGCAAATCGAACAGCAGTGCGGCAAAGGCAATCAGGTCATAGAGGGTGTGTGCGACGATGGGGATGAGCAGATTGGGGGTGGCATCAGCAGCCAGCAGTCCGGTCAGGTAAAGTCCGAGGAAGGCGGCAAATACTGCATATCCGGGAGTCAGGGCGTGAGCTAGGCCAAACAGGAGGCTGCTGAGCATGATCCCGAGGAAGTGATTTCCCGAGGCGATCCAGGGAAACAGGAATCCGCGAAAGAAGACCTCTTCGCAGATTCCGGCCAGCAGCGACAGCAGCAGCAGGTCATGCAGTCGGCACTGCAGCAGCACTGGTCCCAGCATTTCCTTCAGCAGCTGTCGCATCTGCAGCAGAGCGGGGATGGTGGACAGCATGCAGACAGCCAGAACTGCCAGCATGGGCAGAGTGGCCAGCAGTCCCAGCAGGAAGTCTGAATTCGACCAGCGGAGCTGTGCGGTGGGATTGATCCCGGTCAGCCAGCCTCCGACAAAAGCCACGGCCAGCAGAATGCCTTCGAAGATCCCGGCACTGATCAGGAACTGCTGCGGCGTCATGTCCGATTTTGGGAAGTCGGGATCATTCATAGGCGAGTTCCGCAGCCAGGATGGCGAGGCGGGGGATTTGCAGCAGCAGCGACAGACCGTGCTGATGCTGATCGATGTTTGTCAGGTCCCGTCTGGAGATCAGCAGGATGGTGAGCGGACTACTGTCGGGAAGGTGGGCCTGAATGTCGCCGAGGGTATTGACCGGAGGAGTGATTTGCAGTCCGTGCTGAAGGGTACGGTAGTCTGTCTGTGCCAGTTTCAACCGGATTTGCTGTTCGTGGTCTGAATCTGGCGGGAGGATGTTTTTCGAGTGGCAGCCGGCGGAGTTTTGGGGGTTGGCGAGGAGTGTCAGAGTGAGTCGGGAAGCGCTGGCGACTGCGATACTGACAGCCTGTTCGATAATCTGCACCTGCAGCTCGGCTGCTGAAGCTGCGGCAATGACGTGCGGGATACAGTTTTCGGCAGCGTTTGGCCCGTCGGCAGCAACGAGTGCGGAAGATTGCAAATTCTGTGGCGGGCAGGGGATGGGCAGGATGGGCAATGGCTCTGAGAGCGGCAGCCAGTATTGCAGCAGGCTGTTGACTGAACTGGAGGCCGTCGGGTTGACAGCAGTCGTGACCAGTGACAGCCTGGAAGTCTGGTTCATAGGTAGGTGAGTGTTTGAGCGGGCGTATTAAGCGGGCGCGGCGAAGAGCGGCCGATGGCCCCGGAATTTCCGCCTTTGGTGAGTTGCTGGCAACTGAGCGCGAACGGCGTATCATACACCAATTCTTTCTCGAGGTAATGGAAAAACGGCGAATGGCGGCTTTGGTTTACATTCTGACAGCGGTGCTGCTGGTGCTGCTGAACGGCTTTTTCGTGCTGGCTGAATTCGCAGCGGTCAAGATGCGGCCTTCTCGAATCCGCGAGCTGCTGGACGACGGGGTCCGTGGAGCATCTGCTGCACAGCATGTTGCTGAGCATCTGGACGACTATCTTTCAGTCTGTCAGGTGGGCATTACTTTTACTTCGATTGGTCTGGGATTTGTGGGTGAACCTGCAGTGGCGCGACTGGTTGGCCCTCTGCTGGAGTGGACTGGCTGGTTCGCAAAGGATGGCGCTGCGCTGCTGGTGTCATCTTCGGCGGTGGCAATTTTCATCAGCTACACGGTCGTCAGTTACGCGCACATTCTGATTGGCGAACTGGTGCCGAAGTCGATGGCGATTCGGCGGACTGATCAGGCTTCGCTGGCGACTGCGCCTTTGCTGCGTATCTTCAGGACATTATTTGACCTGCCGCTGCGTGTTCTGAACGGATCGGCGGCGTTTCTGCTGAAGCTGATGGGGATCGCCAGTGTTTCCGGCCATGATACTCACAGTGAAGACGAGCTGCGGATCCTGCTGAATCAGTCGCAGTCATCGGGACTGATGAGTTTTCGTCGTCTGTTGTTTTTGGAGAATGTCTTTGATCTGGGTGAGCTGCTGGTGCGTGACGCGATGCGACCACGTTCGCAGGTACGGTGCATGAACACGGCAGAGACACTGGAGCAGAACCTGCAGACGGCGAGGCGGTACCGGTTTAGCCGTTATCCGCTGCTGGATGGCGGCGAGATGCCATTGGGGTTTGTGCATCTGAAGGATCTGACGCTCTCGGGCGGCGACCACGAGAACCTGCGGACTCTGGTGCGTCCGGCGATTCTGGCAGAAGAGACGTCGCCGCTTGAGGCTGTGCTGGCCGAGATGCAGAAAAAACGTTGCCATGTGGCGATCGTGCGAGATGCGCGGGGTGCCTGGAGCGGCTTTCTGACATTGGAGGACGTGATCGAGGAGATTGTCGGGACGATTCGCGACGAGTTTGAGGATGAGGAGCCTGTCAGTCTGGCGGATGCTTTGACAGAGGACCGCATCCAGCTGAATATCGAGGCGGACAGTACGATTGAAGCTGTGCGTCGAGCGCTGTTGCGGCTGCCATCTGATTCACTGCCGGTTCCGCGTGACGAGATTGTGCGGGGTGTGGAGGAGCGAGAGCGGCTGATTGAGACCTATCTGGGTCGGCATCTCGGGATGCCTCATGCGCGACTTTACGGGCTGCAGAGGGCGGTTATGCTGGTGATTCGTTCAGAGCGTGGTATTCCGTATCGGGGTACGACTGAGCGGGCGCATCTGCTGTTTGTGCTGCTGACTCCTGCTGGTCAGCCGCGTGTGCATCAGCGGCTGCAGGCGGTGATTGCGACGCTGCTGGACGAGAGCGAGTTTATTCCTGAGCGACTGCGTACCGCGGAGACTCCGGCTGAAGTGCTGGAGATTTTGCGTACCGGCGAACAGGCGACGCTGGACTGAAATCAGTGGCGGAATTGCAGGCGAGTGCTGCCCTGTGTGCTGCGGACACTGGAATTCCGCAGCGTCGGGGCGAGGGGTGCTCTGCAGGCGGCTGTACTCACACGAAGCCGCGAAGGGAAGCGCAAAGGGCGGGGTGTGACGGTGCTTCAAAGTGCTGTGTCCCCCCATCCCCACCCCATCCCCATCACCTCAAAAAAAGTGCTGTGTCCCCTCAAAGTGCCACGGATCCACTCGCATTTTCAAGGATTTTCACGAATAAACGCCAGAGGTGGACTGGTGGGGGGCCGGGGTAAATCCACACCTGCCCCGATGCCGTCCGCGGGGCTTTGCCGACCGCCGGTCTCACGCGAAGCCGCGAAGCCGCGAAGGGAATCGCAAAGGGCGGGGTGTGACGGTGCTTCAAAGTGCTGTGTCCCCCCCATCCCCCCCCATCCCCATCACCCCAAAAAAAGTGCTGTGTCCCCGATGCCGTGCCACGGATCGAGTCGCATTTTCACGAATTTTCACGAATATACGCCAGCGGTGGACTGGTGGGGGGCCGGGGTAAACCTACACCTGCCCCGATGCCGTCCGCGGGGCTTTGCAGGCCACCGGTCTCACGCGAAGCCGCGAAGCCGCGAAGGGAATCGCAAAGGGCGGAGTGTGAAGGTTTTTCAGTGCTGTGTCCCCACCCCACCCACCCCATCACACCCCATCCAGTGCTGTGTCCCCTCCCATCCCCTCATTTCAGACCGCTGTGTCCCCTTCACCTCACACGGCAAAATGCTGTGTCCCCTCAAAAAACACCCCTAACATCACAGAGTGCTGTGTCCCCTCAAAAAAAGTGCTGTGTCCCCGATGCCGTGCCTGTCCCCGATGCCGTGCCCAGGGGCTTTGCAGGCCGCCGGTCTCACGCGAAGCCGCGAAGCCGCGAAGGGAAACGCAAAGGGCGGGGTGTGACGGTGTTTCAAAGTGCTGTGTCCCCCACTCACACCACTCACACCACTCACAAAATGCTCCCTCGCGAAATAAAATCCCGGGAAGCAGACTATGCCACCCCTCATGGTGCGCGCGGTCAAACCGGTGAAACTGCGGGTCTTGAAATGGCTGTTCCGAGGTTCGGCTGATGCCTCGAAAAACGACCGTCTGTGCCACGGTTTTTAATGACATTTCTGCGGTGACTCGGTAGTATCAGCGGGTATCTCGGTCTGGCGGTCGTATCACGCATGGAAATGTGGCAGTCGTGGAAGTTCGCATGAGAAGCTTCTTTGTCCGTGGTTTGCTGCTGCATTCGCTGCCACTGATTTTACTGGCTGTTGGTTCTGCGGTACGGGCCGATGACGACTCGCAGCGGCTGCAGTTTTTTGAGCAGAAGATTCGGCCGGTGCTGGTGCAGCACTGTTATAAGTGTCATTCAGCTGAGTCTGCTCAGGTGCGTGGTGGCCTGCTGCTGGATTCGCGTGCTGGTTTGCTGCAGGGTGGTGATTCTGGTCCGGCGGTCGTGCCGGGTGATGTTCAGGCTGGCCAGTTATTGGCGGCGTTGCGGCATGAATCGGTCGAGATGCCGCCTGATCGTCGTTTGCCGGATTCTGTGATTCAGGATTTCCAGTCGTGGATTCAGGACGGCGCCGTGGATCCTCGCGAGGGCAAAGCCACGGAAGCTCGACGGCAGATTGATGTAGAGCAGGGTCGTCAGTTCTGGTCGTTTCGTCCGGTGCAGAATCCGGCGGTTCCTGAGGCGGGTGGTGACTGGGCCCGTGACGCGGTGGATCATTTCCTTGCGGAGGGCTGGGCGGGTGCCGGTCTTGTGGGTGTCCCGACGGAAGCGGCTCCAGAGACGCTGCTGCGGCGGCTGCATTTTGTGCTGACGGGGCTGCAGCCTGCGGTGGATGAGCAGCGGGAATTTGTGCGGGGTTATTCGCAGGATCCTGAGCGTGTGCTGCAGGAAACGGCCGACCGTTTGTTGCAGTCGCCGCATTTTGGAGAACGCTGGGGGCGGCACTGGCTGGATGTTGTGCGGTATGCGGATTCGACGGGTGGTGGTCGCAGCATGATGCTGCCGGATGCGTGGCGATTCCGGGATTATGTGATTCGTTCGTTTCAGCAGGACAAGCGGTTTCCGCAGTTGATCCGTGAGCATGTGGCGGGTGACCTGCTGCCGTGGTCGGATACTGTGCAGCATGACGAGCAGGTGACGGGTGCTGGCTATTTGATGCTGGGTGCCATTAACTATGAAGAGCAGGACAAAGAGCAGTTGCGGATGGATGTTGTGGATGAGCAGATAGACACGGTGGGTCGCACGTTTCTGGGCATGACGCTCAGTTGTGCTCGCTGTCATGATCATAAGTTCGATCCGATACCGACTCGCGACTATTACGCTTTGGCCGGCATTTTCCGAAGTACTCGTTCGCTGACGCCGGGCAATGTGTGTGGCTGGGTGACGAAGCCGCTGCAGTCCGGAGTGGATCAGCCGGCGGTGCAGGCGTGGAATCAGCGTGATCAGGAGCTGGCGGATCAGATTGCGAAACTGAAGAAGCAGTCGGGGAAAGAGCCGGCGGCGGCCTTGCCGGGTCTCGTGGTGGACGATGACGAGGCAGAGCTTGAGGGGACGTGGACGGAATCGAAAGTGCAGCAGCCGTTTTTGGGGCGTGGATATCGTCACAGTGGCATGCCGAGGACGGGGACGGCAGCTGTTTATCGTGTGAAGCTGCCGGCGGATGGCGAGTATCTGCTGCGGATGGTGATCAATCACGGTGGCAGTCGTTCTGAGAGCGTGCCTGTGGTGATTTATCACTCGGACGGTGAGACGGAAGTGGGTGTCAGCCAGCGTCAGCCGGGGCCTCAGCCGGGTGGATTTCTGGAATTGGGGCGTTTTCGATTTGAGGCTGCGACGGAAGCCAGGGTTGTGGTGAAAGCAGCTGCGGCATCGCCCGGTCATGTGATTATTGACGCGTTTCATTTTATACCGGCAGACCAGGTGTCAAAGCTGGCAGCGGTGCAGCCGGCAGCAACTGCGGGAGCGGCAAGCGGTGGTAAAGGAGATCGCCTGAAGCAGCTGGAGGACCAGCGGAAGCAGCATGCAGCGAAGAAGCCGTCGATGCCGATTGCGATGTCAGTGTCGGATGAGTCTGAGGTGGCGGACTGGCATTTGCATGTGCGAGGTGAGATCCGCAATCTGGGCCCGCTGGTACCGCGAGGTTTTTTGCAGGTCGCGACTCCGGCTGACAGAGCCTTAACACTGGCAGCGGGTACGGCGGGCAGTGGTCGAGTGCAACTGGCTGAGTGGCTGTCGGGTGCTGAGAATCCGCTGACGTCCCGTGTCTGGGCCAATCGAATCTGGCTGAATGTGTTTGGTGCTGGTCTGGTCAGGACTCCGGATAACTTCGGATCTGCCGGTGAGGCTCCGACGCACCCGGCTTTGCTGGATCATCTGGCATGGCAGCTGGTGCATGAGTGTGGCTGGTCGACGAAGGCGATGGTGCGTCGGCTGGTGCTGAGTCGAGCGTTCCGGATGACTTCGGACGACCGGTTGTTATCGGTGGATCGAGACCCGGACAACCGCCTGTGGACTCGTTCTGTCCGTCGTCGTCTGGATGCTGAGAGTTTGCGGGATGCGATTCTGCAGGTGGCGGGTACCCTCGATCTGTCGATGCGGGGTGGACCAACGATAGCGAAGGTATCAACGTATGACAATGAGTATCGTCATGCGGATTATCCGCTGACATGTCGCAGCGTGTATGTGCCGGCTTTCCGCAATTCGATGCTGGATGTTTTTGAGATCTTTGATGCTGCCAATCCGAATACTGTGACGGGGCAGCGTAACCGCAGTACTCGCCCGGCCCAGGCTTTGTACATGCTGAACAGTCAGTTTCTGACGCAGCAGTCTGAGGCAGCGGCGAAGAACTTTCTGGCTGCGGCAGACTCGCAATCCCCCGACGTTTCCGCGATGATTCCGGAAGTCGTCCGCAGGTGCCTGGGGCGGGAACCAATAGCTGGCGAGCAGCAGCTGCTGGTCCAGGCGGTGCAGTCTGATCCGCGTTCTGTCGAGAACTGGGCAGCCGTGTTTCAGGCATTGTTTTCCAGTCTGGATTTCCGCTTCATTGACTGAGATTCTGGAAACGGGTGAACAGCGATGGCCAAGAATGTGTTTGGTGAGGATCTGCAGGTGTGTTCAGCGGATCCGATGACTGGTTTTTTTCGCACGGGTCGATGTGAGACTTGTGGTGAGGATACTGGCATGCACACGGTGTGTGCGGAGATGACGGCCGAGTTTCTGGCGTATTCGAAAAGTGCGGGCAACGATTTATCGACTCCTGTACCTCAGTGGCGATTTCCGGGTTTGCAGCCTGGGGACCGCTGGTGTTTGTGTCTGCAGCGCTGGGTGCAGGCGCTGCATGCGGGGAAAGCGCCAAGGTTGCTCCTGAAGGCGACTCATATTTCTGCGATCGAGCATGTTTCGATGGAAGTCCTGCTGGAGTATGCACTGGACGCAGCGGACTACGTGCCTGACCCGCCGATGGAAGACTGATCAGATTTTCGTGTTGTGTTGTGTGAACCTGACAGCTGTGTGGGCGGGAGCTGAGTATGTTGCGAGCGGGCACCGGAATTGGGCGAGTGCTGAGTGTGATGACGGCGACACTGGCTCTGAGTGGCGGGGTTGACCTGTTTTCCGGTGTGGGCCGATTTGCGCGGGGTGCGGATGACTTCAAGGTCCCGACACTGACGGCTGACGAGCAGCGGGTGTTGCAGACGATTGAAGCGGGCGATGTATTGGCGACGGTGTCCTTTTTGGCTGCGGACGAGCTGGCCGGCCGGGATACTCCTTCAAAGGAGCTGGAGATTGCCGGCGCCTACGTGGCGTCGCGATTTCGGGGTGCCGGTCTGGATGGTTTGGGGGCGGATGGCAGCTTTTATCAGCCGCAAGAGATGCCTCGCTGGTTTGCTCCGGACGGCGTTGTGTCACTGTTGACGGCTGCGCAGCCGCAGGGTCTGGCTGGTTGTGTGGCGGTGGGTGGTGGTGAGCAGTCTGCCGAGTTGCGTGGAGCGGTGGTTAAGGATGTGGCTGGCAGTGATCTGCGTGGTGCGATTGTGGTGGTGGATGAGCCACCGCTGCCACCTGCGGCTGCGGAGAATCCGGCGGTGGCTGGTCTGAGTGTAGCTCGGCGAGTGGCTCCACTGGCGGCTCGCGGGGCGGCCGCGGTTTTGATTCGTGCTGCAGACGGCGGAGTCCTGTCTGCGGCGGTGCAGCGACTGCGTGCTGAGTCTGTTGCATTGCCTCAGCAGTTGTCTTTGCCGGTAGTGTTGATTCCGGCGGATGCGGATTTGGGTGCTGAGGTGCAGTTGACGGTTCCGCCTCGCCGGCGTGTGTCGGAGCAGGTTCGGAATGTAGCGGGGGTGCTGCGTGGATCAGATCCGCGTTTGTCTGCGGAAGCAATTGTGATTACGGCTCATCTGGATCACATTGGTCGAGCGGCGGGTGATCGTCAGGGCGACGTGATTTTCAACGGTGCGGACGACAATGCAACGGGCGTGACGGCGGTGGTGACTTTGGCCGAGGCGTTTGGTCGACTTCAGCCGCGTCCAGCTCGTTCGGTGGTGTTTATTACGTTTTGGGGTGAAGAAAAGGGGCTGCTGGGTTCGAAGGCCTGGTGTGAGCAGCCGCTTTGGCCTTTGGAGAAGACTGTTGCGAACATCAATATTGAGATGATTGGTCGTCCGGAGGAGGGTGCAGCGGAGAAGATGTGGGGCACCGGCTGGACTCGCAGCAGTCTGGGTCCGCAGCTGGCTGCCGGGGCGAAGCGAGCGGGTATTGAGGTGTTTCACCGTGAGGATGTGAGTGAGATGCTGTATGCTCGCAGTGACAATTATTCGTTCGTGCAGAAAGGCGTGATTGCTCACAGTTTTTCTGCGGGATCGCTGCATCAGGATTATCATCAGCTGACTGACGAGTTTACTCGGCTGAACATTCCGCACATGACTCGGATCATTCAGGGATTGTTTGCGGGATCGCTGCCGCTGGCGCGCGGCGAGCTGACTCCGACAAAGTCTGCTGCAGCGAAGCCAGCACCCTAAGGACTGAGGGTAACGGTGTCTGCAGGCTTTGGGCGGTCTGATCAGCGTCTGGGTTTGAAGCCTGGGATAATGAGGGGCAGCTGATTTTGGTCTGCCTCAGCTGAGTCACTGGTGGAGGATTCGGGCTGGCTGGGGTGGGCTTGAGTGGCGTGAGCGGCCGGGTATTGCAGTGCGGGCAACAGTCCGGGCAGTCGCGAGTTAATCAGGGTTTTGGCTTTTTCGGTGGTGGCAGCTTTTGTGGGCGGCTGCATGACTGAGTTGAGGATGCTGCGTGCGGGGGCTGTTTTCTGATCAGCTTCGGCTGTGGCCTGCTGAATGCCCTGCATCAGTCCTGGCAGGAGGCCGGGGAAAGAGCCGGGCAGCATGCCAGGGATCATCAGTCCGACATTTTCTGCATTGGTTGCCTGGGGCAGTGGCAGCTTGTGCAGCAGTTCCTGGGGCAATTGTCCCTGCATGACTCCGTTGACGCCGTTCACAATTCGCTGCACGGATTCGCGATCTTTTTCCTTCAGGAGTTTTGAGTTCGAGACCTGGCGGATGACGGCCTGGGGATCGACCTTTCCGGAGCGCAGTGCTGCGACCAGTCGAGTCACCTCCTGTACCTGTGTGATGAGCTGTTCATTTTCCTTTGCGAGGCGGTTGTATTCTTCACCGAATCGAGTTCTGAGTTTTGCCAGCTGAGCTGTGGCCTGGCGATCAGCTTCTTCCAGCAGTCGGGTGCGGGCCTTGTCCAGCTGATGTCTGACGGCGGTCTGGATACCGGACGCGATTTGGTCTCCAAGTTCGGTGCTGAGGACAATATCTGGTTTTCGCAGTGTGCCAGTCAGGGCGAGTACAACGTCGAGGGAACGGATATCGTGCAGTGCTTCATTGGCTGCTTCCATGATTTCGGGCCGGACATCATCTGAGGCTTCGAAGCAGAGTCCGTCGATATCGGACAGCAGCTGAATGAAGCCGGACATTTCATCGCCAGTGAGTGCGACCTGAGCGGTCCATGTGAGGTTACTAAGTCCGGCTTCGAAGCGGGCTTTCTGACGTCTTCCAGCGGCAAGTGCGAATCCCTGGGGATCGCGAAGTTCTGCGGTGAGTTCGCTTCGCAGTACCGCAGTGGTGGCATCAACAGTGTATTTGAGCTGCAGTGGTCGCGGGCCGGCTGCTGAGGCTTGAAGGACAGCGGGTTTGCCGAGGAGCTTTGGGTCACTGGTGATATCGCTGAGGACGGCCTGCCATGGGACGAGATCCCGGTCGATGGACATTTTTCCGGACAGGCTGAGGCTGCGAGCGTGGAAGGCGGGGCCTGGGCTGACCGGCAGCACGGGCCATGTCCGACCGGGATTGCGTGGTGGCTGTACCTGCTGAGTCAGTTCGGTCTGATAACTGCGGAACAGTTCGAACCATGTGAGCATCTCCTGAACTCGCAGGTAAACATCGCGTCCGAGGAGTGCCTGAGAGATGCGTCGACCATCGGGTTTGAGCAGTGCAATTTTCTGCTGGATCATTTGCTGATCGTGGAGTCGGGCCTGATTGATGGATTCGAAGTCGGTGCGGACTTCGGGTGCCATTTGTTTCAGGTCATTTTGCAGTTTGCGTGCATCCTGGAGTACGAGGTCGGCTTCGCGAGCGACTTCGAGGTAGTTTTCGATCTGGTCGACGGTGGAGCCTGTTTTGGCCTGTTTGAACTGTTCGCTGAGTTCGCGGACTCGCGGTTCAAGTGTTTTTGCACGTTCACTGAGATCGGCGAACCTGACGTCCCATTTTTCATAGACCTGTGAACCGAGTCGCCAGGTTTCGAGGGTGTTGGGGTCCAGTTGAGCACGGGCCTGTTCGCTGAGCTGTGTGAGCCATTCATCGCCCAGTTCGCGGAGTTTTTCCGAGGCCCAGGAGGGTTCTTCGACGACGGGTGTGGCAGGTTTTTCCAGCTGACCATCGTCGCTGCGCCAGGTGTCAAACTGCAGATTATCGATCCGACCGTCGGTGACAACGAGACGACGCTGAGAGAGCGAGCGTTCTTCGAGTTGCAGGCTCATGCGATCGAATTCGAACAGATTTCGTCCGCGGCGTCGTGCGCTGGCGACAGCGGTCTGCTGGATATCGATGGAGGGGGGGAAGAAGGTCGTGACGACCCTGCGGATATCGACACGTGCCCCGGTGACGGACTGCAGTGCAGAGACAGCAGTCCAGCGGAGCAGCGGGTCCATGCCCCAGTGGATGAAAGCCCAGACGGAAAAGGCAATCAGCAGTCGGGGGACGATCCATTTCCAGCGCATGCCGGTTCACCTGACGGGGGTATGGGAGAGTGCAGTTTTCGGTTTACAGTTTGCTGATTTACAGTTTGCTGAGTGGTGTCTGTGGGGGCGGATTATTCGACGAGGCTAATGCGATCGGCGGCTTCCACTCCCAGCATGACCCGGACCAGCCAGGTATTTCTGGCGTATTGGGAAAGCGTGCAGGCGTATCTGGCGAACAGTGGTCTGGAGATCAGGTGCACGGGGAGCAGCAGTGCCAGTCCTGTGACGAAGCTGCCCATGACGATGGAATTATCGAAGTGTGTCCAGGGGACCCAGGGTGTTTCGTAAAGCTGGATCCAGAGGCTGGAGAGGGAGGGCTGTGACAGCACATACCAGCCGATTCTGTCGAACAGGCTGTCGCAGGTGACGGCAACGAGAGCAGCGGCCATGGCGCCCAGTCCGGCGACGGCGAGATTGAGCCTTGAGGCAGCCAGCAGCAGGGCGAGGCCGACAGCGAGCAGGTTGCCTTTAGGAACCAGTCCGACGAGGATGCCAAATGCCAGTCCCATGGACATTTGCCGTGGGGTGGAGTCCATGAGAGCGGCTCGCAGCAGCAGGCGGATCGGACGCAGAATCAGGAACATATTGATATCCTCTGGTCTGAGCGGCGGTGGAAGGTCTGCCGCAGAATGCACTCCGCAGGATCGCTGAGCTGCCGGATGCAGATCAACGTCAGTACCGCCGGAGGCGGGCCGGCGGCAGTGTGTTTTTGTGAACGGGGAGTGCAGGCAGGCAGGATTTGCCGGTGGGTTGGCGAATCCCGCAGCGTTTGCCAGGGGGAGGTGTGAGTTGAGTGAAGTGTCAACCGGTGAGATTTGGAGTGTCGGTGAGAGTGCAGCAATCCTGGCTTTGCTGCGTGAGCGACGTGAGCAGCTGGTGCTGGCGGAGAGTTGTACTGCCGGGCTGATTGCGGCGACCCTGGGTCAGGTGCCCGGTATGTCTCAGCATTTTTGCGGCAGTCTGGTGGTATATCAGATTGCCAGCAAGCTGAGCTGGCTGGGATTGCCGAGCGGGGCGGTGACGGAGGCCAATGTGGTGAGCCGCGAGACGGCGGAGCGAATGTCGGCAGGTGCTTTGCTGCAGACTCCGCAGGCTACTCTGGCGATGGCAATCACCGGCCATTTTGGTCCGGGCGCACCATCGGACCTGGACGGTGTTGCGTGGTTAGCGATTCGGTATCGGGAGTATCCGGCGGAGAGTTTTGAGCTGAAGCTGGCGGAGTCCGTGCCTGCGGGCGCAGTCAGTCTGCGTGTTTATCGGCAGCAGCAGGCGGTTGAACGGGCTTTGGCTTTGTTGTTGAAGAGCCTGCGAACAGCTGCAGCGCGGCGGTGACAGTGTGGAACTGTATATCAACAATATCTTCGACATCAGCGGCGTAGCCACCGGCCATGACGACTACCAGCGGGCAGGCGTATTGACGACAGAAGTCGTAGACCAGCTGATCGCGTTGTTGCAGACCATTTTTTGAGACTGCGAGGCCACCGAGCGTGTCACCCGCCCATGGATCAGCTCCGGCGACGAAGTAGACCAGATCAGGTTTGGGGAAATGTGTGGCCCATGTGATTCCTTGCTGCCATGCTTCGAGGTACGCGGTGTCTGTGGTGCCTGGCGGCAGTTCGATATCGAGATCACTGTGCATTTTGCGGGCGGGGAAGGCCCTGGCAGCGTGCAGTGAAAACGTGCGGACGGTGGGATCATCAGCGAAGATCGCGGCGGTTCCGTCGCCCTGATGGACATCTCCGTCCAGCACGAGAGCCGAGCTTATGCGATGTTCCTGCTGCATGGTGCGAGCGGCTGTGGCGACATCGTTGAAGACGCAGTAACCGGCACCGCGATCGGGAAAGGCGTGATGAGTGCCTCCGGCAAGGTTAGCTGCGACTCGGTCCTGCAGTGCGGCTCGTGAGGCAGCGATAGTGGCGCCTGTGGAGCGTCGGCAGCGTTCGACCATCTGCAGGCTCCATGGAAAACCGATGCGGCGAATTTCGTCGGAGGTCAGATTTCCCGCCAGGACTCGGGCTACCCAGTCGGCGGTGTGTACGAGCAGCAGCTGCTGTTCAGTGGCGGAGGGGGGGACTTCGAAGTCGGTCGGCTGAAAGAGTCCGCACTGCTGCAATCGTTCTCGCAGCAGGCGATAGCGAATCATGGGGAAGCGATGTCCGGGTGGCAGCGGCAGGACGAACAGGTCTGTGGTGAACAGTTTCACGGGGGCTGCCCTACCAGGCAATTTCCATCAGGTCAGCGATGCTGGCGGCCAGTCTTTTGGCGGCATCCTGCTGGGCGGTGGCAAATGACTGTCCGACTTCGGGAGCCATGGAGACGCTGCTCATCTGTGGCATCAGGGCATTTGTGAGCGGGAAGGTCTGCTGGATCAGCACTTTTCCGGTACGTCGATCCATCCATGTGACTTCGGCGCCGAGTGAGAGCTGGAGTTCCCGGGGGTCGTCGAAGCGAGTTTCGCTGAGTGGCGACTTGCGAATCTCGACGATCTTTCCGGTCAGGATGGTGTCTGCGGTTGCGGCATCTTCAAGCCGATAACCGCCGCGTGTTCGAATTTCCCGCTGCACGGCTTCGGTCAGCAGGTAATCTGTATCGCGGCGGAAGGATTCGGAGCGAAAGAGCGGGACGTGGACACTGCGGACTCCGGGAACCACGGGTGTTCCCAGCGTGTAGCCGCAGCCTGTTGCAAGCAGGCAGCAGAGAGCAGTCAGCAGCAGTCCCGTGCGAATCATCGGGTCAGAGCCTTGCTTTGCCGGAGTTTTGATCAGTTCCGCCGGGCTGGCTGACGGATTTCACGGGATTGCCGTCGCTTTGTGCCGGCACGGGTGTGGGTGCATTTTGAGGCAGAGATTCCATGAACTGCAGGACTTCCGGCAGATCCTTGAGCTGGCTGCGATCGATGTCAGCCAGCAGTATTCGGGCTTCGCGGGCGAAGCCGGTATCCGGGTATTCTGAAATCAGTCGTACGCAGGCGATGGCAATTGCGCGAGGTCGTTGTTTGCGGCGGTAATAGTCCACCATGGCCCATTGTCGTTCGGCTTCCTGGCGGTAGAGGATATCAAGATCTTTCCGCAGCTGCTGACGCTGGTGGGAGGCCGGGAAGAGCTGCAGTGTTTGTTCCTTGAGGCGACGGGCTCCGACGAGATCCTCACCTTCGTAGAAGGCTCCCTGGTAGCTCATTTGTTTAGCATGGGCTCCAAGGACGAAGGCCGCTTCGAGATGCGGGCTGTCGGGATATTCATCGCGAAGAATGCCGAAGTAGCGATCGGCTTCCACATGATTGCTGTGCCGCTGGTGCCATGCTGCGGTGAGCATGAGGGAGTCATCGGCGAGAGGTCCGGTCGGGTCATTCATCCAGATGGATTTGAGGCACTGGAGTGCGCGTCCCTGGGTGTCAAAGACGGGGCGGGAGCGGTCGTGGAAGTTGGGCAGAATGCGGACTCGCAGCGTCGGGTCGGCCGGTTTCTTTTCGGGCTGTGAGGAGATGACTTTTTCGGCGCTGACGGTACGGATGCCTTCTTTGGCCCCGGGCTCGCTGGTTTGCAGCCACGCCTGGGCGATGGCGTAAAGTCTGCGTGTGGCAGGTTCCACGTATTTCGTGGAGGGATAGTCTTCGAACAGCTGGTCGTAAGCGTCCTGCGCTTTCGAATATCGCTGTTTTGCGTACCATGATTCTGCGAGGTAGAACTGGGCTTCTTCTCCCAGCGACGATTCCTTGAATTTCTTTGCCGCGGCTTTGCACAGTTCAATGGCTTTGTCGTAGTCCTTGCGTTCGTAAGTCTGCCGACAAATTGCCACTTCGCGCTGTTCCTGGGGACTGAATTTGCGTCCCATTTCCAGCGGAGTTTCCTTTGACATTCCGATGGATCGCTGCATGCGTTCCCAGACGCCGGGATTGCGTGAATCTTTGCGGAGTGGGTTGCTGACGCAGCCGGTCAGCAGCACAGCAAGCAGCAAAAGCAGGACCGCACGAAGCCGCAAATGTCTGCGGTACAGACACGCGGCCGACGCCATGCTAAGGCGTGCTGCTTGCGGGGTTTGCTGTTGCATGAGTCGCTGTCCGATCGGGCCATTCGGCCCTGAACTGTGAGACGGCTTCAGTGATTCGAGGAAAACTGCAGATATCGCAGAGTTTGAGGCCTGCGACCGAGGACGTGAGAAATGGCCGAGACGGCCAGCCGATGACATTCTTCTGCCTGAGCCGGCGTCAGGCGAACCCGACCGGCCAGATCCGTGGTACCGCCGGTCAGACGACGCAGAATCTCAACTGCTCCCGCCGAAACCGATGTCCCTTTGTATTCTTCCTTACGACAATCCTGACACAGCAATCCTCCCTGACTGACCCAGTGCACATATCGGCCGGAGGGCTCCATGGCACTCCCGCAGACGGAACAGCTGGACAAATCAGGCAGCAGACCGGTCAGTTGCAGCAGAGACATTTCGAAGTGAATTGTCAGCGCCGAAACATGACATTCCGGTGTTGCCAATCCCTGCAGCTGAGCAGTTGCCAGATCGAAGATTTCCGGAGCGGCGTCAAAGTCTTCTGTCAGACCGTTCAGCAGTTCCGCTGTGTAACAACCTGCATACATCCGCAGCAGGCCGTCGGAAATTCCGGGCTGCTGAGGCTGAAAGCGGGTTGTCAGTCGAGCTTCCGTCAGCAGATTCAGAACCCCTGCCGGTCGCCGAATGAAGACTATGCGACCTTCCGAAAGCAGGTCAAGAGCAGCATCAAAGGGGCCTTTGAGCCTTTTTGCGCCTTTGGCCAGAGCGGAAAACTTGCCGAATTCACGACTGAAAAAGGTCACGACGCGACTGGATTCGCTGAAATCCGCCTGACGAATGACGATAGCAGTGGCCTTTTCCAGCGACACTCGGTACTCCCCTGCGCCCTCAGATCGATGTCGTTCAGGCTGAGTGATGGTGCAGTTTGCTGCCAGACGACGGTCAGTCTGGATCCAGACCGGACGTACTGGTGATCATCCCGGATGTGGGGTTTGCGGGCAATACAGGTCAGGGTGAATTGCTGCCGGAGCGATTTTGGCGGGGCTGAAATAAGGACTTGTGCATCTCGAAATAACGAACGAGTGTTTATCCTGGGAAGCTGAGAAATGGGGGGAGAGGGAGTCTCTGGTTGAGGTATAGCGGTGGGATTGTTTAGACTGTGTTTTGATTCCGTTGGTGGGTAGTGGCCTGCTGGAGAAGTCTTCGGACCTGTTGTTGCAGAGGTAAATGAGAGCCGTATGTCATTAGCAGAAGCATCTGTGGTACAGCAGGACTGGAGTGAATTTTCGCGTCGGGTACTGGAGGGTGGCTCACTGACGCGAGCGGAGGCGATCAGCATTTTGGAGGCTCCTGACGAGCAGCTGCTGTCGATCCTGGATGCGGCATATGCGGTGCGTCGGGCGTGGTTTGGCAACACGGTGCAGCTGTATTATTTGAAGAATGCGAAGAGTGGATTGTGTCCTGAGGACTGTTCGTATTGTTCTCAGTCGAAGATCTCGGAAGCCCCGATTGAACGTTATGCGATGCTGAATGCTGAGCGACTTCTGGATGGTGCTCGGAAGGCTGCTGAGAGCAATTCGCGAACGTACTGTATCGTGGCCAGCGGACGTGGTCCGACGAATCGTGAGGTGGACCATGTGGCGGGTGTGGTTCGTCAGATCAAGGATCAGTATGGCCTGCACATTTGCTGTTGTCTGGGACTGCTTGAGCCGGAGCAGGCTTTGAAGCTGAAGGCAGCGGGTGTCGATCGTGTGAATCACAATCTGAACACCAGCGAGCGATATCATCCGGAGATCTGTACGACTCATACTTTTGCAGACCGTCTGAAGACATTGAGCATTTGTCGTGACGCGGGACTGGAGTTGTGTGCGGGGATGATTGTGGGGATGGGCGAGCAGCATGGCGATGTGGTGGATGTTGCGCTGAAGCTGGGCGAGTTGAATGTGGAATCGATTCCGGTGAATTTTCTGCATGCGATTGACGGGACCCCGTTGCAGTCTCAGCATCAGCTTGATCCTCGTTTTTGTCTGAAGGTTCTGGCGATGTTTCGACTGACGAATCCGGCGGCGGAGCTGCGTGTGGCTGGTGGTCGCGAGGTGAATCTGCGATCGATGCAGGCGATGGCGCTGTACCCGGCCAATTCGATGTTTGTGAGTGATTATCTGACGACACCTGGTCAGAAGGCAGAGGAAGATTTCCGGATGATTGCGGATCTGGGTTTTCGGATCACGGCCGGGGACTATGAGTCTGCGAAGCTGCTGGAGCTGTGGAAGGTCCCGCATGCGGTGTCCTGTAGTGGTGCGGGAGCGGGCAGTTGCGGCAGTGGTGGCTGCGGCTGAGAGCTGGCGTGAAGTTTGAGTTGTGGGCTGAGCAGCGATGAGTGGCGTGCCGGTCAGTATTCGTGACAGTCCTTGCCCGGTGGGATTTCTGGGCTGTGGCGATCTGGAGGGGCGTCAATTTGTCGCCGACAGCCGTAAGGTTTGTCGCGGCGACATTTTTGTTGCACTTCCGGGCGGTCATTCGGACGGTCATGACTGGGCAGTGGCTGCTGTTGCTCACGGTGCGGCTGGTCTGATCGTGGAGCGGCCTTTGCCGGCACTGCCGGTTCCGCAGGCCATCGTCCGATCGACGAGGCAGGTCTGGTCGTGGCTGGCGATGGCGCAGCAGGGATTTCCGCAGCGGGATTTGCGGCTGGCTGGTCTGACGGGCACGAACGGCAAGTCCACTTCAGCGTGGCTGCTGCGCAGTATACTGCGAGCGGCGGGAGTTCGTACGGGGCTGATTGGAACGATCGAGTATCACGATGGCCAGCAGACTCGTCCGGCTGGTCTGACGACCCCGGATCCTCCTGTGCTGGCGAGTCTGCTGCGTCAGATGCGTCAGGTGCGAACCACGGACTGCGTGCTGGAAATCAGCAGTCATGCACTGGTGCAGCAGCGGTGTGCGGCCTTGCCGCTGTCTGTTGCAGCCATCAGCAATGTGACTCATGATCATCTGGATTATCACGGAACTTTTGAGAACTACCTTGCGGCCAAGCTGCAGATTGCGGGGCTGTTGCAGCCTGAAGCTCCGTTGCTGGCGGGGTTTGATGATGAGCGCCTGCGTCTGGCGGTGCAGCAGGTGGGTGATGTGAGAGTGCTGGGTTTTGGATTTGGGTCTGAGCATCAGTTATCTGTTCGGGTGGAGTCTGCGGGAGCTGACGGACAGCGTCTGCGTCTGCGTCTGCAGGGTGGTGAGGTTTCTGTGCGGACGTCCCTGCCGGGGCGGCACAATGCCTTGAATGTGCTGCTGGCTGCGGGGATGGCGGAAGTGCTGGGGGTCGGTCTGGATCAGATTTGCTCTGGTGTCGAGCAGACGGGTGCTGTGCCGGGGCGTTTTGAGCGGATTGGTGTTTCTTGTCCGATTCAGGTTTATGTGGATTATGCTCATACGCCCGACGGGATTGCTCGAGTGATTGACGCGGCGCGGGAGATTTGTGCTGGTCGTCTGGTGGTGGTGTTTGGTGCTGGTGGAGAGCGTGATCGAGAGAAGCGTCCGCTGATGGCAGTGGCTGCTGCGGGAGCGGACGAGGTGATTGTGACATCCGACAATCCTCGCAGTGAATCGCCGCTGTCAATTGTGGAGGAGATTAGTGCTGGATTTCCGGCGGGGGTGTCGGTGCGGCGGGTGCTGGACCGGGAGGCTGCGATTCGGGCGGCGCTGCAGTCTGCCGTTGCGGGTGATGCGGTGCTGATACTGGGACGTGGTCATGAGCAGACGCAGTGGATTGGTTCGCGTCAGATTGCATTTGATGATCGGCGTGTCACAGCTCGACTGCTGAAGGAACTGGCGTTGACGAATCCGTAGTCTGTTCGCGGGAGTCCTGTGGTGTATCCCACTGCTGTGAGTCAGGTTTCGGACTATCTGGGTGGCCGGCTGTGCGCGGCCGGCAGTTTGTCGGGGCGGGCTGGTATTGTTGCTGATCGGCTGTTGATTGAGCGGGTGGTAACGGATTCGGCAAGGGTAGTGCCGGGCAGTCTGTTTGTGGCTTTGCGTGGTCGTCGTCGGCACGGCGTGGAGTTTCTGGGGGAGGCGGCTGCGCGGGGTGCAGTGGCTGTGCTGACGGACAGGCTGCCGTCGGCCGCTGAAGCGGCGGTGCCGGGTGCTGCGGTACCGGCATTGATTATGGTGCCGGATGCATTGGTGGCGCTGCAGAGTCTGGCGTTGTGGAATCGCAATCAGTCGTCTGCATTGTGTATCGGCATCACGGGCAGTGTGGGCAAAACGACAGCTCGCCAGATGACGTGCAGCGTGCTGAGTCAGCAGCAGGTGTCCTTGCAGAGTCCGGCGAATTTCAACAACGAAATTGGCTTGCCGCTGGCTTTGCTGGAGCTGGGTTGTGAGCACAGGTTTGCGGTGCTGGAAATGGGTGCTGGTCGAGCGGGCGACATTCGATTTCTGTGCGGTCTGGCTCGACCTGCCTGGGGCGTAGTAACTCGGGTGGCTCCCTGTCATTTGGAGTCTTTTGGCAGTCTGCAGGCAGTTCAGTCAACGAAGCAGGAGCTGGTGGAGGAGCTGCCTGTGGATGGCTGTGTATTTTTGTGTGCGGATCAGCCTGAGGTCGTCTGCATGAGTCGAGTGACGGCGGCGAAGGTTGTGTATTTTGGACTGCAGGCGGAGGGAGCCGGTCGTTGTCGCATGTTGAGTTTTGAGGGTGGGCGCAGTCGGATTTGCTGTGGTGGTGATGAGTTTGAGTACGAGGGTGGTGAGCAGCTGCTGTTGTGTGCAGCGGCGGCGGTTTGTGCTGGTCGAGAGGCCGGGATGACGGCAGTCCAGATCGCGGCTGGTCTGCGGCAGTTCCGTCCTGATCGTGGCCGGGGGCGACTGTTGCGGGCGGGCGACTGGCTGGTAATGGACGAGACGTACAACAGCAGTCCTGCGAGTGCGCTGGCCTGTTTGCGATCCATGGGGAACTGGCGGGGCGTGCGGCGGATTTTGGTGCTGGGTGACATGCTGGAGCTGGGTGCTGGCGCGTGTGCGATGCATTGCGAGGTGGCGTCGGCGCTGTCTGGTTCGGCGGTGGATGTGGCTGTGTTTTGTGGCGAGTATGCGGCGGACTGTGTTGCAGCTGCGAGGGTCGCCGGCTTCCCGGCGGATCGGCTGCACGCGGTGGGTGACAATAGTGAGCTGCAGTGCCTGCTGTCGCGGCTGTTGCAGCCCGGGGATTTGGTGTGTGTCAAGGGTTCGCGTGGCCTGCGACTGGAGCAGACGGTGGACTGGCTGCTGCGGGAGGCGGCGGAGCGTGGCGGTCAGGTGATGCCGTAGCGTCGGCAGCGGCTGAAGAAGGTGCTGCGAGGCAGATTGAGGCTGCGGGCAGCGACCGCTTTGTTGCCGCCGGCCACTCTTAGTGCCTCGCGAATGGTGCGTTCTTCATCCTGCTGACTGACAGCCTGGGGAGGTGCTTTGCGGGCGACACCGGTGAGGGCAGTGGCGCTGGTGATTCGTACGGAGGCCCGTACCGGCTGTACGGTTGTTTTGCTGTTCCGCAGTTCGTCGGGAAGGTCGGCAAGTGTGATGACATCGCTGTCCGTGAGCACTACGGCTCGTTCGATCACGTTTTCCAGTTCGCGGATGTTACCGGGCCATGGGTGTGCCTGCAGGGCTTCGAGTGCAGCCGGTTCAATCTGGCGGATTTGTTTTCGGGATTTCCGCGCGGCGCGGCTGAGGAAGTAGAAGACGAGTTCTGCGAGGTCATCCTGGCGATCGCGGAGTGCTGGGAGCGTGAGGGAGACGACATTCAGTCGGTAGAACAGGTCTTCGCGGAATTCGCCTTTGGCGATGAGTTCTTCGAGGTTGCGGTTGGTGGCTGCGACGAGTCTGACATCGACATCGATGCTGCGGTCGCTGCCCACGGGCTCGAAGCGGCGTTCCTGGAGGACTCGCAGGAGCTTGACCTGAGTTTCTGCAGAGATATCACCGATTTCATCGAGGAACAGTGTGCCGCCGTGAGCTGCGAGGAATCTTCCGGGTTTATCGGCGTGAGCCCCAGTGAAGGCGCCGCGTACATGTCCGAACAGTTCACTTTCGAGCAGCGACGAGGAGAGTGCGGCGCAGTTGACGCAGATGAGACTGGCTGCGGCTCGTTCGCTGTTTCGATGAATGACACGAGCCAGCAGTTCCTTGCCGGTCCCGCTTTCGCCGCGGATCAGGACAGTGGAGTCGCTGCGAGCGACTTTGCGCACCTGGGTGAGCACGGACAGCAGTGCGGGGCTGCTGCCGCGAACACCTTCGCGGTCGAGTTCGACATCGGACTGCTGCACTGGGTTCTGTCCGGCTTCCTGCTGCAGGATGGTTAGTTCTGAGCGGAGAGCGGCGAGCTGCCGCTGCTGTTCAGAGATACTTTCCATCTTGGTTTTGAGTTCGGCATTAAGGCGTGCCATGGTCTGGTTGGCGCGGGAGCTGTGAAGAGCGAGCACGCTCATCTGGGCCATGGCCTGCAGGAAGGCGAAATCTTCGGCTGAGTAAACGAGTCCATCGCGTCGACGCCCCAGCAGAATGACGCCATGCAGTCCTTCCGCGACTTCCAGTCGGCACAGCAGTTCCGCGCGCAGATCGTGCAGCAGCCGCTGGATGGGTTCCATGGATTCGCGGTTGGCGGAGGGCAGTCGGGGAATGATGGCGGAGAGAGACGGATCACTTTGGAGGAGTTCGGTGGCCAGCTTTTCGGGCACCTGGGTGCTTCCCCGGCTGCCGATCTGTCTCAGGACGCCCTGTCCGTCGCGGACATAGATGGCGGACCAGGCGGCCCCGGTGACATCCTCGCAGGTTTTAAGAGTCATTTCGGCCATGGCTGAGGGGTCAGCCAGGTAGGCGGCTGAGCGGTTCAGCTGCTGCATGGCGCGGTCCAGCTGATACTTTTCGCTGAAGAAGCGGCGGTCGACGATGGACTGCAGCTGATCGCGCACCCACAGGCTGAGACCTGCTGCCAGCAGCAGGATCAGGAACAGTGCAATCTGCTGAGTGGTGGAGGTGCTGAGTGGCAGGTTCCAGGCCTGGGCCTGCATGCCGCCGGCGGCCATGAGTACCGCGAAGCTGGCGGAGACGAGGAGTGACATGCCGACATATCGCCGGTTGCGGTCATCGACATCTTCGGCCAGCATCAGTCGGTCTCGCAGCATGCCGTACGAATAGGCTGCCATGAACAGCATGCTGGCGACGAACATCGGAATCTGGGCTCTCCCGAGGGCGAAATCCACGGGCCTGAAGAAGGCCAGGAACAGCGTGTATCCCATGGGCAGAGTGGCCAGCAGGGCGGCACCGAGGATAGCGACGACCTGCCTGCGTTCTCGCGGTGTATCGCTGATAAACAGGCTGGCAGCAAGCCTTGCAACTGTCGCGGTGAAATACAATGAGCCAACGCCCATGCCGATCTGAGCCAGAATTCGCAGGCTTTGCAACAGCTGCAGGGCGGTATTGCCAGGCAGATTCGCCGAGATGGATCCGCGAAAAATGATCTGAGCCACAGCGGCCAGCTTCTGGAATGCAGTTGGGGGGCCGCTGGAAAGGGGGCCATTCAGCACCCAGCAGGACCAGTAGGTGAGTACAGTGAGGATGCTGACCAGTGTGGCGGGACCATAGACGGCCAGCGTCCGGGCGCGACGCCAGTTCCGCAGCCCTTCAAATTCCCGCGGGAATGCGAGGAAGAAGTCGAGCACGAGGGCGGGCAGCATGGCAGCACAGATGATGAAGGGGATATTCAGCAGCGGGTTGCCGGGAAGGATCCACCAGTGAAAGCCGGGTACGAAAGCGCCCATGGCGGCGGTGGACATCAGGCAGAATGCGCGAGCAACCCGGTCATAGGGCCGGTACCACCATGATGTGGCAGCAAACATGAGGATGGTGAGCTGGCAGCCGAACCAAATGATGGTCAGACCGATTTCGGTGGTGGTGACGGGACGCACCGGCAGAAAGGCGGTTTGCGTCAGCGTTTTACCGGCAGAGTCGGCAAGCGCATCCTTCCGCTGGTATTCCACGGCTACGAGTCGAACGGGCGGGGTCCCGGGGTCACGTGAGTAGACTTCGACGAGTGGGGGGACCTTCAGTTCAACGGGATCCGAGCCGGGTGCCAGTTGTCCACCGGGGGGAATCTGGGCGAAGCGCAGGCTTTGCAGTGACTGTACGAAGTCGAGGAAGGTCGAGACAGAGCGACCGTTCAGACGCAGCAGCCGGTCACCCGGTTTGGGGGCGGGGTCAGTGACGGTCCAGGAAACGTCGAGGTATTCCTGAATTTCGATGCCTGGTCCGGATCGACCGGATTCGGGCAAGAGGCAGCGGAGCCCGGCATCGGGGAAAGTGGCGACGTACCAGAGTGTTACGACGCAGTAGAAGACGGTGCAGCCGAGGAACGAGGCGACCAGCCACCGTCCATCGGAGGTTGTTCCGGCTGCACTTCGTGATCTGACACTCATGACGCTCATGTGGCCTCTGCGGCGCCGAAAAGCACGCTCGCTGAAATCCCTCGGCGCCGAATATCTGAAAAGAAATCGCTTTTCGGCGCCGAAAACGGACAGCAGTCTCTGGGTGTTCGGCGCCGAAACCGTAGCAGATGATTTACAAAAAGCCAGCGATTGGTTGAAAAATCGTTCCAACCAGCAAGATCTGTGTCGCTGGGCTGTCGACGCTGCAATTTTTTCTGTTTGGCACAGGATCTGCTCGAGTCGGGAAACATCGAACGTCCTCCGACGATCGTCAGACGTGCTGAACTACTGAGCCATTGTTGATCTGGTGACCCAGCCTGATCGACCTCCCCAGCTTCCAAAAGTTCACTCCCCGCACACCTGACGTACTCGCCGGAGGACGTTTTTTTTGCGCGCTGCGTGGTGCAGGATGATCTGCCGGGCTGTCGAAATTGATGGAGGGCTGGAGGGATTTGGGGGTGACTGGGCGTTGACTTTCACTGCTGGTGTCCGGAAGATGGGACGTGAAGGGAGCATTTTATGGTGGGGGCTCGCACTGTCGCATCTCGCATTACGGCATCGTTGTGTCCGGGTCCTGTTTCCAGGCGCAGTTTTCTGGAGGCGGGTTCTCTGGGGCTGGGGATGTTGGGTCTGGGGGATTATCTGAAGTTGCGAGCAGCGGATCCGGCTGTGGGGGCTGCGTTACCGGACACGTCGGTGATCTTTGTTTGGCTGCCTGGTGGTCCTCCGCATATGGAGATGTACGATATGAAGCCGGAGGCGCCGGCGGAGTATCGAGGTTTATTTTCCCCGATTGCGACGAACGTCCCGGGTCTGCAGGTTTGCGAACTGATGCCGCGGCATGCGCAGTGTGCGGACCGTTACACGATCATTCGATCGGTGGCTCATGAGTTTGCGGACCATGGTGGCGGCCACAAGAGATTTTTGACGGGTCGGATGCCGGCGACACCGACGGGTTTCGTAAATGATGCTCCGGCGGTCGGATCGATTGTGGCTCGTTGTCGTGAACGGTTATCAACGTCGCTGCCGAATTACATTTCGGGCACCGAGCCGGGTCGAGCCGGTGTGGACGTATATAGTTTTGGGGCGGCTTATCTTGGCCCGTCTTATACTCCGTTCAACGTTCCGGGTGATCCGGGCGAGGCGGGGTTCAGTGTGAAAAATCTTTCGGTGGACCAGTCGGCAGCCGGTCGCCTGGGTGACCGAGTGCAGTTATTGAACGGTTTTGATCGTCTGCGGCGGGGTATTGACGAGAGTGGTGTGATGCAGGCGATGGATCAGTTCAATCGTCAGGCGGTATCGATGCTGACCAGCGATGCCGCTCGTCGTGCATTTGATTTGTCTGAAGAGCCTGCGGAGTTGCGGGACCGCTATGGGCGTCACTGCTGGGGTCAGCGGGCATTGCTGGCGAGGCGTCTGGTGGAAGCCGGGTGCAGTTTTGTGACGATGGTGATGGAGAATCCGTATCAGTCGGGTGTTCCCTGGCTGAAGAACGGCACGTACAACTGGGATTCGCATGCTGTGAATTGTCATTTGTTTGACGATGCGCTGGTGCGTTTTCCAATTTACGACCAGGCGGTAACAGCTCTGGTTGAGGATCTGTATGCGCGGGGCCTGGACCGTCGCGTGCTGCTGGTTGTTACTGGAGAGTTCGGTCGGACTCCCAGAATCAACTCCACGGTGGGCAGTCAGACGGGTGTGATGCAGCCTGGTCGGGATCACTGGCCGCAGGCGATGTCGATGCTGGTGGCTGGCGGCGGAATGCGAACAGGCCAGGTGATTGGCAGCACGAATTCGAAGGGTGAGGAGCCGAAGGAGCGTCCGCTGACGCCGAATGATCTGTGGGCGACGGTATACCGGCATCTGGGGATTGACTGGACTCAGTCGTTCCCGGACTACAGTGGTCGTCCGATGCCGATTTTGCCATTTGGCGAGCCGATTGCGGAATTGCTGCCAGTGTCCTGAGACCTGGGGCGAGGCCGGGGGGTGGGGCGAATCTGGCAGGCGGGCTAAGTCCCTGAGAAATTCCGGCTGCGGCAGTTTCTGCTGATTTGGTCTGGAGCGATCCTGTGAAATTGCCTAGATTGGCAGTTTCAGCTGCAGAATGGCGTCTGCGGCGGTGTGTGGGATCGTGTTTTGTGGCAGGGAGGCCTGGGATGTCGCTGGTGCGGTTTGTGCATGCCGGAGCGCTGCGTCTGGGCAGCCCGATTCTCGGGTTGACAGACAGTCCGGAATGGCTCAGACGAATCGCTGTTTCAGCGGTGCGGCAGTCTGTGATTCGATTGTTTGATGCGGCTGTGGCGGCGGGTTGTGAGTTTGTGTACGTGGCGGGTCGGCTGACTGAGCAGCCGGAGGATCTGCATCTGGCGTCTTTGTGGCTGGCGGGTCAGCAGTCGCGTCTGCAGTCAGCGGGAGTGCGGCTGGTACTGGCGGGACCGGATGCGGTGGCTGCGTGTTCGGCTGGTGGTTTGTCGGCTCTGGTGGTGCCTCGCGGCGAGCATCTGGTTGTGCAGCCGGCGGCGGACGGTTTGCGTTTTTCGACGACATCGGCGGCTGTGGTTCCCGCGGGGTCATTGTATTTTTCGGCGGCTGGCGCGCAGCAGCAGCATTCCGGAACGATTTGTTTTGATTCAGCGCTGTATGCTGCTCCTTTGCAGCCATTGTCAGCAGCGGAGTCCGGTTGTGGCGGAGT
Source organism: Planctomycetaceae bacterium (assembly GCA_046075365.1). Lineage (GTDB taxonomy): Bacteria > Planctomycetota > Planctomycetia > Planctomycetales > Planctomycetaceae > SXXK01. Next base: position 27,922 of record JBJTPZ010000088.1, read on the forward strand.
GCTGTGCGAGGCTGATCCGGGTCGGCAGCAGTTGTCTGTCAGGCCTTGTGCGGTGGAGGTCCTGCGTTTTGCGAGAGAGCGGCTGAGTTGTCCGGACGGTACGACTCCGGAAGAGCTGCTGTCTCTGCTGCACGCTGCCAGTCGCAGTCTGGCGGGTTCGCGTGGTACGACGGTGGTGGAGTGGGAGATTGACGGGCGGCTGTCGGTTGCCGGCAGCAGCGGGGCTCGTCTTTGTGAGGCTGAGCTGTTGCGTGATCTGCGAGCGAGTTTGCGTGCGGGTCATGCCGGAGCCTGGCCGGCTCGAATTCGCTTTTCGGACCGCAGTGAATTATCGCTGGAAGCGGGGCTGGAAGTGCTGAGTCGCGAGTTGGCGGAGGCGGTGCAGCGACGACATGTGCGGAGGCAGGCAGCGCAGTCTGCCGGTTCTCCGCAGGCGGGTCTGCCGTTGGGGGCGGGCAGTGAAGTACCGGAAACACTGAGGGTGCTCTGGCCGGCGGCCTGAGTATTCTGTCTGGGGTCAGCGAAGAAGGATCTTCAACGATGCATCTGCAGTCTGTAGCAATCCATGGTTTTGGTTCTCTGCGTGATCGAGTGCTCGGGCAGTTGTCACGGGGCGTGACGATTTTGCATTCCGCGAGTGCTGAAGAGCGGCGGGATTTCGTGGAGTTCGTGCGGAACATGTTCAGTCGACGGGGGGCTGACGTGCATGCCGGATTGTGGCATGGTGGCTCTGCTGCAGTGGATTCCGCGGGCGAGATTGAGCTGCAGTCCGGGGTAACGCTGAGCCTTGCGGATGGTTCTGGTGCGGAGTTGCTCCCTGGCTGGGTTGATGAGGCGGTGTTTCGTGAGATTTGTACGCCGGGTCTGACGGAATCGGGACGTTTTGAGCGACTGTTGTCACTGTGTCGCGAGAGTGATCAGTATTTGACACTGGCATCAGAGCGTCGTCAGGCTGAGCAGGGGCTGGATCGCGTTCGAAGTGAGCGTGACGGCAATGGTTTGTCGGGCGGTCTGGTGCACCGTATTTCTGAATTGCGCCGACAGCAGGGTGAGCTGCAGGGGCGGATTGCGGCGCTGCGACGTCCATCGGAGTCGCTGGCAGTGCGAATTCGTGAGCTGGAGCAGCATCGTGCTGAGACGGTGCAGCAGCTAAGTCTGGCGGAGGCAGAGGAATCACGTTTGCGGGACCGTGTTGCTCAACTGGAGGCTGCGCTGCGTTTTCGTGCGGGGCGGAACAGTGGAGCGACGGCAGCTGAAACGGCGGAATCTTTGGGGCAATGGAAGGCGATCACGGCTCTGATGGCCAGAGAGCTGTCTGTGTGTCGTCGGCAGGAGTCCGGTCAGCTGGCGGGTGAGGCGCTGCAACTGCTGCAGTCTGACGCGTGGGCTGCGGGCGAGCGGATTTTCAGTCAGCGTGCTGCAGCGATGCAGGTGTGTCTGCAGCAGGCGGCTGCTGTGGTGGATCTGTTGCAGGCGGAGCTGGGAACACTGACGGAGTCGGCTGCGGAGCAGCGGCTGACTGATGATTCACTGCGTTCGCTGGCGGATACCGAGCTGCAGGCCGGACTGGCCGCTGTGCAGGCGGAGCGTGATGCTGCGGCAAAGGAAGTGGAGCGCCTTGTGGCTGTGGCTGCGACGACGGGCAGCAGTCTGGAACGTCTGCGCTCTGAGCTGCAGCCGGCGCTGACACTGGAGACACTGGATCAGCTGAGGGCCTCGATTGCCGAACTGGAGGCAGAGACAGCTCAGCTTGAGGAGCAGCGGAAGCGTTTGAATCAGGCGGAGGAGACTTTGAAGGAGCTGCTGGCTCGATTTTCTGATCGACCTGTCAGCAGTTTGCTGGAGACTGCGGGTGCTGCACTCCGCACCGTGACGGGCGGTGAGGTGCGGGGCCTGCAATGGGATGCGGATGGTGGCCTGCTGGTTGCCATGACCGGTCAGTCTCTGCCGGTGTCGCTGGCGACACTGGATGCAGCGGTGCAGGATCTGACCGGGCTGGTGCTGCGGCTTTCATTGCTGCAGTTGCGGGCTCAGTCCGGATCTTCTGTGCCGGTCATACTGGATGGGGTTTATCTGCATGCTGACGATGCCTGGTCTGCAGGAACGGCGACGATGCTGGAGTCGTTTGCTGCCGGGGGGCAGCAGATACTGGTTTTGACGGAGAGCTGTGATCTGTCAGATCGCCAGGGCCGCTGGCTGGACGTGCGTGCATTTCCGCAGGCGGCGGTCGTTATGGCAGATCAGTCGGTGGCAGATCAGTCGGTGGTAGAGCAGCCGGTGACGGAGTCGTTGCTGACGGTCGCACAGTCGGCAGCGCCTGCGAGCGAAGAGCGGCCTGAGGCGCAGTCAGATGCGGCGGAACAGCAGCCTGTGGCTGTTGTATCTGTGCCGGAGGTGGTGCCGGTTGCGGAGAAGAATGCTGCGGTGTCATCGCCACCACCGTTGCAGCTGCATGTTGGGGAAGAGGCGGAGGCGGTGGCTGAGGATCCGCATGCTTCGAACTGGCTGTTTTATCTCGAAGCGGATCACGGTGTGGATGATCTGGCGGGGATCAGTCTGGGTGAGCTGGAGGCGTTGCGAACGGCGGGGGTACTGACGGTTCGTGAGTTGCTGTTGCAGACGATTCCGCAACTGGAGGAAAAGATTCGACTGAAGGGTTTTGTGGTTCCGGTGGAACGTTTGCAGGCATTGTGGGGTCAGGCAGAGCTGGCATCGCGAGTGCCTCTGTTGCGACGTGGTGATGCTGCGCTATTGTTTGCGGCGGGTATTCACTCGGCCGAGGAGCTGTCGCGGCTGCGACCGGAGACCGTTTATGAGCGAGTGACTCGTTTTCAGCGTTCCGACGCCGGGGCTCGCTATCGTCGGGCGGGGCGTCTGATTGACCGGCAGCAGGCCCTGAACTGGGCTCGTTTTGGTCAGTTTTTGCGGTCACTTGATGACGTCTACAGCACTCGATCTCGTTTTGGTGCGAAGACCGCATCGAAGCCGACGGTGCGTGCTGTGGCGCGTGGTTCGGCCGGCAGCCGGGTGCGTTCGACGGCCGCAGCGGAAAGTTCGCGCGGGGCCGGTACAGCGGAGTCAGCTGCGGAGGAGATTCCGGCTGTGGCGGTGACGAAGAAGCGTCGTCGTCGGGTGGCAGCTGACTCAGGTGTGGCATCGCGCCGTGCGAAGCGGACTGCGCGACGCGAGCAGTTGACGGGCGAGCATCGAGTTGACCAGGCGGAAGCCGATGGAGGTCAGCTGATCGCGGAGCGTGTGGGCGGCATGCGTTTCTTTCTGAGCCGTACGAGCAGTGTGGCGGCGGCTCCTTCAATTGGCCCGCGGACTGCTGAGTTGCTGCAGGCCGCTGGTCTGCGGACGGTGGAGGAATTTCTGAGCATGACTCCGGAGCGTGTGGCGGAGAAGCTGCATTCTCCTCGGATCACAGCGACAATCGTGCGTCGGTGGCAGTCTCAGGCGAGGCTGATGTGTCAGATTCCGGAGCTGCGTTCGGTCGATGCTCAGATTTTGGTGGCCTGTGGGATCGTGACGCCTGAGGCGTTGTCTGAGCGGGGTCCTGAACAGGTCCTGCTGAGTGTGCAGCCGCTGGCGGAGTCGGCCGAGGGGCAGAAGCTGCTGAAGTCAGCCGGGCAACCGGATCTGGCCACGGTCACGGCGTGGATTCAGTGGGCCGCGAACGCTCGGCCGTTTCGTGCAGCCTGAGCATTTGTTTTGGGTATTGCGGCTCAGGCGGCTCGTCGCTGCGGCGTCATGACGGCGGCGGGCGGCAGTTCCACAAGTGAGTGGATGGTGCCGGCGACGGGAACGGTTTGCGGCATCTGGCTGGGTGCGAGCAGTTGTGCGGGTATGGGGGTAGTGGGGCCGAGCATTGTGGAGATGACTCGTCCATCAACCGTACTGCCGGATTCGATCTGAAAGTGAAATCGCTTCAGCATGATGACGAGTGCAGTGCGAATTTCGACGATGGCGAGCGGTGCTCCGATGCACATGCGTGGTCCGGCCCCGAAGGGCAGGTAGGCGTAGGGCGATGGGGCGATGTGTTCCCAGCGTTCGGGGAGAAAGCGATCTGGTTGTTCATACAGATCGGCTCGGTGGTGTGTGATGAACTGGCTGAATATTACGGGGGTCCCGGGAGTGAGCTGCAGTTGTCCGAGTGAGACGGGAACTGCGGCGACTCGCTGTGAGTACGAGGAGGCCGGCAGGATTCGCATGCTTTCGCGAATGACGGCATCGAGGTATTTCAGGTGTTCCAGTTCTTCGAGTGTGGGGACATCACCGGCGACGTGAGTTTGCAGTTCCTGAGTGAGTCTGGCGAGCACATCGGGGTGCTGTGCGAGCAGGAACAGGGTCCAGCTAAAGGTGTGTGCGGTAGTCAGGTGAGCAGCAGCGAACAGGAGTGTGGCGTGTCCGGTGAGCTGATCATCGGTCATGCTGCCCCCGGATTCGGTAGCCTGCATCAGGAGATGCAGAATATTGAGTCCATCTGAGCTGCCGCGGCGATGTCGGGCGAACATTTCGCGGATGGAAGTTTCAAGTTCATCGGCCTGTTGCAGCAGCAGTTCGTAGCCGCGGGCGAACTGTGGTGCCGACACAAGGGCTCCCATACCAACTTCATGATTGCGGTGTGTCCAGCGATCGATGAGCAGTCCGAGTCGTTCGGCAAATTCCGGGTCATCGAGACCGAACAGCAATGCGCTGGTCATGCGGAGCATGAACTGCACCATTTCGCTGTTGAGATCGACGTGTGACTGGCTGTTCCAGCGGTCGGTAAGTTCGTTGGTGAGTCGGCAGATGATGCCGTGGTAGCCTGGGAGTGCTTTTTTGGCGAAGACATCTTTGAGCAGTCGGCGAGTATCGCGGTGTTCTGCTCCATTTTGGCTGAGCAGTCCCGAGGTGACTCGCCGCTGTGCAGAGTTGCGGCTGCCGCGGACGGCGAAGAACTGTGACTGGAAGGAGTCGCTGTCGGCGAGAACCTGTCGGTTGAGATCTGGCGAGAAGACGAAGGCCAGTTTCTGACCGCCATCCTGAAGCACGGCAAGGTCTCCGTGTTTGTGCTGCAGTTTTCGCATGCAGGCGATGGGGTCATCGGAGAATTGCAGGAGCGAGCCGAATTCGACGGGCGCAGGGCTGCCTGAGTGTCCCGAGTCTGCGGTGGTGGCCGGGAAAACAGTGAGATTTCGGCTGGCGAAGGGGCAGCCTGCAGGATTTTGAGGGGTCGACATCCGTGTCTTTTCCCAGGGGTTCTTTGACGAGTGAAGCTCGTCGGCCGGATATTAGCAGAAGGATCGCAGCTGGCGACACTGGAAGGCCGGAAATCTCAGGCCTTCGACGTGTTCTTTCAGGAGGCTCGATTGCGTGGAGCGTGGGGGTGTGCTTTTTCATAGGTTTCCCGCAGTCTGCGGGTACTGACGTGGGTGTAAATCTGGGTGGTTGTGAGGCTTTTGTGTCCGAGGAGTTCCTGGACGCTGCGGAGATCGGCTCCGCCATCCAGCAGGTGTGTGGCGAAGGTGTGTCGGAGTGTGTGGGGTGTGGTTTGCTGGGAGAGTCCGGCGGTGGTGATATGGTTTTCGAGGAGTCTGCCGATGCTGCGGGTTGTCAGGCGGCGACCGAAACGATTGAGGAACATGGCTGAGCGTTGTTTTTCGGGTGCTCGGGGGTCGGACTGTCGTACTTCCAGCCACTGGTCGAGAGCTTTGGAAGCGTAGCTGCCGATGGGTGCGAGTCGTTCTTTGCGTCCTTTCCCGAGGACTCGCACGATGCCGGAGCTGCGGTCCCAGTCGGGGAGATTGAGTCCGACCAGTTCGGAGACTCGCAGCCCGGCCGAGTACATGGTTTCGAGTATGGCGCGGTCACGAATTCCTGCGTCAGTGTTTGCGGGTGGTGCGGTGAGCAGGCTGCCGATCTGTTCTGTGGTGAGGAAGTGTGGGAGTTTGCGTCCACTGCGGGGGGTACGCAGGGGTTTGGCGGGGTTGGTTTCGCAGACTCCTTCGCGATTGCAGAAGCGGAAGAAGCTGCGGAGGCAGGCCAGTCTTCTGGCGACGGTGGTGCGTGCGTAGCCACATTCGTGGAGCCAGGCGACGTAGCTGCGGAGGATGCCGGTATCGAGTTGTGCAGGGTGCGGAATTTTTCCTGTGTGTTCCTGCAGGAATTCGCAGACGTGATTGAGATCATCAGCGTAGGACTTGATGGTCAGTTCGGAGGAGTTTCGTTCGATTTTGAGGAAACCGAGGAATCTCTGAATGGCCGTATCCATGTTTTCTGCTTCGCAGATCGTGGTGGAAGTGTGGAGAGTGCTGTAACCGATTATCGGTTGTGGCGGGTGCGGGAACCCGGTGAATCGTGTGTGAGGTCTGGTGCTGCGGGAGTGATTCCGGGAACCGGGGGGGAGCTGGTGCGGCAGAATCGGCCGAAGTTTGAGTGTGTTGGCAGGGAAAACGGTGTCTGCGACTGTGCGGAGAGCGGGTTGAGGGCGTAGAATACAAGAAATGCGGCTGATGACTGCGGCATATTTTCGAGATGGGAACCGGACGGCGATATGAGTTCCGTGGAAAATCCAGGTCCAGGCGGTCGAATTCCGCTGGAATCTCCTTCGGGGATCTTTCGGATACCGGCCAGTTTTCGGGCAGCGGCCTCGGGGCGTTTATTTGATCCTGTAGAGCGAGAGACAGAGGCCGAGTCGATCACGGTTCGGCTCCGCTGGTTCGGTCTGGGAATTGGATACTTGTATGTAAACTTTGGGACTCAGATTGGCAGCAAAAGTGAGCTGAACGCGATGCTGACGCTGGGTGCGGCGTATGCACTGATTGACACGCTTGCCAGCTGGAAGGGGCGTCTGCTGCTGACCAATTACCGGATGGCGATCTCTTTGATGGAGGCGTTATTCATTGGTCTGCTGTGTCATTTTGACGAGGGCGTGACCAGTCCATTTCGGTTTTATTATTTTTTGTCACTGATGGTGTGTGCGATCCGACATTCGGCATCCCTGACGTACACGACATTTGGTCTGCATTCGATCAGTTATTTGCTGCTGGGATTATTCAGCAACACTGAGCCGCGGATGATGGCCGAGGAGGATGCGGGCAGTCACCAGCTGGTTTCGGGGATTTTGACGCTGGTATTTATGGGCTGGGGTACGTGGACGATTGTGTCGCTGACGGGATTATTGAAGAAGGCGGGTCAGCGACTGGCTTTGCTGAACGAGCAGTTGAAGTCGAACCAGCAGCATCTGGAGCGCCGGATTTCTGCAAGGACTCGTGAGCTGCAGGAATCTCAGGCGATGCTGGTGCAGCAGGAGAAGCAGGCAGCATTTGGACTGCTGGCTGCCGGGATTGCTCACGAGGTCGGCAATCCGCTGGCGTCGATCAGTTCAATTGTGCAGCTGATGAGTCGCAAGAACACGGACAGTGCGGTGGGCGACCGCCTGCAGCTGGTGGATGGGCAGTTGCAGCGGATTCAGCGAATTCTGAAAGAGCTGACTCGATTCAGCCGTCCGGCGAATGAACAGCTGGCGTCGGCTGATGTGCATGCGGCGATCAATGATGCTTTGAACATCGCCAAGTACTACGGTCGCTGGAAGGGCAAGACCGTTGTGACGAGATTTGGCGAGGGATTGCCGCACATTCGGACTGTGCATGATCAGCTGGTTCAGGTGATGCTGAATTTGATTTTGAATGCGCTGGATGCCATGCACGAGGGTGCATCGATTGAAATATCAACACGGCTGCTGCCTGCTGAGTCAGGCCGTCCGGAGCGTCTGGCGATTAACGTCCGGGATGAGGGTCATGGGATCTCGAAGGACGCACAAAAACAAATTTTTCAGCCATATTTCACGACGAAGGATCATGGAACCGGACTGGGATTGTTTGTGTGTCGTCAGATCACAAAGAATTCGCTGGGCGGGGATATTGAGCTGGTGCGTTCGGATGCATCGGGAACGGAATTTGAAGTGACGCTGCCGGTGCAGCGGAACGCAGGAGAGTGAGTGAGATGGGAACAGAGAATTTTTTTCCGGGTCAGTGTCTGCAGGCGCGGCAGTATGGGGCGACGGTTGCTGGTGTTCGTCAGCTGGCGCGGGACACGTGGGCTGTGAAGCTGGATTGTCCTGAGCTGGGGCGGGATATCACACCTGGCCAGTTTTTCATGATTCGTCCACAGCAGGGCAGTGATCCTCTGCTGGGGCGTCCATTTGCTCTGTTTGATGTGTGTCGTGATGCGGCGGGCGAGGTGACGGGTGTGGAATTTGGCTTTGTGAAGGTTGGCAAGCTGACTTCGCTGATGTCGGGCTGGAGTGAGGGCGATGTGGTCAGTGTATGGGGCCCGCTGGGGAATGGTTTTCCTGTGCCTGAGTGTCGGCATTTGATTTGTGTGGCGGGCGGCATTGGGCAGACTCCGTTTCTGGCAGTGGCTCGGGAGGCACTGGGGCATGCGGTTTACGGCAGTCCGGCGCGCCGTTTATCGCAGACTCCGGAAAGCACGACGTTATTGTACGGTGTTCGCAGCAGCAGTTATCTGGCGGGTCTGGATGATTTTCGGATGCCGGGTCTGGAAGTGAGCGTGGCGACGGACGATGGTTCGTCGGGTCATCGCGGGTATGTGACGTCATTGCTGGAACAGCGTCTGCAGTCCGGCACTGCAGAGACTCATGTGTACTGCTGTGGACCTGAGCCGATGATGCGTGCGACAGCGGCGGTCTGTGAGCGTTATGGGGTACCTTGCTGGCTGTCCCTGGAAACGCCGATGGCCTGTGGTTTTGGTGCGTGCTTCAGCTGTGTTACGAAGGTGCGGCAGCCGGATGGTGGCTGGGATTATCGGCGCACGTGCATTGAGGGGCCGGTATTTCGCGCAGAGCAGCTGGTGCTTTCTGAGGACTGAGTACGAGTGTTCCGGGGAACTGTATGAGTGGCAGTCTGCTGGCGATCACGATCGGGGATGTGGCGGGGATTGGTCCGGAGGTCGTCGTCCGGGCTTTGGATTCCCGTGAGTTTCCGGAGGGCGCGGTTCCGCTGGTGATTGGATCGCTGCCTGTGCTGCGGCGGGCGGCTGCATTGACCGGGAGTTCACGTCGATTCAGGCTGATTGATGCTGAACGCTGCGGCGCTGGTTTGCGAACGTGGGCGACGGATGTGCTGGCTGATGGTGAAACTGCGGTCTGCGATCCCTGCGGAGCGGGGGCAGAGAATGCGGCACCAGGAGCAGTGAGTGCGGCTGCCGGCGATGCGGCCTTTCGCTGTTTGATTCAGGCAGTGGAACTGGCTCAGTCCGGCGCCGTGGATGCGATTGTCACTGCACCGCTGAATAAGGAATCGCTGCATCTGGCGGGGCATCATTATCCGGGGCACACCGAGATTCTGGCAGAACGGTGCGGTGTGGCCGACTTTGGGATGATGCTGCATCTGCCGGAGCCGGCCTTGCGACCGATCCGTGAGCTGCTGGGGCGGGGTACCGCGGGGCTGGCGGAGGTTGAAACGGATGGTGTCAGCATCGTGCATGTGACTTTGCATACATCGGTTGCCAGTGTGCCGAGTCTGCTGACGTCGGAGGCGGTGGCTGAGAAGATCGGGCTGATGGATGATTTTCTGAGGAAAGCGGGCAGTCTGCGGCGGGCGATCGGCGTTTGCGCCCTGAATCCTCATGGCGGCGAACATGGGCTGTTTGGCGATGAAGAGCAGCGAGTGATTGAGCCGGCTGTGTCACGCTGCCGTGGCCTGCTGAATGTCACGGGGCCGTTACCGGTGGATACACTGGTGCGTCGAGCGGTGCTGGGCGAGTTTGACGGTGTGGTGGCGATGTACCATGATCAGGGTCACATTCCGATCAAGCTGATTGGCTTCGATGCGGCGGTGAATATTACTCTGGGCCTGCCCCTGATTCGCACCAGTCCGACTCATGGTACGGCCTTTGATCGTGCCTGGCAAAAGGATCGTCCAGCGACAGCTGCCGGCATGCTGGAGGCGATCCGCATGGCTGAAAAAATGGCCCATCGTCGAATTTGACTTCGACGCGGGCCATGGGAATTTTCGGCGCTGCACTGACTGGTGCCAAAGTTGATCAGGGTTTGGCGGGGCTTTCCGGTGTTGTTGCCGGAGCAGCCGCAGCCGAGCTTTTGCCGGCTGCCGGGGGTGCGGCAGCGGCAGGTTTGTAGACCATAACCATGGCCATACCGATGGCAGCCATGCACAGTCCTGCATAGAACTGTGGTGCGGGTGCCGGGATTTTCTGGCCATGAGCAAAGATTGTCATTTGGGCGATGGTGTTAATAATGGGTGCTCCGGCGAAGACCAGAGGTGCCACCAGCAGCGGACCGGTGATGTTGCCGGCAAGTGCAACAGCATCGCGAGTGGCAAAGATCACAAAGAGAGCGCCGATTGCTCCGGAGATGCCTGCCAGCAAACCCCAAAGCAGGCTGCCGGTGGCCCAGTTGACGTTGGGTTTGGCAGTCGGGTCGTTCTTCAGAACAAAGATGAAGAGGCTGGGCACGAGCACAGCGACGAGGAAGTAGGCGACACCTACCATCAAAAAGGCACGCAGATTACTGCCAATGTTTTTTGTGGCGAGGTGCACCAGCGGTACGTAAACGCCCCAGGAGAGAGCAGCACCGACAACGAAGGTTGCGACCAACAGCCATTTGGGATTCATGTTTCGATCCTGTTCTGCACTGAAAACTTCACGGAAGCGTGTCTGCCGAACGCTTTTCACAGCGTGTATTGTAGGAGTGACACTGGAACGGCAACAGTCCGGAGTGCTGAGTGCGGAGTGATTCCCGGGGGCCGTCGATTGTGAGCAAAAGAAATTCCCCGTTGTCTGTTCAGGGAACAGACAACGGGGAACTCGGAGGGGATCGGCACATGAACCCTGTTGTGCAGCCGGCTGGCTGAGTCACGGGGCTATAAGAAAGAGGCTGGTGAGGTGTACAGCTGGTCGAGGACAGAACGTGCAGCCGCATCGGCACTGGACGTGGCGTTCATCAGCCGGTAGGGCAGGTTGTAGAGGTCGTTGAAGCTGGTAATGCGGGTTCCGGCGGCGGATTTGCTGCCATTCCAGAGGTAGTAGTCGCCTGAGCTGGTGAGGAAGTACCAGCGGTTATCGAATCCGCGGTACCAGCGGACTTCAGCTCCATTGAACAGCCAGCCCTTGGTATCCGGCCGGAATTCTGCCAGTTTCAGCGACGTTTTGGCCGCGTATTCGCGTTCGGACTGGGGCAGCTGAGTTTCTGCATCGGTCAGCAGTTCCGGTTTTTCGTGGTAGCGGCCATCGAGTCGTGCGACGACCTTTCCGGCAGCTTTGGGGGATTTGTCCCAGCGAGTGAGGGTGCCATCCGGGGTGATGAAATACCACTCGTTTCCTTTGCCGCGGAACCATTTTTCTGCGAGTCCACCCCAGTTGTTATTGCTGGCCGGAGCAGTGGAGAGTTCGAGGCTGCGGTCAAGTCGGGCGGCGCTGGCTTTTACGAGGTCGTCGGAGACTGAGGAATCGCGGGTGGCGGTGGCTGAGGCAAGCAGTTCCGGTTTCACGAAGAATGCGTCATCCAGCACTGCTGCGCGGGTCCCATTTGCACCCGCTTTTCCATCCCACTGGTAAAGAGACCCGTCCGGAGTGATGAAGTACCAGTTGCTGCCGCGGCCCTTAAGCCATTTTTCTCCCTTGCCGCCACTATTCTCGTAGAGCGTGGAGAGGGCTGTCAGGCTGAGGGCCTGATCCAGTTCGTAGGCTTCGCGGACGTTTTGTTCGAGGGGTGCGAGCGTTTGACCGGTGGCCCGGACGACACCGGAAACCGTGTTGCCGACGGTAACGACTGTGTCTGTCGCTATCTGAGGCCAGTTCGCCGGGAACTTCCGGGCCAGATCACCATCCTCGAACGTCAGTCGGGCGAAACCTTTGGCATTGGCAGTCACCGAACCGACGACAACACCGGCGACAGTAACGGAGTGCTGTGAGCCGGAAGGAAGATTCCAGACTTCCGCACGGAACTGCCGTTTGGGTGTGCCTGAACCGACCGGAGTATAGACCTCCCATGAAGCAAATCCGCTGGCGGCAGTGGCACTGCTGAGCGCAATTTTCAGATGTACTCCGGAATCGCTAAGCGGCGTGCGAGTTCCGGTCTGTGTTGCAAAGGTGGAGGACAGGACTGATCCGACTGAGACCGCTGCGCCGCTGGCAACAGCGGGAAAGCCTGCCGGGAACGCGGTGTAGCCGGCACGGGGTTTGTCTGAGTATTTGACGGCTGCCTGTCCGAGAGCATTGGTCGTGATTGTGCCGCCGGCAGATCCGGCGATGTTCAGGGCATATGAGGTGTTGGGCTGCAGGTTGTAGACGGCCAGCTCCAGTCTGCGTCGCTGCTGACTGCCTTCCTGTTCGACCTCGTATTCTGTTTCGAGGATTTCACGTTTGGTTGTGAGCGCGCTGGCGGCAAGTTCCGCAGAGATGCGGTCGTCTTCATTTTCGGCCGTCAGTTTGCCGGAAAGGGGGATCCCTTTGATGGAGGGGTTCACCGGGTTGCCGGCAAAGTTCACGCTGATCAGCATGCCGGCTTTGGGCGCCGGCAGATTCACGGTACCACTGCCACCGTGCTGATGTTCGTCATGATCGAATTCGAAAATGCCGCGGCCGAAATTATCGGTCACGAATTTACCGATGGGCTTGCCATCAATCTGAATCTCCCACAGGCCCCAGGCGGCATTCCACAGCTGAACCTCGAATTTGTGCCGTGCATCTTTCGTGTCGCTTTCGTATTCGACCTGACCGATAGTGGTACCGCCGGTACCGGTGAGCACAGCCTCAAATTTTTCATCACCTGACAACAGTAAACGTGGCTCGCAGAATTCGACGGCTGTCAGAGGGCTGGTGATGACTCTGCGGCGACGATTGCGTCCGAACAACATGAGTGGATGCTCCTGTGCGTTGTTGGCCTGCACCGGACTGGTGCGGCTGGTGACTTCATTCAGTGACCTCCGTATGCGAGTTTTGTGCCAGCCGTCGGCAGCAGGTGTTAGAGCGAGCAGTGAGTGCGCTGCAATCTGATCCTGATTGTGCAGTGCGATGCCGAATCTGCAGTGGTCTGCCGAGACACTGCGCTGCGTCAAAGCCGGCTCTGGAACCTGATTGCCTGCAAAAAAATCGTGAAGTGATTTGGCTGGGGCCGTTGTGCACCGAAGTGTGACAGCCGGCAGGATCAGCAGGATCAAGATAATCGTCACCGTGGACGGATTTTTTGCGTTGCATTCGCGGTGCTGTTCAGGCGCGGGGCCGCAGTGTTGCGGGTATTGGTGCGAGTGTTGTGACAAAGCAGCATGGCGGAGTATTCGGTCGTTCAAGGGAGACCTGAAAAACCGCCTAAAACACAGCTGTCTGATGCGGGATGTCGTGCCAATGCAACAGCGAGTGAGGCATCATCACGACAAAGTCATACAGCCACCGCAGGAACAGATCCTGGAACAATTATCGCCGTGCTGAACAGGAGCGATTTACAAAAGGTCAATGTCTGTGAACGCAGAATTTGTTTGCGTGTTGTCTTTTGGCGACATGTGGTCAGAGCTCAGGTCTGGTCAGGGTGCACATCGATGATTGTTTTGCGTGCCGGTTCATCCTGACCGAGCAGGTGCTCGTGGTGTGCGTGGCCCGGGTTTGGCGAGACTGAGGTTCGCATGGAGATTTTCAGAAAGCCGCTGTCACCATTGTCGCTCCATTGCCAGGTGCGAGTGCCATCGGCTGAGGTTGACGTGGTGGCTGAATTACCGTCGATGCTGCGACCGTACCACCAGCGGCGAAACCAGAACCTCAGCAGCAACAGCAGAATAGCCAGTCCGGCAATGACTGCGAGGAAGAAGGCGAAGAACATGGCCACTGCGACAACACCAATGGCGGCTGCCGCGATCAGGATCCGGAGCAGCAGTCCCGGGCCACGACCGGGGCTGTTTGGTCCATTGAGCAGGACAATGCGTGGCTGATTCATGTCAGGTCATCCCAGGCAGAATCAGGATTTTTCCGTGGATGCTGCTTTCGTTGTGGATGGTTTTCAGTTCCTGCAGCCGATGTGCCTGTGCGGCGTCGGCGATTCCAAACTCAGCACCAACCTCGGGCCGATACCGGCCGTCTGCGAGCAGGTTATTCAGCTCTGTGGCGGCGAGTCGCTGTTCTTCAGGGGAGGCGTTGAACATGGCAAACCCGATGGCTTTCAGATCGCGTACGTAAAACGGCCCAAGTGGAAACTCGGGCCGCGAGTCTCGTCCGGCCATGAACACAATTCGTCCGCGCATCGCCATGAGCGGGATGCAGCGATCGAGTGTCGGCATGCGCAGGGTTTCAAACCACAGGTGAATGGGTCCGGTCTGGCTGACGATGTCCTGCAGTCGCTGATCGATGTTTTCTTCGCGATACAGTACGACATGATCTGCGCCGGACTGGCGACAAAGTTCAGCTTTCTGCTGCGAACCGGCGGTGGTGATGACGGTGGCACCCGCGGCCCTGGCCAGCTGGACGACGGCCGATCCGACACCGCCGCTGCCGCCGTTCACGAAAACGGTTTCGCCTGCCCTGAGCCCGGCGTGAAGGAACAACCCGAGATGTGCGGTAATTCCCACAAGGGCTGCAGCTGCTGCCAGCCGGTCGGGCACTGCCGGCGGCAGCGGATAGAGCCACTGCTGATCAACAGCACAATATTCAGAGAAGGTTCCCTGTCGTCCGAAGAGTCCCTGATTGCTGCCCCACACCCGATCGCCGACCTGCAGGTCAGCCCCAGGTCCGACAGCCACGACGGTCCCCGCCAGATCGCAGCCCGGCACATACGGACTGGGCAGCGGAAATCTGACAGAACCCGCGCGAATGTAGGTATCGATGGGGTTGAGCGCAGCGGCCTGAACCTGCACGAGCACCTGCTTTGGTCCTGGCACCGGAATGGGCAGCAGTCCCGAGCGAATGACATCGGGAGGTCCGGTTTCCGTGAACCAGGCTGCTCGCATCTGTCCCGCGCTCATGAAACCGCCCCTACTGCACGAAAGCCACGTAGTAAAAAGCCAGCCCGGTGACTGAGGTCAGAGTAATGTCGACGGTGGAAGCCCAGCCCAGCAGGCTGTGCAGCCTGCTGTGACTGCCCGGCCGGGGATCCGCACCAAATCGCTTCAGTGCCAGCACGATTGTCGCGATCCACAGAAACGGAGTGGTGACGGCAAAGATCAGGTGAATCTTCAGCCACGGCCAAACAGTGGCCAGTTTGGCGGCCAGAGCCGTCTCATCCAGTAACTGGCGAGCAACAATTTTTTCCCAGCCGCCGTGTACGTACTGCACATCAACCTCGAACGCAGTCACGGCAGCCAGCAGGATTACTCCCAGCACAATTTGCAGGCGTTTGTGGGCCCGATACTGCCGTTTTACCTTTACCAGCCAGAGACTGTACAGCAGCAGGGGCACCACAAGTGCCAGAGCACAGACCACAAAGTCCAGCATGAACGTTGTGGGGTATCCAAGAAACCCGGTCCGAAACATGAGATGTCGCTTTTCTATCTGAGCAGTGCTCGGACAGCCTCCTGAATTCCGTCCGTATCCACTCCCTGGTGGCCCATCTGCTGCCAAAGGCCCCCCGAGCCTTCCCGGTGAGTGCCGATATTGTTGTACCGTCCGCGGAAGCCACGCTTCAGCAGTTCTGTACCAAACCGCGAACCGAGACCGGTATTCACATTCAGTGATTCAGCCACGAGTACAGCGGGGGCAGCGGCCAGTCTGGCCATCATGGCTTCGTCCCAGACGTTCAGCGTGGCCTTGTTGATCAGACCGACGCTGTAACCGGCTTCCTGGAGTGCGATAACCGCATCAAGGGAGCGGTACACGGTTTCGCCGTATGAAACGATCCAGGCCTGAGTCCCTTCGCGGATGACATCGTCCTTCCCAGCCTCGAACTGGTAGTTTTCATCATAGATGCGAAGTCCGTCTGCCGTCAGCAGGTCGGGGACGCCGGAACGAGTCGAAAAGATGAAACGCAGTCCTGGTTCTGCGTAGATCTTTGTCAGGCAGGCTTTGAACTGATGCTGGTCTGCCGGGAAGTACAGGCGAGTGGTATCGCGGCCTTCGTCCGGCAGCCCGTTCGCCGCAAACATGTTATTCAGTCCGAAATGGCAGGTGTTATCTGCCATGTCGTCGCAGCCGGCGTGTGAGAAATGAGCCAGCACATTCGACTGATTCAGGCGTGCCATGGTGATTTCTGACACCACCATTTCCAAAAACGCCGAGAACGTGGCAAAGATACCCTGTCGTCCGGCTTCATAACCGAAACCGGCGGCGGCGGAGTAATTGCCGCGTTCCATGATGCCACCCCGCACAAACACTTCTGGGTGTTTTGCCCGGACGTGGTTCAGGCCGCAGGAACCTTCCAGGTCACTGTCGAAAACGCGAACGGTCGCCAGACGCTGTGCGTCAGGAATTGCGTCAAAGATTTCATTGAGGATGCGGCCGAACAGGTCGCGATTGCGACCCACGCTTTTGGAGTCAGAACCGCGATATGAGGGACCGCCGGGACCTTTTTTCACGGCGTTCAGGTAGTCGACAGCCGCCATGCGACCACGTTCGGTCAGGTATTCTTTAGCAACAGAAACTTTGATGACGTCGTGGCCGTGAGCACTGCCTTCGAGACCGCGAATGCCGACGCACATGCGGCGTCTATTAATCAGAGCGACTGGTCCGGGCGAGGTGACAGCAGCGCACATGCGGGCGTAGAGTGAATCGAGATCTTCGCCATCACCGATATTCACGGACAAACCGTGTCCTTCGAGTGTGCGGGCGACGCAATAGCCGGGCAGATAGTCTGAGGGGTGTCCGGCAATGGTCACGTCATTGTCGTCGATGAGCAGTTTGACATTGAGCTTCTGGGCGACGGCCAGGCGAGCAGCTTCTGCATCGTTGCCTTCCATCTGTGAACCGTCAGATCCCAGCATGAACACGACCTGGTCGGGGTTGGCAATCGCCACACCGTTGACGAAGGGCCACATGTGTCCCAGCCGACCGGAGCTGAATTTGACGCCGGGAGTGAAGCCGCGTTCCGGGTGTCCCGGCAGATGTGACAGATATTCGCGATAGTGGTACAGCTTTTCGACAGGCAGTTCGCCTTCGAGTGCAGCCATTAGATATTGAGTGGCAACGCGGTGTCCGGCTTCGTCGAAGAAGATCGGCAGAACTTTGTGAGTGCCGCCGGCGGCGGCATGCTTCATAAAGCCGTGCATGATGCAGACTTCGGGGACTGTATCCCAGGGGCCGCCGGTGTGTCCGCCAAGCCCTTTGGCGTCGGCGATGGCAGTGAAGAAGATGATGGCGTCGCGGCACAGCTGAATGTTGGCTGCAAGGATTTCCTTTTGCTCTGCAGTCAGCACCGGTTTGGACGGGTCCAGTTCGATGTGCTGGTACTGCTGAAGCGGAATGGGAAATTCGTGATCGCCGGACATCGTTGTCTCCAAAGGCCCTGCATGCTGAACAGTTACCGAACAAAAACCGGACTTTTCTGTGCACACGCCATGCGTGCGCAGACCAGGCCGGGTGGCTGCAGCCATCAGCAGCCACTGAAAGTGGAGTCCGGACGCGGCTCAGAGAGCATTCCGGACAATTTCCAGCCCGCAGTATGAGGGCCGCAGGGGCAAATGCAAATCTGAGCGGGTGGCAGTGGCTGGGCAGGGCCGAATTCCCAAAGGTCTGAATGCAGAATCGGCAGTTTCGACAGGGCCGACGAGGCGGGCTGGTGGGTGTGGGGGAATCTGGAGGAGAAGTGCTTTTTCCTGCGGCTGGAATGCAAATTGTCCCGGCTCCTGCTTTAATGCGCTGCCTGTGTTTTCTGAAGGAGCTGTTTTGGCTCCGTGCCACGCGTTTTGAGGAGTTCCCACCGATGCTGTTTCGAGTTCTGACACTGCTGGCTGTCACCCTGACGGCCTCCGCTTCCCAGGCGGCACTGCGTTTACCCAACATTTTCAGCGACCACATGGTTGTGCAGCAGAAGATGCCTGTCCGCGTCTGGGGCTGGACGACGGCTGGTCAGGAAGTGACTGTGGAAATGGGCGGCAAGTCTGTTTCCGGCAAGGCCGGTGCTGACGGTCGTTTCGATTTGTCGCTGCCTGAGCTGCCTGCTGGCGGCCCGCACGTCCTGACCGTCCGGGCGGATGAGACTCGTACGATCAACGACGTGCTGGTGGGAGAAGTCTGGATTTGCTCTGGTCAGTCCAACATGCAGTGGTCGGTGAATGCATCGAACGATCCTGATCTGGAAAAACTGTCGGCAAAGTTTCCGAACATTCGCATGATCAATTTTCCACAGGTCGGGACTCAGGACCCGATTCTGTCGCACGACGATCGTCGCTGGATGGTGTGCAACCCGGAGAACCTCGGGAATTTCTCTGCTGTGGGCTACTTCTTCGCGCGGCAGCTGCACCTGACGATTGACGTGCCGATCGGCATGATTAACAACGCGTGGGGCGGTTCGGCCTGTGAAGCGTGGGTCAACCGCGACGTGCTGAAGGCCAACGAGAAATTTGCTCCGCTGCTGGCTCGCTGGGAAGCTCAGGAAAAGCAGTTTGCCGAATTGTCCGGCAACTCCAGCCTGAATGACGACCAGAAGAAGGCGCTGGAGGGGCTGAAGCGTCAGATGTCCGGGAATTCTCGTCCGGCCAATATTTACAACGGCGTGCTGAAGTCGCATCTGGGATACACGATTCGCGGCGCGATCTGGTATCAGGGTGAGAGCAACGCGGGACGTGCCTATCAGTACCGCGACCTGTTCCCGACGATGATTGAAAACTGGCGGAAGGAGTGGGGTCAGGGAGATTTTCCATTTTACTGGGTGCAGCTGGCGGATTTTAAGGCGCAGCAGGCTGACCCGGCTGAGAGTGACTGGGCCGAGCTTCGGGAAGCTCAGACAATGACCATGTCTCGTCTGAAAAATACGGGCGAAGCGGTGATCATTGACATTGGTGAAGGCAAGGACATTCATCCGAAGAACAAGGTGGATGTGGGCCGTCGTCTGGCTCGCTGGGCACTGGCCAATGAATATGGAGTGCAGGTGCCCTTCCATAGTCCGCAGTACAAAAGCATGGAACGTGCTGACGGCAAGATTGTGCTGACGTTCGATCACGTCGCCGGTGGCTGGCGTCCGTTTGACGTGGCCCAGCCTGTGGGTTTTGCGATTGCGGGTGAGGACCACAAGTTTGTGTGGGCGGACGCAAAGATTCTGCAGGATGGCCGGATTGAGGTTTCCAGCAAACAGGTGGCGGCTCCGGTGGCTGTGCGATACGCGTGGGCGGACAATCCGGTATGCAACATGTTCAGTGGTGCAGGATTGCCACTGACACCGTTCCGTACGGATGACTGGCCGGGCGTGACGATCAACAACAACTGATGGTGTTTTACGGGGACTTCCGGCGGACTGTGTGTCCCGCCGGAAGTCTCATTTTATCAGGAACCGAACATGGATCTTTCGCATCAGCGGGCGGCGTTTATTGGTACTGGTCAGATGGCGGCAGCTCTGGCGTCGGGATTTGTGCGCAGTCTGCTGCGTCCTGCCCAGATCTGCGGATGTGATCCTTCTGAGCCTGCGCGGCGGCAGTTTCAGCAGACGACTGGTGCGGACTGTGTGGTGACGGAGCATATTGCGGAAGCGGTGAGTGATGCGACGGTCGTCATTCTGGCGGTGAAGCCTCAGGTGATGCCCGAGGTGCTGCGGAATCTGGCTCCGCTGCTGACAAAGTCACCGCTGGTGATTTCGGTGGCTGCCGGGATTACTCTGGCCCGCATGGCGGCGGCACTGCCCGCGGGGACTCGCCTGATTCGGGTCATGCCGAATACTCCGGCCCTGATTGGTCGGGGTGCCAGTGCGGCAGCGGCTGGTGACAGCTGCAGTCCAGAGGACGTCCAGGTGGCTCAGACCTTGCTGTCAACGGTGGGACTGATTCAGTGGGTGGGGGAACCTCTGCTGGATGCAGTAACGGGGCTGTCGGGCAGTGGTCCGGCGTATGCGTTTCAAATTATTGAGGCGCTGAGTGATGGTGGTGTGAAAATGGGTTTGCCGCGAGTCGTGGCGACTCGTCTGGCGGCTCAGACGCTGCTCGGTGCGGCGGAAATGGTACTGACGCTGAATCAGCATCCGGCGGCATTGAAGGATGCGGTTGCCAGTCCAGGCGGCACGACGATTGCGGGCCTGCATGCACTGGAGCAGGGCGGTCTGCGGGCCGCGCTGATGAATGCCGTGGAGGCGGCAGCGCTGCGTTCAAAACAACTGGGTCAATGACTTTCGTGCTGGCGAATTTTGAATACTCATACTGGAAAAAAGGACTGATTATGCTGTTTAGACTGCAACGATGTCTGCTGCTGGCTGTCATCGTGCTGCTGTTCGCCGATTCGGCTGTGCGGGCGGCTGACCGTCTGGTGCTGGAACCCAAAGGTGAATCACGCGGGCATATCGTGCTGGTGTCCGGGGACGAGGAGTATCGTTCTGAAGAAGTCATGCCCATGCTGGGCAAGATTCTTAGTCAGAAGCATGGTTTTCGTTGTACGGTGCTGTTCGCTTTCGGGCCAGATGGTGCTGAGTACATTGACTCGAACAACCAGGAAGGAATTCGTGGTTTTGAGTCACTGCAGCAGGCGGATCTGATGATTATTGCGACGCGATTTCGGCACCCCAGTGCTGAGCAGGCGGCGCATATTTCAGCCTTTCTAAAGGCCGGCAAGCCGATTATCGGTCTGCGCACGGCGACTCACGCCTTTCGCGGCGGCGAGAAGTTCAGTGATGATCTGACGTATGATCAGTTTGGCCGGCAGATTCTGGGTGAGCAGTGGGTGTCACATCACGGTCACCACAAGGTTGAGGGAGCCCGCAGTGTGGTGGAGGCCGGGGCTGAAAAACATCCGGTATTGAGCGGTGTTGCAGAGATCTTTGCCCCCAGCGACGTCTATGGCGTGGTCCATCTGACGGACAAGGATCAGATTCTGCTGCGTGGTGCCATCACAGAGACTTTGGATCCACAGTCGAAGACCCTGGCTGACGACAAACGCAACATGCCGATGCAGCCACTGGCCTGGCTGCATTCATACCAGCTTCAGGGTGGTGCTGCTGGTCGATCTTTCTGTACGACGGCCGGAGCAGCAGTGGACTTTGTGGATGAGGATCTGCGGCGTCTGATTGTGAATGCAGCGATCTACCTGACTGGCGGCAAAGTGCCGGAAAAGGCGGACGTGGAGTATGTGGATCCCTTCTATCCGACGTTTTACGGTTTCATCAATGACGGCAATTACTATCGTCAGCTGAATCTGAAGCCGGCGGACTTTGGACTTGGGAAGTCGCCCTGGCGGAACGATCCTGCGGGCAGCCCAAAGTGGCCCTTCCGTCCTGCTCCGAAGCAGTAGTGCAGCACTGGAGGCAGTACCGCTGTACTGATGCACTGCCGTACTGCTGCTTTTGCAGTGCTGGATTCTCAGTGGTGTTCTGTTTCTGCCGCCAGGGCTTGCAGCAGCCCTGAGCGGCAGTTTTCGTATTGCAGCGTAAGGCCGCGTGCCAGTCGCACATTGCTGACCACGCGTCGATTGCCGCTGCTGCCGCGTGTTGAGGACTCGGCGGCGGGCTGAAAGACGGGTGCGGGTGTGCCGGCAAGTTCAGCGAGTGTCTGATAGTAGGTTTGGCGGGTAGCTGTTTCGGCTGCAGCGAGGTTCATGACGGCGGGCGGATTGTCGCTGAACGCACAGTGGTCCAGTGCGGTGACGATGTCATTGACGTGAATCAGATTGAGCCATTCGTCGGGGCAGGCCGGAATGGGTCGCTGTTCGCGAAGATCCTGCAGCCGTCGCAGCAGTCTGTGTGGACCGTAGATACCGGCGAGACGCAGGATGACGGCCGTCTGATGGTGCTGGCTGCACCATGCCTGCAGCAGATGTTCAGCTTCAAGGCAGACGATGCCTCCTTCCTGAACGGGCTGTGGCGGAGTGCATTCGTCCACGGTGCTGCCGCCGGCATCACCATAAACTCCGGTTGTGGACGTGAGTATCAGTCGGCGTGGCTGTGGGTTGTCGGGGAGGCTGCGGAGCAGTTTTTCGAGTCCGTTGATCCAGAGCTGTCGCCTTGTGCAGCCGGAGTTGCGGTCGTAACCGGCGGACCAGACGACGACTGGGCAGTCGGGCAGCTGAAGATTTGCGTTGTCGGTTGCGAGATCAGCGACAATTGTCTGCAGTCCTTGCTGCTGCAGTTCGGCCGCTCGAGCGGCGGAACGAGTGATGGTGGCGACGGAGTATCCGGCGTGCAGCCAGAAGCGAGCAGCGCGGAGCCCGGTATAGCCGCAGCCGACGATCAGGATTTGCGGCGTGGCTGCAGACGGCTGTATTGACATGGCGGTTTTTCCGGAATTTCGGGGTTGAACACATTCAGCATAGCAGCGGGAATGATTCTCACCGTTACGCAGCTTCTGAATTCCGTGGATTTGAGAAAGCCCTTGCGGACCGTTACACTGCCGCGTGGCCGAGTTCATCCGGATTGTTTTTTTGGAAAGTAATTTTCATGAATATTCAGACATCTCGCAGGTCATTTTTAGCTGGTACGGCTGCGGCGGCATTGCATGGTTCGGCAGCATTTGCGGCTCCGGCTGCGAAGTTTCAGATTTCACTGGCTGAGTGGTCTTTGCACAAGACGCTGTTCGCCGGGAAGCTGAACAACCTGGATTTTGCAGCGACTGCGAAGCAGGAATTCGGAATTGAGGCCATTGAATATGTCAACCAGTTCTTCAAGGACAAGGCCCAGGACGCAGCCTATCTTGCCGATCTGAAGAAGCGTGCGGGCGACGTGGGGGTGAAGATACTGCTGATCATGATTGACGGTGAAGGCAATCTTGGTGATCCGTCGCTGGCGAAGCGGACTAAGGCCGTCGAGAATCATTATCGATGGGTGGAAGCCGCAAAGACTCTGGGATGCCACTCGATTCGCGTGAATGCTGGCAGTGGTGGCAGCTACGAAGAGCAGATGTTCCGTGCGGCGGACGGCCTGAGGGCTTTGAGCGAGTTTGCTGCTCAGCATGGTCTTAACGTAATTGTTGAAAACCATGGCGGTCTGTCGTCGAACGGAGCGTGGCTGTCAGGGGTGATGAAGTCCGTGAATCTGCCGAACTGCGGCACGTTGCCGGACTTCGGCAACTTTCGTATCACAGGTGAAGAGTGGTATGACCGTTACAAGGGTGTGGAAGAGTTGATGCCGTTTGCAAAGGCGGTTAGTGCCAAGTCGCATGATTTTGACGATGCCGGCAATGAGACGAAGACTGACTATCTGAAGATGATGAAGATTGTGCTGGCCGCCGGGTACTCGGGCTTTGTTGGCATCGAGTATGAGGGCAGCAAGCTGGACGAGTATGCGGGGATTCGCGCCACGAAGAAGCTGCTGGAGAAAGTTCGCGAGCAGCTGGGCTGAGTGGACAGAGGGGTTCAGAGGGGCGCAGCGGAGTTTTCCGCTGCCGCCCTGTTTGAGTTTTTTGAGCGGGGCAGAAAGTCATGCAGCTGGGTTTTGTCAGTGCCATCCTGCCGGATCTGTCATTTGAGCAGGTTTTTCAGACAGCGTCGAAGATTGGCTTTGACTGCGTGGAAGTCTGCTGCTGGCCGGTGGGTAAGGCGGAGCGGCGGTACGCGGGGGTCAGCCATATCGACACGGCCGCACTTGATGCTGCCGCGGTGGCTCAGATTCACGAAGTGACAGAACGAACGGGCGTGGCGATCAGTGGACTGGGCTACTATCCCAATCCGCTTAGCCCGGTACCCGGCGAATCGGAAGCTGCGGTGTCGCATCTGGAGACGGTAATTCGAGCGGCTCATGCGCTGGGGCTGACCAGAGTAAACACATTTATTGGCCGTGACTGGACAAAATCCATTGCGGACAACTGGCCGCGGATGCTGCAGGTCTGGCAGCCGCTGGTGGATCTGGCTGAGCAGTTGGGGGTGCAGATCGGGATTGAGAATTGTCCGATGTTGTTTACTGCGGACGAGTGGCCGGGCGGCAAGAATCTGGCGATCAGCCCTGCCGTCTGGGCTCAGTTGTTTAACGACGTGGGTTCTGCGAATCTGGGGCTGAATTATGACCCGTCGCACATGATCTGGCAGCAGATGGATTATCTGGGGCCGTTGCGTGAGTTCAGCAGTCGTTTGTTTCACATTCATGCGAAGGACGTGCGGCTGGACCGTGAGCGGCTAAATCGCGTGGGGATTCTGGCACATCCCAACCAGTATCATACTCCGAAGCTGCCGGGCATGGGTGATGTGGACTGGGGACGATTTTTTTCGGTGCTGTACGACACTGGCTATCGTGGTCCGGTGTGTGTGGAGGTTGAGGATCGGGCGTGGGAATCCAGTTTGGAGGACCGTGTGGCATCACTGCGACAGTCGTGCACCTATCTGCGAAACTTTATTCCGACTCGTGACTGAAGTACGGGTTTATTGAACCTCGGACGGGACCATACAAATGCAGCAGCGTCAGTTGGGGATTGGCGGTCCGATGCTGAGTCTGATCGGGCTGGGCACGTGGGCGATCGGTGGCGGAGACTGGAAGTTTGGCTGGGGTGATCAGGATGACCAGGCTGCAGTGGCCGCGGTGACTGAGGCGGTTTGTCTGGGGATCAACTGGGTTGACACGGCGGCGATTTATGGTGAGGGCCGCAGTGAGGAGCTGGTGGCTCGAGCGCTGCAGCAGATTCCTGTGTCTGAGCGACCGCTGGTGGCCACGAAGTGTGGCCGCGTGGCACTGGGTAACGGCGAGATCGGCAAGTGTCTGCGGCGTGCCAGCGTCATTGCCGAGTGCGAGGCCAGTCTGCGGCGACTGCGGACCGAGTGCATCGATCTGTATCAGATGCACTGGCCGGAGCCGGACGAAGAGATAGAGGAGGGCTGGCAGACGCTGGTGGATCTGCAGCGTGACGGGAAGGTGCGATACATTGGTGTGTCGAACCATTCTGTTTCGCAGATGCAGCGGCTGCAGGCGATGCATCCGATTCAGTCACAGCAGCCGCCGTACAGCATGATTGCTCGGGACGTGGAAGCAGAGATACTGCCGTATTGCGGCCGTCAGGGGATTGGAGTGGTGTGTTACAGTCCACTGGGGAAGGGGCTGTTGACAGGTGCATTTTCGGAGGAGCGTGCAGCGGGCCTGTCGCAGAAGGACCATCGATCGCGGGATCCGCGTTTTCAGGCACCGCAACTGGAGATTAATCTGCGATTTGTAGAGCGTCTGCGCGGGATTGCCAGTGGCCTCGGCTGGTCACTGACGGATCTTGCGATTGCGTGGACACTGCGTCGTCCGGAGCTGACATCAGCGATTGTGGGTGCGCGAAGTCCGCAGCAGATTCAGCAGACATACACTGCGGGCAATCGGGTCCTCGCAGTTGATGCCGCAGAGGCAGTGGAAACTGCGATCAGGGAGCGAGCGGACCAGATGGAGACCGTGGGTGGTGCTGCGAAGCCCAGGGTTTGACGTTAGTGGTTAGTGGTTGGGCAGCAGGCGAATGCAGCCGTACGGATTGTACATGAAATCGTCTGTGGCGTAACGAGTGCAGGGCTGCAGTCGGATTGTGCGTCCGGGGTCATATTGTTTGAAGCCGAATGTTTCGTTGTCCTGCGGTGGTCGGGCGGGTCGATCACCGACAAGGTACAAGCCGAGCATATCCATCCATTCGAGAGCATCGGCGAGGTCGAGCGAATTCTCAATCTCAATGTCGGGTTCTCCGAGCAGGTGCATACCGCAGGAGTAGAAGCTGCGATCTTCATCATCTTCGATAGGTCGTCGCACCCATGCCTGATACAGGCTGGCACCCTGAGCAATGGTGTCGGCCGTTACTGAAGCGTGCCTGAATTGACGAGCCAGTTCCAGCCAGCGAGTTCTGCCGTGGGCAATCCCGGCAGATTCACCTTTTGCTGCCACTGCTTCACTTTGAAGCAGCGCTGCCGTCAGCAGCAACGCCTGGCCTGAGACATCAATGGCATGTTCTCTGTGAACAGGCGGCGAAAGAAGGTAGGCAACAGCAGTGTGTGTTTCTATGGCCTTGCGGTCGGCTGCAGACATCGAGGGCGAGACGCGGTCAGACGAAGCGTCAAATGAATCGGTCATCCGGTCATCGGGGGTCATCTGCGAAAAATCCCGATCAAGCTCGAAGCTGGAAAAAGCTGGCTGCTGCAGGATGTGATCGATCCAGTCCAGATCGTTCCAGTTACCGATGCAGCAAATGACATGTCGCGGGATCACTGTTGGCATGGGGCAGTTTTCTTTGCCTTCGGGCACATTACCGTTCGCATTACCGGGGACACAGC
>JBJTPZ010000089.1:0-3190 GCA_046075365.1 Planctomycetaceae bacterium
GGCCAGCAGTTCGCCGGGGTGTACCGGGTTTTCGGCGGGGGCTGAGCCGGTTTCGTCGGACTTGCCGTGGACGTAACCGCGTTTCATGCCGCCGCCGGCGATGACACCGGTGTAGCAGTATGGCCAGTGGTCGCGACCGTCATCGCTGTTGCTGTTGCCGGAGGTGCTGACGCCGCGTTTGGGGCTGCGTCCGAATTCGCCGACTGCGACAACGAGAGTTTCCTGGAGCAGTCCGCGCTGATCGAGGTCTTCGAGGAGTGCGGAGAGGGCGGCATCAAGCATGGGTGCGGACTGGCGTTTCATGCGATCGCTGAGTCCGGTGTGAACGTCCCATGAGTGATTATCGCTGTTGGCGACTTTCGGCCAGTTGACTTCGACAACGCGGGTACCGGCTTCGACCAGACGGCGTGCGAGCAGGCAGCTTTGGCCGAAGGTGTTATTGCCGTATTTTTCGCGCAGTTCGGCGGATTCTGAAGACAGGTTGAAGGCTTCACGGGCTTTGCCAGAGAGCACCAGACCGAGGGCCTTTTCGTAGTATTCGTTCAAAGCATACTGCTGAACGGCTTTATCCATGCTTTTCATGCCGGCGGTGATGGTATCGCGGAGAGAAGCGCGGCGCTGGAGCCGATCGAGCGGGACGTCCTGTCGCAGGGTCAGGTCATCAACGCGGACGCGTTCCATTTTGGCCATGTCCATATCATCGCCGGACGGGTACAGGTAGTACGGGTCGAAGGCGCGGCCGAGGAATCCGGCGGTACCGGCTTTGCCGATGACATTGCTTTCCTGCAGCGGTCGGGGCATCATGACGAACGGCAGCATGGGTGCTGCGAGCGGTTTGAGCCGGACGATATTGGAGCCGAAATTTGGGAAGTCTTTGGGGCTGGGTGGTTCGAGCTGTCCGGAGGGGCTGACGTTGTCGGCGGTGTAACCGGTCAGCATCTGGTAGATGGCGGCGGTGTGGTTGAACAGTCCGACTGGCGTATAGCTGACGGAGCGGATGAGTGTGGCGCGATCGATCTGCTGAGCCAGTTTGGGCAGCAGCTCGGTGAACTGGACACCGGGCAGTTTGGTGTCGATATTTTTGAAGACGGAGCGGACGTTATCGGGGACATTGGTTTTGGGGTCCCACAGGTCGAGGTGGCTGGGTCCGCCCTGCAGGTAAAGCATAATGACGCTTTTCGCGGCGCCGAAGCCTTTGCCGCCGTAGCGTGCTTCTTCGTCGCTGATTTCGGCTGCGCCGGCGGCTTTTTCAAGGAGTGTTGCGGCGCTGAGGCCGGCGATGGCGGAGCTGCCGACACGGAGCACGGCGCGGCGGGAGTAACCGTCGCAGGTATCTTTGCCGTAGTTGCCTGGGATCACCAGCATGGGAATTTTTCCTGGGGGGTGGGTTTGTTCCGGCCTGTCCAGCGGGCTGGAGCGGGGCCAAATTGGCGAGTTGGCGGGGAACCAGTGAAGGCTTTGGATTGTCAGTCTACGGTGGCGGCGAGGAAAATCGCAATCGTCAGTCTGAGAAAATCGGCATGTGCGGGGAATGTTATGTGGTGAAAAGCGGTGAAAACGGGGGAGTGTGGAGTGGAACAGGGTGTAGCTGGCGGGGCGGTGATTAAAGGACTTTGGTATCTGTAATTGGTGATTTGGGTGTGGTGAAGCTGGGTTATTCTGGGATTTTGGGAGGAAATTGTGAAGAAATGGGTGGTGTGTAACCGAAGGGGTGAGGTTTGTGGTTCGCTGGAATTCTCGAAAAATCCCGAGACTTGTTCCGCGGAGTCCGGGGTGTTAGAATTAGCAGATTGCGGTTTGGTGCATGCCGTTCGTCATTGCGCGAATTTGTGTTTCACAGGAAGCAAACGAAGTGCCCTCAGCCAGTCCTTTTAGCATTAAAGAGTTTTTCGAATCCGACAATCTGCTGACATTGGATCAGCTGCAGCAGCTGGAGTATGCGGCAGGGACCTCGCAGTTGACGGAGATTCGTCAGGTCGTGGGTGACCTGACTCGTCGCGTGGAAGCGGGCGAGAAGCGAGAATCCGTGGTAGCTCGAGCGGGTGTGGGAGCCTACGTGCTGTCTCGTCAGTCGCAGGCGGACCGTTTGCTGGCAACAGTCAGTGCGGACGGAGTCGCCTTGTTTGCTCATGGTCAGTGTCTGACATCATTGGGGCGACCTGACGAAGCGGCTGCTCGATTTGAAGCGGCGTCGCGTCTGGGTGTGGACCCGGTGGGGTGTGCATTGCGTCGAGCGGGGGCGATTCGTGCGGCTGGTCGCGTGGACGAGGCTGAGAAGCTGTTGCGGAGTGTAGCGGCATCTGCGGCCAGTCGAGCCGAGTATTCGTTCCAGATGGGCTGTATCTGGGCGGACCGGGGTGATTCGTTGACAGCGGTTGAGTATTTTGAGCGTGCGGTGGACATGGATCCGCATCATTCGCGGGCTTTGTTCTGGCTGGCTGCTGAGAATGCATTGCGTGGCAACGACGACGAGGCGATTCGTCTTTATGAGCGCAGTCTGTCGCGTCCGCCGTTCTACATTGGTGCTTTGCTGAATCTGGGACTGTTGTACGAGGACCGAGAGAACTATCAGGCGGCGGCATTTTGTTTCCGTCGTGTGCGTGAGTACGACCCGAACAATCAGTTTGCCGAGCTGTACCTGAAGGACATCGAGGCGACTCAGGGGATGTACTACGACGAAGACCATGCGAAGCAGGAAGCTCGCATGAAGCAGCTGCTGGGTCGTCCGGTGACGGACTTCGAGCTTTCGGTTCGCAGCCGCAACTGTCTGCAGGCGATGAATATTGTCACGCTGGGTGATC
Organism: Planctomycetaceae bacterium; assembly: GCA_046075365.1. Classification (GTDB taxonomy): domain Bacteria; phylum Planctomycetota; class Planctomycetia; order Planctomycetales; family Planctomycetaceae; genus SXXK01. The sequence goes on from JBJTPZ010000089.1 coordinate 2,802, forward strand.
TGACTGAGGTCAGTGAGCAGGAGCTGCTGGCGGGCAAGAATTTTGGTGAAACGTCGCTGATGGAAATTCGCGAGCTGCTGCAGGCTCATGGGCTGCGGATTGGTCAGCATCTGCACAAGATTCATTCTCGCGAGCACATTGTTGACCAGAGTCTGTCTCCTGAAGAGCAGGCGATGATGAACAAGCTGGTGACCGACCTGAATCTTTCCGTGCGGTCTCGCAAGTGCATGTCTCGCCTGAACATTCAGACGGTAGGGCAGCTTTGCCAGAGGACTCCGGACGAGCTGCTTGCCAGTCGCAACTTTGGCGTCACGTCGCTGAACGAGATTCGCGAGAAGCTGAAGGAAAACGGCATGCGGCTGCGTAACGACTGACCGGACGACGTGTGT
>JBJTPZ010000090.1:0-1750 GCA_046075365.1 Planctomycetaceae bacterium
TTCCGCCCTCCTGGCGACGGTCCGTTCTTCATCGATCCACAGTCCGAACTTCTCACCGAGGTACACCTCGACGCCCAGCCGGTCGGCGTCGGCCAGCGCGGAGTTGTAAACCAGCACCTCGCCGATATCCCCCTGAAACGCACCGCACCAACTCAGCGCCTTACCCAGAAAGACACCGATATCGGAACGGTGCTGAATGTCCGGCACCGTATCGCGACCGGTGACCGGCTGTCCCTCAATGGGTCCTGCCAGCTTCCCATTGATATAGAACCGTGTGGTGTCTTTGATAGGGCCTGGCGTCTTGACGAATGTTGCGATGATCGGCTTGCCAAAGTGGGACTGATACGAACCCGGTGCCAGCACCGCGTCGTGCCCCCAGCCCCCGGCGAAGTCGAGCGAGAACTGCTGCGGTTGATCGATTTCAATCAGGGCCGCCAGCGGTTTTCCCGGATCACCCGGATTCGCCGGATTTCCCACGGAAAAAATCGATGAATGCGACGGCTGCCCGTCGAATCGCGCAAGGTTCATCACCAGCGAAATCGTCAGCGCAGCATCACCGCGAATATCGATCGGATTGCCCGGCGAAGACGCCAGACCCGTCCACTGCGAAAAACGCACTGCCGGACGACCATGCAGATTGCTCTGACGCACGAAATTACCCGGTCCGCCAACGCCCCCCTCCCGCACGCCTTTGGTTGCCGAAACATCGCGACCATGGCCACTGTGGTCCGGCCAGATAAATACGCTTTCGCCATCGGCCAACTGCAATGCATCGGCCCGCAGCCACAATTGCAGCGTCGCGGCAAGGTCTCCACTATTGGGCAACCGAGGCGTTGTGGTCGCATCCGCTTCTGCCTTTTCCGCCGGCGGGGCGACCGGTGCGCCCGGCCAAACAGCCCCCTCGCGAACCCACTTCGCCAGCGCCTCGATCTGCGCGGCCGTCAGCTTGCCATCAGGCGGCATCTCCAGCCCGTTCTCATGACGGACCGCCTGCAACAGCAGACTCTGCTCCGGTTTCCCGGCCACAACCGCCGAACCCGTCTCACCACCCTGCAGCGCCGCTTCACGCGAATCCAGCCGCAGCCCTCCTTTTGCCTCGGTCCCGGCATGACACTTGTGGCAACGCTCGATCAACAGTGGCCGAACAGACCTCTCAAAGTGCTGCTCATCAGCCCGCACCCACCCGGCCCACAGCAGAAACGCCAGACAACCCAGATGTCGAATCATCGCCCGACGGATCATTTCGAAAGTTTCCAGTGTGTCGTCCTTAAAACCAAACAAGTCCACCCCCGGCATTTCCGGATACCTCTTCCTGCTCTCAAGCATTGGACGTTCCAGGCTTTCAATACTCATCCGCCGCCACTGCTTGTCCGCAACAGCCTTCATCTTTCACAGCACTGCCGGATCCCGTCCATCGTCAGGCCACTGACGTCGCGCTGTGCAAAAACCAGTGAACGAAGGCTGGTTGTTACTGGACTGGTGGCCAGTGCCTGCGTCCCGCTACTCGATGCCGCCCCCGCGAACGAAATTTGCCCGCCCTGATGTACGGAGCGGACTGCTGCATGAGTCACTCGCTTTCCCCTCCAGCCACGCGGAATTCGGTCCGTAACACCGCCGCAGCCTGTCCCTGCCGAATACACTGTCAAAACAACCCGCACTGCTCATGCCAGAATCTCCTTCACAACCCTTGCCCCTGTGACTTCCGGGTCTGTCAGACGCTCCGGACGGCCGCTGTGCGTGAATGTCAGCT
>JBJTPZ010000091.1:0-5229 GCA_046075365.1 Planctomycetaceae bacterium
TCTGGCGTCGGGAATTGAGCGACCGCTGCGGCAGATCATTGAGCTGGTCCGCGATCTGGTGGACCCGACTGCCGAGCTGGGGTTTGGGGAAGTCCCGTATCGCCCCGATCAGGTCATGCGGATGCAGGTGAGCGTGGCACGACTTGCTGCTGCTGCCCGGTTTTCACCGCACGTCGATCTGGCTGAGGGATTGAAGCAGCTGGTGGCAAACAGTCGCCGGTCCTGGCGTCAGGAAAAGTGATGAGCGTTTTGGAACTTGCTGGTCGCATTCGCTGCCACACAGCCCGCATGGTGCACGCTGCAAACGCCTCGCACATCGGGGGCTGTTTCAGCATGGCTGAACTGCTGGCCGTCCTGTACGGACAGGTGCTGAATGTGCAGCCGGACAATCCCGCGTGGCCGGATCGCGATCGATTTATTCTCAGCAAAGGGCACTCGACTGCGATTCTCTACGCCCTCCTCGCTGAATGCGGCTTTTTTCCCGTTGCCGAACTTCTGCAGTACGGACAGGATGGTTCACGACTGCTGACTCACGTCAGCCACAAAGTACCTGGAGTCGAATTTTCCACCGGTTCACTGGGGCACGGGCTGCCGTTTGGCTGCGGCAAGGCCCTGGCGGCAAAACGCCGGGGACTGAAATGGCGAACTTTCGTCATGCTGTCGGATGGGGAACTGGACGAAGGCAGCAACTGGGAATCCGTGCTGTTTGCCGGTCACCATCGCCTGGGGCAGCTGACCGCCATTGTGGACTACAACGGAATTCAGAGCCTTGGAAATGTCGCCGATGTGCTTGAGCTCCATCCGCTGGCGGAAAAGTTCCGCAGCTTTCGCTGGGATGTGGTGGAGATTGACGGGCATGATGTGGACCAGATTGCAGCAGCGCTGCTGCCGCACAGGGCTGCTGATGCACCGCCGCTGGCTGTCGTGGCTCGCACCGTGAAAGGAAAAGGTGTTGACTTTATGGAGCACCAGCTCAAGTATCACTACTCGCCGCCAAGGACTGAACAGCAGTTGCGGGAAGTGTTGCGGCAGCTTCAGGAACGTGGCCAGTGAGAACCGCGTTTATCGAGCAGCTGCTGCTGGAAGCACGCCGCAATCCCCGGATCTTTCTGGTGGTCGGTGACCTGGGCTATTCTGTCGTTGAGCCCTTCGCAGAAGAGTTCCCGGATCGCTATCTGAATGCGGGGGTTGCTGAGCAGAACATGACAGGCCTCGCCGCTGGTCTCGCCAGCGAAGGTTTTCACGTATTTACCTACAGCATCGGCAACTTCCCGACGCTCAGGTGCCTTGAGCAGATTCGCAATGATGTGTGCTATCACAAACTGCCGGTAACTGTGGTGGCTGTCGGGGCCGGCGTGTCCTATGGCAATCTCGGATATTCGCATCACTGCGTTCAGGACATCGGCTGTCTGCGAGGACTGCCCGGTCTGACACTGCTGTCGCCCGCAGATCCCGGTGAGACCCGGCAGTGTGTGGCCTGGCTTGCTGCTCATCCCGGACCTTCCTACCTGCGACTGGGAAAAGCCGGCGAGCCTCGTGTGCATGACCTGCAGCTTGACTTTGGGGGAGTCCTGAAACTGACTGACCGGCAGGCGACCTGTGCGATCGTCGGCACCGGGTCCGTTTTGGCGGAAGCCATGGCTGCTGCTGATCGGCTGGCCGAGCAAGGGTGTCCGGTGGATGTGTTTTCGCTCACGCGGCTCACCGCTCCGGATCTCAGTTTGCTGTATGCGTACGAACGCGTGCTAACGGTTGAAGAGCACGTCGCTGCGGGCGGTTTAGGTGAACTGCTGAGTGCGGCACTGCCTCGACGAATCCGCGTTCGCTCGCTGGGAATCCCTCCGCTTCTTTCTGCAGCGGTCGGATCACAAGGCTATCTGCGTTCCCTGGTGGGTCTGGATGCAGCCGGCATCCAGCGCTGCCTGGGAGGCTGGCTGGAAGAAAATGACTGATCAGCGGCCGCTGCTGTCAATTTGCATTCCCACCTGCAATCGGGCCGGGTTTCTGCGAGTGATGCTGCAGGCTCTGCTGCCGCAGGTCCGCCAGTTCCCGGATGAAGTTGAAGTCTGGGTGCTGGACAATGCGTCAACCGACCAGACCGCACAGGTACTGGCGGACTCGGCCGAACTGGGACCATTCCGCGTACATCGCCACGGGCACAACATTGGGCCCACCAGAAATATTGTTTACGGTCCGGCAACGCTGGCCAGCGGCTGCTGTGTCTGGGTGCTGGGGGATCACAATCTGTTACTTCCCAACGCCCTGCGACGCGTCGTGGAATGCATCAGAAGTCACCCCGCTCATGATTTCTTTTACGTAAATTTCCGAGTGGCACTCTATCCGTCACAGTGGCCTGCGGCTGCTTTGGCAGGACATGATGGCGAATTCGCATATCTCGGGAATGCTGAGGTCAGTGATGGCGTGGTTTCGCATTGGCATCAACTTCTGCGGCCAATGAGCGCAGTTTGTACTCAGAGTTACGTTCACATCGTCAGGACGCAGATTTGGCGCGAATTCTGGCGTCACGGTGTTTCTGGCGAAGATTATTCGTCAGCCCTGACCACATATCCTCACACCATGACCATCGTTGCATCCGGCCTGCAGTCACCGGCAGTGGTTGTGGCAGATGCTGCGATAACCATCTTCAACGGTGCGCAGTGGTGGGGCAACCCCGTGACTCGCGCAAAGGTCTACTTCATCGGTCTGCCGCAGCTGCTCAAGGAATTGAAGTACCGCGGCGTGTGCCGTGATAAAGTTGACGAATTGATTGACAATTTCCACGTTCCCGAGGCGACCAGGGTCATTCGTGATGCCTGCAGAGAGCACGGCAGGGCACGTGGGTTAAGGATTGTGTTTCAGAATCTGGGGACGAGCTGGCTGGCGTATCGTGTCTTTCTGGGTTCACTGCCTGAAATTCTGTTGCCCAGGGCGACGCAGGCAGCGCGGCAACTTTCTGCCAGGCTGCGCGGCTACCGATCGTGGTATCTGTTTAATTTTCGTCCTGCCCGCTGGCTGCGATCGCTGGGTTCGGCCAACTGCGGCAGGTTGACATCCGTCGAGTGTGACGGAAAACGTGATACTGACTAATTACTGATAGCTGGGCGAGACTGGATCTTCGTGAATCGAAACTTGCTGGGCTACTGGAAGCGAGCAAAATTCGAATACAGCCAGTGGCAGTGGCGTCGATACTTCGCCCGCTGTCGCCGGGCGTTTGCGGACTGGCAACAGAGATTTTCCGGCTCCGCTGCCCAGGTACTGCTGGGGACCCACTTCCACAAACAAGGTGGGGTTCGCAATCACCTGCTGGCAATTCAGAAACACTCCTCACTGCGTGTCCTTCTGGTGCCAGAAGAAACTGATCTGCAGTCCGCACTGGGGCCTGCCATTATCGGTGAAAACCGGCAGGCTTTTCTGCAGACTCCCCCGCCCGTTACTGCAGTCGCCGTGCACACGCATGTGTTGCCCACTCTGATTGACTGGGCGGAAATCCATGCTCCTCGCCGACTAAAATGGGTGCACACCCATCATCTGTTGTATTACCCGGAAGCGGGGCGGAACGGAATCGAACCCTGGCAGCATGACCTGAATGAGGCAATGCTGCGTGGCGCTCGCAATTGCGATGTCTGCCTGAGTGTAAGTCGCTGGGAGCAACAGGTACTGCAGCGTGACTACGGAATCGAAGCGGCTTATATCCCTAATGGCGTGGATGTTGGTCGCTGCGACAAAGCTGCAGCAGGCAAGTTTCTGAAAAAATTTAAGGTTGCCGCAGATTTCGTGCTTTGGGTGGGCAGGCTTGATCCGGTGAAAAATCCCCGAGCGTTCGTTGAACTTGCCAGCAGACTTGATCGCATTCAATTTGTCATGATTGGCGGCATCACCAGACAGGATCTGATGCGTGAGTATGGACTTGAAAAACCTGCCAATCTGCTGCTGCTGCCGCAGCTTCCTCATGCCGATGTGCTGGATGCTATTGCCACCTGCCGCACGTTGGTGGTCACCAGCTTACGTGAAGGGTTGCCGACTTTGGTACTGGAGGCCATGACGCTTCGCCGCAACATCGTCGTACCTGATGAAGCCGGTTGCCTCGATGCGACAGACGGAGCTGAATGTGCAGCGGTGTACAGGCAGGGTACAGACGGAAGTCTTGAAGAGGCCCTGGACAGGTCTCTGCGGCAACGCATCGCGAACGACAAAGGACGTGCACGGGTGCTCGGTGAGTTCGACTGGCGAGTCGTCGCACGCAAGCTCGATCAGATTTACCAGCATCAGGGTTGATTGCCGTTGCCATGGCGGTGGTTGATACTGCCAAAAACTCAACCCGGTGGGTCTGGCTAAATCGCCACGGTCGCGCTGCTGATTTGATGGCTCGTGTGCGACAGCAATCTGATGCGTTGTTCAGGGAGTACTGGAACTGCGAGTCTTTTGGTGCGCTTATGACTGGGAAGGCCATGTCAGTGGACCTGGTTCCTGGCTTGCTTTTCTTTTGCCGGAACTTCGACGGCGGGGAATCGACAGCGTAGTGCATGCGTTTGTCTGGGACCAAAGCGGGCCGCTGGTGAATGCCCTGCGTGCTCATCACATTGAAACCTCGGTGCATGCTGTTGCCGGGAGCACGCAGGATCGCATCAGTTCTGTGATTTCAGGTGTTAAGCAGTCCGCTGCCGACATCTTTGTCGCAAACCATGTGGTTCCCGCTCTGTTCGCTGCACGGTGGATTCAAAAGTGTGGGGTGCCCTCACTGGCCGTGCTGCACTCGGACGACCCGTTCTACCGCGCCGTACTTGATGTGTTTATTGCCGGACGCAAACGCGATCGCATACAAAATGTTGTAGGTGTCTCCCAGTGCCTCCAGCAACTGGCTGAGCATGCAGCGACGGATCAAAATGGTGTTCATTACCTGCCGTACGGCGTGCAGGTTCCCTCACCATCGCCGAAACGCCTTGAAAATCCCGGTCTCAGAATTGCCTATGCCGGCCGACTGGTGCAGGAACAGAAACGTATTCTGGATGTCGCTCACGCGATGCAGCGCTGCGTCTCAGAGATAACTGGCTGCTCGGGTGTCCTGATCGGTGATGGTACAGAAATGTCAGCGGTTGCCGATTTGCTTCGCAAACAGGTGCATTGCGGGGCGATCGAACTCACTGTACGACTGGTGCCTGCCGAAGTGCAGACACACCTGTCCACTGCCGATGTCCTGCTGCTGCTGTCAGATTATGAGGGTTTGCCAAT
>JBJTPZ010000092.1:0-7851 GCA_046075365.1 Planctomycetaceae bacterium
ATGACCGGCGGGGCCAGCCCCATGGACCTGTTTGACTACAAACCGGAACTGGAACGCCTGCACGGTCAGATGATCGGACCAAAAGACAAGCCCGAGGGCTTCACAGCCCCGGCTGGCGCCGTCATGAAAAGCCCGTTCCGCTTTGCCCGGTACGGGGAAACCGGTCGCTGGGTCAGCGAATTGTTCCCGCATCAGGCCAAAGTCATCGATGAACCCGCCTTTCTGATGGCCATGACCGGCCGCACCAACGTGCACGGCCCCGCCAGCTACCTCGCCTGCTCAGGATTCACACTGCCCGGCTTCCCCTGCTGCGGTGCCTGGGTGTCCTATGCACTCGGCAGCCTGTCGCAGAACATGCCCGCTTTCATCGTGCTGCCCGATCCACGCGGCCTGCCCTATAACCAGAAAGGCAACTTCAGCTCCGGTTTCCTGCCCTCCAACCACCAGGGAACCGTCGTCGACGCTTCCGCCAGTCCGCCAATCGCAGACCTGCAGGCCGACAATCGCTACGGTTTTGCTCAGGGACAGTCCGACCGAGACACTCTCGCTGCTCTTCAGCAACTGAACCGACGCCATGCGGATCGACATCCCGCTGACAGTCGCTTTGCTGCCCGCATCGCCGCAGCCGAACTGGCCGCCGCCATGCAGCTCAGTGCCCCCGAAGCCTTTAACCTCGCCGCCGAATCCGAGACGACTCAGCAGGCGTACGGACTGGACCAGCCAGAAACCGCGGACTTCGGTCGCCGCTGCCTGCTGGCACGCCGCCTCGTCGAACGCGGAACTCGCTTCGTGCAGGTCTGGAGCGGTCCGCAGGGAGCCGTCAACAACTGGGACAACCACGGCAACATCCAGACCGAGCTGCCCCCCATGGCACGCTCCGTCGATCAGCCCATCGCCGCTCTGCTGACCGACCTCCGGCAGCGCGGCCTGCTGGCCGACACACTGCTGATCTGGACAACCGAATTCGGCCGCACACCCTTTGCTCAGGGCTCGCTCGGACGCGATCACAACAGTGGAACTTTCGTCACGTGGCTGGCAGGAGCCGGTATTCGGAAAGGCACCGACTGGGGACGCAGCGACGACCTGGCATGGCAGACCGCAGAAGGCAAAACATGGGGTTATGACCTGCACGCCACTCTGCTGCACCTGCTGGGCATCGATCATCACCAGCTGACATTTCGACACTCAGGAATTGACCGACGACTGACCGATGTCCATGGTCGCGTGATCCGGGAAATCCTGTCCGTCTGAACTTCAGTGTTCACAGCCCCCCCCCTCCCCGCCAGCCGTGTCTTCAGCTCGGTCGCTTCGTGGCTTCAGGTGAGACGTTTCTCCGCCGGGCGCGGCACCGGGCGCGGGGACACACCAGTTCGCCGGGCAGACAGAACTCGGGCTGGAAAGCCCGAGCTACGTGCAAACGCCGGGGACACACCACTTCAAAGCCTGCACCAGTCGTTCAGGCCAGCCACGGGTGCCAGCCACGGGGACACACCACTTTGCCATGCGGCCCCATCTCGTCCCCAGGGCGCGGGGACACACCGGTTGGGCGCGGGGACACACCAGTTCGCCACGCGGACAGATCTCGGGCTGGAAAGCCCGAACTACATGCCGAGCCCAGGGGATGCCGAGCCCAGGGGACACACCACTTCAAAGCCTGCACCGGGCCACGGGACACACCAGTTTGCCGCACAGACAGAACTCGGGCTGGAAAGCCCGAGCCACGTGCGAGGCGCCGGGTGCCGGGCGCCGGGGACACACCACTCACGCCAACGCACCACAACCCGTCAGCCATCCAGAAGCTCGTCCGAATTTGCCATAAATCCGGTTGTATCCGCATGCTCTGACTCCGGCTTCAGGGCATCAAACGCCACTCGATGCCCCGGCAGCCACAATGGCTCCACCTGCTTCCGCTGAAACATTCCCGCAATGTGTTCGTGACAGGTAAAGAACAATACCTGCTGCCCTTCCCGCGCCACCTCAATCAGGCAGTCAGCCGCAGCCTCAGTTCGCTCCTGATCAAAGTTCACAAACAAATCGTCCATGATCAGCGGCAGCTCAATGCCTCGGCGAGCAAACTCGCGGACCAGCGCAAAACGAATCGCAAGAAACAGTTGTTCTCGAGTTCCGCCGCTGAGCTGTTCCACCCGGAACGTCTGACCAAACTCGTCATCAATGCACAGATAATCCTCGCCCAGCGGAGCCCAGATGCGGTGATAACGTCCGGCAGTCATGCGATGCATGTAGCCCGATGCCGCCACCAGCGTTCCCGAAATGTTTTCCTGTTCAAATTTCCGCCGCATCTGCATCACCGCATCATGCTCAATCTGCAGCGCCAGCCACTCTTCCGTCGCCCGATAAATGTCAGCAGCCAGCCGCGAACGCCGGAAGAACTCCGTATGCGAATCACGTCGCGATTCCAGCAGCCGAATCTCCTGCCGCAGACTGCCCAGCTCCTCATGCCGCTTCCGCAGCCCCTGCTCCACATCCTTCAGTTCGGCCTGCAGCAGCTGCAGTCTTTCGCGAGTCTTCTGGGGATCAAACCGCAGCAAATCGTCTTCCACAATCGCCAGCTCAGCGTCCTGACGACCAGCCTCCAGCAAATCATCATTGGCCGCCTTCAGTTCCTTCTCCATCCGCTGTCGCCGCTGCTGCACTTCCTGCTGCTTCTGAATTTCCTCGCGACCTGCGACTCCGGCGCGAGCCAGCACGGCGCCCCGCCGCAACTCGGCCGCTTCCGCCTGATGCTGCGCATGCAGGGAATCACGCTGCCGACCCTCTGCATCGCCCAGCAGACGCTCCCGCTCCGCACGGTCCCGATCATGGATCCTTAACTGCTGCTGCCAGTTCGCCAGAATCTCCAGCGGTCGCGAATAATCCTGCTTCGATGCACTCTTCAAACGGCCGCCCACCTGCTCAACCCGCTGCCGCATCGAATCAAACATTCGCCGCAGACCTTCCACCTCCGGAGCCGAATTGCGCCATTGCGAAGCCAGCTCTCGAACATCCTGCAGCCGATGCCACCACTCAAACGCCTGCTCAGTCTGCAGCGTCTCCTGCATGCCGGTCGCTGACAACAGCCGACACCACTCCTGACGTACCTGTGCCAGATTCTGCTGTGCCGCGCGAAACCTGTCACGCAGCGCATGCAGACGCATCCGCCGCGCCGCCGCTCGAAACTGCCGCCGCTGCAAAACTTCCAGCTCCGCGATCCGCGCTGAACAGGCACCAATACGATCTACCATCTCGGCCGTCGATGAACGCCACTCCTCACCGGAAACATCCGTCCCGTGCCCGTCAGCCACCGCCATCCGCTGGATCCGCTCCTGAATCAGCCGCAGCTGACGGTCCGCCTGACGCGCCTCATCCGCCAGATCCTCCAGCCGAACGCCGGTCGTTGCATCAAAGTGATTTCGCAAACCATTGCGAACCGCCCACCACAGCATTCCCGCCAGCCCGATCGCTGCAGCCGCCAGCGCCCCACCCAGAGTCCGACGAGCCTCGCCACCCGCCGCATACGTGGCAACACCAAACAGACACAGCGCCACACCAAACCAGCCCATCAGCGAAATCGCCTGATCCACCCAGGCCGGAATCGAATCCTCCACATCCACCCGCTCCAGCACACGCCGCACCGTCTGAATCTTCAGCGCCAGCTGCTCCTCCTGCAGTCGCAGCCGGCCCAGATTTTCCAGCTCCTTCAGACGCGCCTGCTCACTGTCAATCGCCTGATCAACCGGGACACCCAGCTCGTCCAGCAAACGATTCAGCTCCAGCACCTCACGACCACTCCGACGATTCATGCTGCGCGTCCAGCGGCGAAGCTTGCCGCGGCGCTGCAGCGCGTCCTGATAACGCCGCGCCATCTCCAGCAAACGGTGATGCGACGCCGGACTGGTGTCCACCGCACTCAGACGCTCCAGCGTCCAGCCCTCACCCAGCTGCGACAGCTGATGCCCCAGTTCCCGCTTCAGCTCGCCCGCACGATCCTCCGCCGCATGAATCGACTCGTCAATCTGACGCAGCCAGTCGGCCTGATCCACCAGACTCTGCACCACATGCCGCTCACGCTCAAACGCTGCATCCAGCTGCAAACGCTCAGCCTGAGCCTTCAACGAGACAGACTCATTGCTCAGACGATCACGACGCGATACTGCCTCGGCATGATCCTTGTCCGCAGCCGTCAGCAGACGCAAAGACTCAGTCGGATCCACCGTCGTCAGAGGCAGCTTCGATAACTCGTCCTTCAGCTCCCGAATCCGATTCCAGGGCTTGTGGCAGCGCTGCACATGCTGCAGACCACGCTGCTCATTCTTCAGCGTCGATTCCCGCTGCTGCAGCTCCTCCAGTTCAGACTGCAGCTCCGCACGCCGCCGAGTCAGCCGGGTGTGCTGGTCCCGCAAGGCTCCAGTCCGCGGCTTGACAGACGCCGCGCGAGCATACTCGTCGAACAGCTCGGGCAGCCGCCCCTCCGACTGCTGCGGACCAAACAACGCTGCTCCACGACTTCGCAAATCCCCCAGCGCCGCCAGAATCTGACGCCCCTGCGGACCAAGCGATAAACCGTAAATATACTGAGCAACCTGGCCCGTCCCCAGAGTCGAAAGCTGATTCAGCTCGCGAACCCCCACCGCAAACACATCCGCATACACTTCCTCTGTCGTGTCCGACAGGATGCTGCCCAGTGCCGTTTCCCGATCCAGGCCGTCCGGCCCCCCAGACAATCGCAGTCGACCACGACCGCTCAGCTCCGCCCGACGGAAAATTCGCCACGTTCGGCCACCATGCTCACACCGCAGCGCACCACGCCAGGGCTGACTGGGATCCGGACGATGCCACGCCGGCTCCGTCTCCAATGGTTCATAACCAAACAGCGTCGAACGAATAAAACGCATTAAAGTCGTTTTGCCCGCCTCGTTCGGACCGTAAATCACATTCAGTCCGCGCGGGTCCAGCCGCAGCAGCAAACTGCGCCAAATGCGAAATCGATCAATATCAATCTCGGTCAGCCTCATGCTGAACTCCCCTTACACAAACGATCAGGCTCGCTCACTCTCATCATCCGGTTCATCACCAGGCTCCACGTCGTCAATCACCGGCAATGACGAATCGACTGCCTCAGCAGCAGACTCCGCCGGACCCGGCGAATAATCAGCCGAATCCAGCTCGGATTCCTCCGCATCTTCACCCGGCTGCAGCTCAAACCGAGGTTCAAACCAGGCAGCGCCGTCCTCACGAATTCGCCCCAAAATCTGCTCAGGATCCAGCGATGGCAACACCGCCAGCAAACGCTGCTTCCAGGCCGTTGACAACACGCGGTCCGCTTCGATCACACGAGTCAGCTCAGAGTCACTCAGCAGCGCCGGACGCGACAAGTGCTGCTGATACTGATCCGGCAGACCACCCGCAGGATTGCCGGCCGGCCAGGCGTCCGGCAGATAACGCACATCATGCAGCAGCTGCAGCGATCGCCCGCCAGCCTGCAGCTGATCCAGCTCCAATGACAGCAATGTGTCAAACTCACTGTCCTGCAGCATCCGCAGCACCGGCAACACACCTCGCAAAATCCACTGCACCGACCAAATCCGATCAGCCGCTCCACAGCGCTCTTCCAGCAGTCGAGTCCGCATGTGCTGCAGCAAAGTCGAAGTGTCCGTCGCCCCCGCCACATGCAGCTCAATCAGCTTCCAGTCCACACAGCTGGTGTCCAGTGGTGAAATATGCACCTCACCCGAATCACTCACATCCACCAGCGAACACACTCCCGATGCAGACTCCAGACGCGAACGCGCCTGAGTCGTCCCGGGACAATGCACCACTCCCTGCTCACGCCACAATGTCACACGCTCAGCTTCACCCAGCAACGCCAGAAAATTCAGCTGCCCCTCCCGCAACACCTCATCCGCAAACGCTAAAAAACCATGGTCCATTCCGCCCGCCGCCCCGGATCCGTCTCCCGACCGATCCTGCAGTCTCCGCATCGACTGCTGCGGCAGCTTCGCCGGTCGCTCACCCTGCTCTGCCTCCACCGATCGCCACACCGTGATGTGCGCCGTGTCAGACTCGGAAACAGACTGCACCTCCGCAACCTTCTCGCCACTGCTGGGATTCACCGCCAAATCCAGCAGCACATCGTCCGTTGTGGATGCTGCCAGGGCAGCCATCCGCTGTGATTCCTCGTAACGTGCTCGCGACAGTACGCCAATTCGAAATGGCTGCAGCGACTGGCCACCACGAGCGATCACCTGAATGCCAAAATCGTCCGCCGCACCAATCCACAGCGCCGACGAAACTAAAGTCATCGGAACATCAGATTCACCATCCAAAAGACTCTCCGGCTCCGGATTCGAGCTGTAACAGATGGTCACGTTGTCCGGCAAATCCGGAACCAGACGCCAGGCCTCCGCCGGATCACTGTCCCCAGGCAGCACAAATACATGAATACCTGCCTCGTGCAGACGCTGAAAACACCTCTGAATCGACAACCGAGCCCGCAAACTGCGGTCCGCTTCTATGAACACATTGCCCGACAACAGCAGAAAATCAACGTCGTGCAGAATGCAGTTGTCAATCACCGCGTCAAACGCCAGCAGCGTCGCGTCCTCAAGCGATACTCGCATTGAGTCGTCCGGGAGCTCGGCCAGACTGACGCTGACCGGGACATCAAGGCGCAGATTGGCCGCCTGGATGAATCGCTGCGATCGATATGCCATCGCCCAGAATCCCTTCCGAAGTCGCCTCCTGAAAACCGCTGCACACAAACACGCACAGCAAACAACGCAGCCCTGGTAAACTGCCCGTCCTCACGAACTTTAATAAAACAGAGAGTCTGGGAAAAGTCTTCCCGGTGAGTTCCGCAAGGAATTTGCTGCAGCGGCACTCAGCACAGATTTTCAGCAACACCGCCAGCCCCCTCCTCAACTTCTTTCGAGAACTGGAACCAAAGCCGTCACCCTCTCACCAATTCCCGAAAACAGGAATCAGCGGCGGTTCGGCCGATTACAGCGTTCATGTTCTCGCAGACTTCGCGATGGCAACCCCGAGGCGACGCAGCCGGCATAGTCCTTGCCCACCGTTACCATAGAATCAAACTGTCGCGACACCGCACATCGTGACGAGCTTTACAGCCCTTCCCCGGAGATTGTTCATGGTTCGCTCAAAACTGCATCGCGGCTTCACTCTCATCGAACTGCTGGTGGTCATCGCCATCATCGCCATTCTGGTCTCACTGCTGCTGCCGGCCGTGCAGCAGGCCCGCGAAGCAGCACGCCGCACACAGTGCAAAAACAACCTTAAACAAATCGGACTCGGACTGCACAATTACCTCTCCACACACTCCAAATTCCCCCCCGGTCGACTGCTGCCTGACCTGACAATCGCTGGCGTCGCTCAGACGAACTACACCAGCTACTCCAGCAATGCCGCCAATGTCTGGACCGGCAATCGCTCCGTGCACATCTTCATCCTGCCCTACATGGAACAGGCCAATATCTACAATCTGATCAACTTCAACGGACCAAACTCCACCCGCATGACCACGTCCGGCACTCCCAGCAACCCGAACTACACAGCCTACGCCCAGGCCGCCGGACTGTTCCTGTGCCCGTCAGATGCGAACACCGGAGTCGTGATTTCTGAAAACAACTATGTCTACAACTTCGGTGGCAGCACCCCCTACCAGGGTGCCGCTAACGCTGCCTCACAGACCAACAACTCCGCCTCAGTCAACTTCGGCGGCCGACAGCTTTCCTGCGGTGGCAACGGAGCCTTCACTGCCGGTACTTCCCTCGCTGATCGTGACTTCACCGACGGACTGTCCAACACGGCCATGTTCGCCGAACGCACCAAAGGATC
>JBJTPZ010000093.1:0-6039 GCA_046075365.1 Planctomycetaceae bacterium
GTCAAGACGACGTTGTCATCCCGGCGGACGCGGTGACCTGCAGTTCCCGGGAAAAACAAACGCGCAAATCTGATTTCTCAGTCCTCACGCCGCCGTTGTGCGCGGCTTGCACGGCAGTTACACCATCCCGCTGTCCGGCACTGTCAGTTCCGACCGAACGAGGGTGGCCTATCGCGTGTCATCAGTGTCCGCAGAAATGTATTGGTTTTTCAAATGTCAGTGAAAAACCGGCATGGACGAAAATTATCGCCGGCTCAAGGTGCAAGCGAGAACGCCACTCAGCCCTCCCAATTGTTCCATCGGCCATCGGACAGTTCACGCGTCATCGGAGAAACGATGCGCAGGCCGTCTTCACGGAAACACGCCACAAATCCAACGAAGTACAAATCCAGTCTGAATCGACTGTCGATATGACCTCGGCAAAAAAAGGCTTTTGCGCGGGGGGACCCTGCGATTACGTATAGTGCATTCAGACGTTTCAGTCGAACAGGCTCCAGTGCCCGCAGCTCCTGGGCCAAATCCGCGCGGATTGTTACCTCGCATTCGCGACGCATTAGTGCGGCGAAATGGCCGAAAACGCCATCCGAATCAATAAGCTTTGATTCAAAGTGTAGTTTCGTACGAGCACACTGAGAGGTTTCTCATTTGCGAAAAAAACTGCCATGCCAGGAACACCTGCGAGCATCGGCCGGATGCATTAACTCTTTTGTCATTCCATGTCGCACGGCTTTCGATGGATGGATGAGTTGCGAGGTCGTCACGGACTTAATGCAAATTCCCGGACGATAGAAGGAATTCGTTTTCGAGCATCGCTCGGCGACGCGAGGATCCATCCATACGGCAGTGTCTGCACAGGTCACCCCTTCGTCGG
Organism: Planctomycetaceae bacterium; assembly: GCA_046075365.1. Taxonomy (GTDB): domain Bacteria; phylum Planctomycetota; class Planctomycetia; order Planctomycetales; family Planctomycetaceae; genus SXXK01. The sequence goes on from JBJTPZ010000093.1 coordinate 872, forward strand.
GCAGGCCTCGCCGACCGGTCACCTGGCAGCGACGCAGTTCTTCCGGCAAGGCAGGACGTCCTGAAAAATCGCTTAATGTCAGCACGTCTCGACCAACCCTTCGCCGCAAAACGGGGGTAACCACCGTCTCTGAATCCAGCAAAAGGCGGTTCGTTTTTTCACAGCACACCAGCTCTGCACGGAGGGCAATGAGTCCTGACAGCGGGCAGCGTGCAAGCAAAGTCTGATCGACACGTCGGCCAGAAACTTGACATGTTCGCAGTTCGTCCAGCAGGAGTACCTTTCCCGAAACATCGCAGATCTGCGTCTCTGATTCGTGGGCTGTTCGACCGGAGCGTTCCGAGCGACGAACCGCGTCCCTGCTCATCCACTTTCCCGAAATTTCCGATTTCATTGCCTCAGGTTTGGGCAGCCGTTCCCCAGTAAAATCGCAAAGAATGAATTCCGACGTGTGGCCAACTGTTCCAGTTCGTTCCGAAATACACACTTCGTCCCGGCGAAACCAACGACCGGAAACATGACTCTGTAAAAGCTCGCCCGGCAGGACCAGGGTTTTTGTGACCTCGCAGGCTTGCATCTCAGTGATCAGTGCCACATTGCCAGACACGGCGGACGGGCGACACTTTTCCGCTGCCGCGCGCTTGCCGGTCACACTGCACATGCAGGTTTCCTCGAAGAGCAGTGTAAGTCCGGAGACTGCGCAGGTGACAGTTTCGGAAATATGAGCCACCTTACCGGAAGTCTCGGAGCGTTTTGACTCAGTCGAGAGCATTCGTCGATTTGAAACGGTGGATAGAAGCGTATTTGATGCCAGCGCAGACAACCCGGAAAAATCGCTTTTGAGGCAATGGTCGGGCAACGCTGTTTTTCCCGTGACGGCACACGCGACCAGCAGTGGTGACTGGCAGACAATCCCTGAAACTGCACAGGTTCCAGCTTCATCCTGCAGCAGTACCGTCCCGGTAATTCGGCAAACAGCAGTTTCTTGCAGGTGGCCGACTCGTTTCGTTTGCTCAGAAACAAATTTCTGGTCCGCTCGAAACATTTTGCCAGACACGTCACTTTGCACAATTTCATCAGGAAACAGCGGATCCTGGGTCAGCTGGCAGCTCTTCATTAATCGTTTGAGAGCCATGCGCCCCGAAATAGCGGAAGTTGCACACAGATCCTTCCCTACCCGCCATAAACTTATTTGGCAGACAGTACGCTCGTCCGGCAGTATGCGTCTGCCAGTATCCTCGCATGGAACCAGTTCACTCGAGTGTGCAACGGAGCAAGAAATCGCCGAATAACGGGCTTCAGACTCCAGCATCCGGCGTCCGCTGACAGATGACACTGTTGTGTATTCTTCGACCGCCCGGCTGTTCGAAAAATCGCTCGTAAAAAGATATTTCTCCTGAACCTTCACGTTGGACGCACAGCAGGTGTGCAGCAGGCGTTTGTCGCAATGCAGTCCTGAAACTGCACACCGTTCAGCTTCGTCGAGCAGAAGCGAGGCTCCTGAAATCGCGCAAGTAACAGCTTCGCTGCGATGAGCTGTTCGCTGGCTGAGCGAAGAGATGACAGCCTGAGAACTGCGAAACTTACGCCCGCTCAAACTGCTGGTCAGCGATTCCGATGGCAGTATCCAGGCATCGGTAAAACTGCATTTGGACATCTGTTTTCGCAGTCCCCAGAGCCCTGACTCACCGGACTTTTCGCACAGGCGTCTTAGTACATCAAGGCCTGAAATTGCACAGGTCACAGACTCGTCCGGCAGGATCCGTATCCGTGATTGCTCACAAACAACCAATTCACTTTGGTGAGCAATTCGTGCTGAATATTTCGATTCGTCACCCTCGTCTTTGCAAAAGAGGCGTCCTGATGCTCTGGATAGCCGGATGAATTCCGATTGGCAGAATCTGCCAGTAAATTCGCTGCATTTGAGCCTGCACTTCAGCTCAATCACTTTGCTGATCACACATACGGCTGTCAGTCGCTCAACGCAGCGGTATCCAGACACCGTTTGCACTGTTTCATCAAGCAGCGCATTCGTTTCAGTCAGGTCACAACGAACAATTTCGGAAAGGTGACCTGTCCGCCCGGATTCCTGCGACGTCGCCATTTCGTCACTCCGAAACAACCGTCCAGTGACCTCGCTGGTTCGCAATTCCTCCAGAAGTAATCGGGCGTGAGTGTAGGTACAAGTGCCAAAGTAGCGTGAAAGAGCACGCACACCGGATATGGCAGAAACTTCACAAGCGGATGGGGCGCAGGTTTCATGACTCAGCTCGCAGGTAATCGCTTCAGAACGAAACAGCCGCGTTCCAGAGGCCCTGCAGACGATCAGTTCCGATTCGTGCCCAATTCGTCCGCTCTCGGCGGATGTCACCGCCTCATCGTCCAGCAGGCGGCGACCACTCTCCGCTGAGATCACTGACCGCGCAGGCATTCCCTGTCGTTGCGTGAATTCACATCGCACCAGGAGTCGCTCCAGTGCCTTTTGGCCAGTGACGGAGCATATCGATAACCTGGTCCGGCTCACCAGCTGCAATGTAATGGTGCACTGTTCGCCCTCGTCCTTCAGCAATTGCAACTGTGTTTCGGGACAGGTAAAGAACTCTGTTATATGGCCGATCCGTCCCGATTGTTGCGACGCAGCGGACTCACCCTGCAGCAGGAGCTGGCCAGAAAAGTCGGACCGAACAGTCTCATCCGGAAGCAGGCGGCGATCTGAAAAGCCGCATGGGACTGATTCACTGTCGTGACACAGTCGTCCGCTCAGCGGCGACTGGACCTGGTGATCATTGCGGAACAGCTGGTGAGAAATATCGCTGATAAATCGTTCATCTGGCAGCAAAAGAACGCCCGTTGCTGCGCATGGCAGGAGGTATTCGGCGGTCGCGAATCGACCCGAAAGACCGGAGGCGGCGGACAGTCGTCGCAGAACACGTTTTTCTGACACACAGCATTCAACAGTGACGCCAGACCAAACCATCAGCCCACTGGAGTGACACGGCACCAGCAGGCGGGGCAGCAGCCAGCATCCAGACTCGGGACACGCGACGAGCATTTCCCGGTCTACTGGCAACCCACAGGCGGCACAATCCTTAACTTCGTCAGTCAGGAGTCGTTGGCCGGATTCTGTGCACGTGATGAATTCACTCTCAAGCCCAAGACGACCGGGGGGTTTCGCCGATGCCTTCAGCAAACTCAGCATCACCCGCAGTGAACTGACGCTGCTGACGCCCGTGTGTTCTGGCAGGACTGTCTTGTCTGTCCTGGCACACCGCACAAATTCAGAAAAATGCCCGCGTTTTGATGAAATTACACAGATTGCAATCTCGTCTGCGCGAACGGTTTTACCACTCACTTCGCTAATCTCAATCTCGTCCCGTCCGATCTGCACGTCGGAGAACCGGCAAGTTGTGAGTTCCTCGTCCAAATACAGACGATCGGAAATTGCCGACTGCCGGAGAGCAGAGCGTATTACTCGACGACCAGACAGGCTGGATTCAGCGAACTCGTCGATGACCGCAGTTCGCCCGGTGTAATCGCAGATCTGCATGTATTCCGGCAGTGCACGTCGCCCCGTATCATCAGACACGGAAAGCAGATGTCGCAGCACACGCTTGCCGGAGTACTGGCAGGCGTCGAGGAAATCACTCGGATAGTCATGTCCGCAGGAGTCACATGTTTCCCAGACGTCGGGTTCAATAAGCAACTGTCCGGCTGCAGGCAGCATCTTTAATGTTAGCAGGTAGCCAGCGTGCCCATCGATGCGCAGATCGAGTTGTACGATGCAGGTTTCGTACAGAAATCCATCGACTGAACGGATGTCAGCCTCTCGGCTGATTGTGAAATCGTCAATGATTTTCTTACGCAGGTGAGGTTCGCTGCCTGCCCCGGGTAATTCTTCCAGCAGTCGTGAGTGATAGAAATTCTGAAAAGACGCGAAATCAACGTCGTTTTTTACGACCTCGAGGATCCTTTCTGCAAAGTACGGATCTTCGGCTGGTGATTGTTCGCCCCCCTCCAGGTGTGCAGATTTGAGTGAGCTTGCATCGAGCGGTGTGTGGTCAGGCGGTATGACAGGAACATCGATGAGTTTTTCGTAACGATCCACGCCGTTAGATGCTCGAGCGAGGACTTTGAGACTGCCTGAAAAATGTTTCTGTTTGCCTCCGATTTTTGCGGCAGCAATTTCAGCACCCGGTATTTGGGTGACGTATTTCTGAACCAGGGCACGCGTAAGTGCTTCTGTTTCTTTCCAAACCGAGTAGATCTTGCAGGCTGCTCGGTTACGCCACGTCTCAAGCAGCCGCTCGTACACCTGTTGGCCGGGCTGGTAAAGCTGAATTTGCCTTCCGGGAAGATCGTGCTTGAGCTGGCGACTCAAGTCACGACTGAAAGTCACCAGGACGGGTTCCCGCTGCCCGGTGTATTGGACGAGCAGGACTTCCTCTCCGAATTGCGGGGCCTCTGTAACAGTATTTCCGGCGTACTGCAGGGCTTCGATAACGAACTGTCTGAATGGCTGCTGCGGGAGGGGTTTCGTCAGATTTGGTGGTCTAACGCCGGCCCCGTGCAATTCGCTCAGATCACCCAGTCGCTGATTCAACTCTTCCTGCTGACGCGCGAGCAGAGCGCGGGCTCTTAAGATGTTCTCTTCTGCCTGCTGACTTTGCTGCTGGATATCAACCCCACGCAGTGATTGCTGGACCATCTGTGCAATCTGCGTCTCAAAATCTCGCTGATCACGCTGTTCACTGGCCTCCAGAATACTCTCGATGTCACCAACGCTTTCCGATATCTCAATAAGCTTAGTCAGCAATCGTCCCACCACTTGATCTTCAGGGCTGTCTGCTACAGCAAGACTGAAAATCAACACCTTTGCATGCTCGGAACCCAGCCTCTGGACACGCCCAATACGCTGCTCAATGGTCATTGGGTTCCACGGCAGGTCATAGTTAACCACAACATTTCCCTTCTGCAGATTCACTCCTTCAGCACCTGCATCCGTGGAAACAATGACGTGAACAGTAGGGGGCGATGCGGAATAGGCTCGAATCGCCTGCTGATTTCGCATCGGATCCTGACCTCGGATGACGCCCGCAGGAATTCCCTGTTGGTGCAACTGATTGACAATTGTCTCCAGCGTCTGAATGCGAGAGGTGAAAATGACCATC
>JBJTPZ010000094.1:0-2580 GCA_046075365.1 Planctomycetaceae bacterium
CCCTGATAAACCGCCTCGAACGACGTCAGCATGCTCTCCCGCAGCCACGCCACCAGCGTGCGCAGAAATCCGTCTGCCTTATCCTCATAAATCTTCTTCGTTCCGCTGCTGGCAGACGCTGCCATTTCCCGGGCACCGGCGTACTTCCGCAACGCCTCCTGAAACTTCTCATCGCGATGCGTCAGCCGAAAGAAGACTTCATCAGATAACTTCTGATCTTCAAATACTGGTGGCTCAAACGGCTGCAAAAAGTAAAGGTAGAAATCCCGGGGAGGCTGCGCTGTTGAACGTTCATTGGGAGCCCCAAAGAACAGGTAGCCCCGGCGAGTGATCTTGTGCTCTCGCCATTCAATTTCATGCTCCCAAATCTGATAGCCACGCACGTACGTCTGATCAGCACACTCAAGAACCCGCGTTAGTGCATCGAAGTAGTAGGTGTCGAGCTGTGAATCGGAGAGCGTGTCAGCCTTGTCCTGAATGCGTGCGTCATGATCAATGTTCTTCTGGAGATCCAGATAGAACTGGTCGTTTTCGGTGTTATGCGAAATGAACTGGCCGCTGACCGTTTTCATGATCTCCCGCAGACAGGCTTCGACGGTTGTCCGCAGAAAGTCGCTGGTCTTTTCCGGGACAGGCGCCAGAAGACACAAGCCGTTCTGCAGCTCTTCCGACGTGGGCCCGATGCGAGCACGAATGTCATCGGTGGCCAGCCGCTGAATCGACAGTCCGTGAATGATCCGCAGCGCCATGGGTTTGAGTGCCGGGCGAGTATAGGCCTGCTGAATTCGGTTCTCAACCACTCGACTGACATCAATCACTTCACGAATCTCAGGAACCGAACGCAGCGCCGCGTTGCCCTGCAGGAAGGTCCAGTACGAATCATAACTGATCAGTCCCGGTTCATCCTGCGGAACATCGGCAGCCAGACAGCGTTTGATCTCAGCACTGAGCGTTTTCAGGACTTCGCGTTTTTCCGCAATCGAAATGGACTCGAAGATCTCAAGATAGGTGGGATGCACCGGGAACAACCGCACAAATTCCTCCAGCCGCTCCGCCATTCCGCTGTACAGCGGAGTAAATCTCTGCAGATGCTCGCGAATTCGGGCTTTTTGCGATGCGGTTTTGGTCAGCAGTCGCTCCGACACCACATAGGCCACGTCCTGACGAGCAATCCGGACCTGCTCAAATCTGTCCTTCACACGACGCAGACTTTCCGCAACAAACTGAAACTTGGGATTGTCAAACAGACTTTCCTGCAGACCAGCAATGAACCGCAGGCGAATCAGCCGACAGACCTCGCCAATTTCACGAAGGTACCCGAGGTCCAGAATCAGATCCTGATGATTACGGGCACGCAGATAATCCAGTAATTCGTCGACAACCAGCAGCAACCCGTGATCTGGATACTTTTCCGAGAACAGTGCCATCATTCGGGCCAGGTCGTCCTTGTTGCTGTCGACCTGCTCATCCGCAGGGAAGCTGAAGTTCAGGCCTTCGACCGCCAAAAATTCCTCGAAACGCCGGCAAATGATGCTGCGCAAACTTTTTTTGGTGGAAGGTATTTCCAGACGCAAAACTTTGAACTGTCCGGCAAAGTTCTGAGCAGCAGCGGCGACGCCCGGATGACGCACCAGGGCCGGCATGTCCGCATGCTGCGCAAGACCACTGATCAGCGACAACAGGTGCGATTTACCAGTACCATAGTTGCCAACAATCAGGATTCCCTTGTTGTCGGCAGGCTTGTGAAACTGCAGGTTGGGGAAAACCAGCTCCTGCAGTTGTTCGGCCATGCGGTCCGAGATGACAAAAGTCTGCACCAGCTGGCGAACGGCATCCGACGACTCAGCCTGTTCAAGCTGAATGACGGTCTCAATCGGATCAAACTGAACAAGTTCGCTATACTTCATGATGCAGTCACTTTCCGTGGCTGTGAAAGTTCGGTTTCCGGACTGAGCAGAATGACATCAGAGGCCTTCAGGTGTGTCAGACTGAGATGTTCCGGGTGCCCGGGTTTCGCATAGGTAAGACTTTCGGCAGTGCACGCGCCGTTCCATGAGGCCACCAGTGTGCGGTTTCGACTGCAGGCCTGCAGAAGTCGCAGCGGATGTATTTCCAGGGCCGTGTCAAAAAGTATTTCGATGTTGTCCAGCAGCACCACTGGCTCAGGACAGCCCAGCAGCAATTCCCGAAACTGTCTTTCCACGTGCTGAGTTCTTTGCGCCCGCGAAAAATCCAGAAGTTTTCGACTGAGTTCCAGGTTGACGTTGAGCAGCGGGTAATTGGCTGCCACAGACAGCTGACGCAGCGCAGCAGTTTTTCCCGAGCCCTGAGCCCCGGCAAGGATTACCAGTCTGTAGTAATTCTGAGCCGCCTGAAGAACGGCGTGCTGCAGGGAAGTGATCAGGTTGAGCATTTTCTGAGACCCTGGCTGAGATCAGACAAGCAACCGGCCATCATACACTGCGACGCGAGTCGAACCAACTTGAGCGACTGGATAATGCTGGAAAAGCAAAACGCCTCGTTGGGAAACACCCCAACCCAGGCTCTCACCGAATGGCTGACAACAAACCTGCCACCTCA
>JBJTPZ010000095.1:0-3990 GCA_046075365.1 Planctomycetaceae bacterium
CGGCAGCGGCATGCAGCTGGTGAACGTGCTGTGTGGCGGAACACTGTACCAGCACATTCCCGAAGATGTGCCTCGCGCCCTGCACCATCGTGATCCGGTTGAGCAGAATCTGCGTCACGTGCTGGAAATCGTCCCGGGGACTCGCCTCGACGCCATCTACGGGCCGGGTGAAGTGCGAGTCAACAGTGCGCATCACATGGCCGTGAACAGCCTGTCGCACCGATTCCGCGTCAGTGCCACCTGCCCGGACGGCGTGATTGAAGCGTACGAGTCGATTGAGGAGGACTGGTTCTGTCTGGGCGTGCAGTGGCACCCGGAAAGCTCGACCGCTTCGGCACTGGACCTGCAGATTTTTGAAGCCTTCATTGACGCGGCCGCCCGGGAAGGATCCGGCCCCGTCATCCTGCCGATGACCGAAGGCCTGCGCAAAGCCGGCTGAGCAAAGAGGACTGTGCAAACACGACAAGGGCTGCCCGCAGGCAACTGCGGCAGCCCTTGTTGCGTTTGTGGGTGGTGGGTGGTGCGGTGGGTTTCAGGTCCCATAGGTCCCATAGGTCCGATAGGTCCCATCAGCCCCCTCAGGCCCGTTACAAGACCGTGGTGCCGGTCGGTCACGTTTGACTTTCCCGCTGGCTGTCGGTTAGGGTCTGAATGTGCCGGATCAGGGTTGACCCCGATGCGGGCCTGCGGGTGAACCCTGCGGTACCGCTGTGTCCGGCTGATCAGCTTTCCACGACTTCTCAAACAGGTGCTTCCGTGCAAATCCCACATCAGCTGCTGCGGGCGGTTGCTGACCGACAGGTGGTTCCGTTTGTCGGGTCGGGCGTCAGTCTGGATGTCAGCCCGGAGCATTTCTGCAGCTGGGACAAACTGCTGCAGAAACTGGTGGCTGAGATCCCTGATGAGGATGACAAGGGGACCGTGCGTGGAAAACTGAAAAGAGGCAAGCTGCTGGAGGCCGCCGCAGAGGCCTACGACATCATGGGCCCCGCAGAATTTCGCCGGTTCATGATTCAACAGTTTGGTTACCGGCAGCCGGTCGGGGACCTGACCCTGCCAAAGGCCATCTGGGACCTGCAGCCGCAGCGGGTGATCACCACCAACTATGACCGGGTGCTGCAGTGGGCCAGTCCGGACAGCAAGGCGATCTGCAGCGGTCAGTCCGGCAATCTGCACGAATTTCTGGATTCTCCGCAGCAGCCTGCAGTGTGGCACCTGCATGGGCACGTGGACGATTCCGATACGCTGATACTGACCAAATCGCAGTACACAGAGCTGTACTCCAGCGGTGACGCCGGGTCAGACCGTTCAAAGCAGGCCCGGGCTGCTCTGCAGACGATCTGGCTGACCGGGCCACTGCTGTTTATTGGTTTTGGGCTGCGGGACCAGTACGTGATGGAGTCTCTGCTGGGGATGCTGGAGCTGTTCGGGGGACATGCCCGCGAGCGATTTGTGCTGATGTGTGCGGAGGATCAGGGGAAGTATACTGCGTGGGAAAAGTACAGAATCACGCCAGTATTGTACTCTGCGCACGGCAAACCGCTGCGGCAGCTGCTGCAGCAGATCCGGCAGGAAGCGAGTGCACTGCAGCAGTCGGTTGGCGGGGGAACAGCAGGAGGCAGATCGCTGCCGCTGATTCCGGCACAGTATCGACAGTGGCTGGAAAACGACTGTCGCGATGTGCTGCCGTTTGGCATGGAACAGAAACAGCAGCTGCTGATGCACCTGCGGCAGGTGTACGTGCCGGCCCTGGTGGAACGGCAGAGGGCCGAAGGATCGCTGCCGGCAAAGGCAGTGTCGCAGCGAGAGGAAGCCGCTGATTCCGCGGGTGATCAGCCTGACTGGGAACTGCTGATGGCGGCCATTCAGACCGGTTCGCTGCTGGTGGAGGGGGATCCGGGGGCCGGCAAAAGTACTTTTTGTCGCTGGCTGTGTTTGCGGATGATGTGCGAGGTACTGCTGCAGGAACTTGTAGCAACGCCCGAGGAATTCCACGAGCCGTTGTCCGATCATCTGCGACAGACCCTGCTGGCGGTGCGACTGCCGCTGCGGGAGCTGAACGATCAGTTGTGTGGTCAGCAACGCAGTAAGCTGGATGTGTCGGAGCTGGAACAGCTGCTCTGCGAATGTCTGGATCGTTACGCTGGGGAACGCGGTCTGCAGGGCCAGCATCTGCGGGCGTGGCTGCAGGCCGGTCGGGTGCTGCTGCTGCTGGATGGTGTGGATGAGGTGCCAGTCGAGCAGGTTACAGAAGGCGTTAGCTGGCAGCCGCGGCAGGTGTTGCTGGAATGTTTGCCCAGCGCTGTTGGCGGCTGGCTGCAGGGTGGCAATCGCGTGCTGGTGACCAGTCGCCCGCACGGCGTATCGGAAAAGCACAAGAAGCGTCTGCAGGCCTGTGGTTTGCGACTGGCAAGGTTACAGCCGCTGCCCGATGAGCTGCAGGACCTGCTGGCTCGCCGCTGGTTCAGCGTCGTGCAGCAGTCTGCAGACAGCGGGCGTGCCATTGCCGACGGGATGCTGCAGCAGGTGCGTGAGCTGGAGCGAGTGCAGGAGCTGGTGCCGAACCCGCTGCTGCTGACGGCCATCTGCATTATTTATGGTGAAGGGAAAGTGTTGCCGCAGGACCTGCATTCACTGTACGATCGGATTGTGAACACGTCACTGCATTCGAAGTATGCCAACAGTCTCAGTGAAGTGGATCGGCAGCGCGGGCGGCTGGTGGCGATTGCCCGCGGAATGCACCTGGGGATCGGGGATGGTCGCAGTTCCCCTGAGTTTGCCGGTCACCACGCAGAGCTGAAGGTGATTCTGGCTGACTATGCGGGCAAGAATCCGATGCAGGAGCAGGATCGGCTGACGGTGGTGCAGACGCTGGAGGATCTGCTGAATCGCAGCGGACTGCTGCGGAGCAAGTCGGATGATACCGCCGAGTTCGCGCACGCTTCGTTTCAGGAGTTTCTGGCAGCCGAGGCTTTGGGGCAGCAGGCTGAGGGAGCACAGGTTTTTGAGCTGTTCCGTCAGCACGGACAGGTTTCGAATTGGCGCAACACGCTGCAGTTTTTGTTTGCGCGACGCGTGTTTGTGCACGGGCGTCAGAAGGCCGTGGAATTGGCGCTGCAACTGGTGCAGTCCGTGGACCTGTCGGCACTGGGTGAGCGGACTGAGCTGGCAGTGGTGGTTTGCGATGTTGTGAGCAATCTGCTGGATCGGGGCTGGGAGCCGCCGCAGCAGCTGCAGGACAGCTTCACCGGGCTATTTGCTGCGGCTGTTCGCCTCGAGTGTGCGGAGGCGGTGCGGATCCGGATTGCGCTGCTGGAGGGGCGGCTGGGGGATCGACGTCCTGAGCTGCAGCCGGAAAATGCTGCAGCGTGGACAGTGGTGCCCGCCGGTCAGTACTTTTACGGGGAGAACAGTCAGCCGTGGACATTGGCAGCGGACTTTGAGATCGGGCGTTTTCCTGTGACGAATGCTCAGTATCGTCGGTTCGTGGCAGCGGGCGGATACCAGCAGCGGGAGTACTGGAGCGAGGCCGGCTGGGCCTGGCGGGAAGAGAGGCAACCCGAACAGGATCCGGCCCATCTGAGCTCAGCGGTATACGGCGGGCCAACCCAGCCAGTCACGGGTGTCAGCTGGTGGGAGGCGGAGGCTTTTTGTCGGTGGTGCAGTGCGGCGGATCTGCAGTACGAGTATTTTCTGCCGGCGGAAAAGCAGTGGGAGGCGGCTGCGCGTGGCGGGGACAGGCGTCGTTATCCGTGGGGTGATGGCTGGCAGGGATTGTATTGCAATTCCGAATGGCGCAATGCTGCTATGACGCCGGTGGGCATCTATCCGGCGGGTGCAGCGCCGTGTGGTGCTGAGGAAATGGCAGGAAATGTGTGGGAATGGACAAGCAGTGTGTATGACAGCTCAGAGATCGAGGAGCCAGGGGCCAGCCGCGTGTTGCGTGGCGGTTCCTGGGACAGCAGCTCTGACTGCTGCTCTGCGTGGTGC
>JBJTPZ010000096.1:0-4412 GCA_046075365.1 Planctomycetaceae bacterium
AGGGCATGAATGGCAAGGCGAAATTGACGATGAAAAAAGCCTATGGATTTAAGTCGTACAATGTGGCGGAAGTGGCACTCCTGCATACACCTGGGAAGCTACCAACCCCGGAAGTCGCCCACAGATTCTGGTGAAGAGGCCCCATTCTTGACGAAATGCCCGTCAGCCCAACTGAGATACCCTGCAACCAGTTCATTCACAGTCAGACGGGAATCAGTCTGCACCGGCTGTTTTTTCTTCGCTGTGGGGGTCTCCACAGTTTGCCCGCTGACCACCTGGGCCACAATCTCGGCATACCGAACCCGGGATTCCTTGCTGCCATGCACCCCCAGGTACACGGATTTCCCGTTAACGTAACACCGGGCCTGCCCTGTGGGCTTGTGCAACCCGTAAACAGGGACCTTGACCGCAGCCATCTGTGCAGCTCCCAATTCGATAGGTAGTGACTACCTGCGCGATTTTGAGTTTCAGCCGCACTGACGAACGTCGTCAGGTATCGTAACTGTCTATTCAGCAAGGGTTTAGAAAAAATCTTTGTGACAGGACACCGTTAGAACTTTGTGTGGCAGGGCTGGCCGGTTTGGACGGTCCAACACGACGGATGATCGGCGATGGAACAACGCAAACGGAGTGACGCTGGGTCAAATCAATTCGGCGAATCCCCGAAGACTCGACACCGTTTGAGCCAGGCCCTGAGCTTCAAGAGTGGCGAGATATTGATCAACGTCCCTGGGATGGTTCTTAATGCTTGCCCTGTGCCGCCTGGCGGAAGCACAGACGATATTCGGTGCCAGGTCGAACTGGAATGTCAGGAAGTCGTCGGGATGCTGTGCTTCGATGCGATAGAGCCTCAATTCTTCTTCAGGAAAATCCTTGAGATTGAAAGTCGCGATGAGGTCGGCACCAGCGCGGATCGCCGCAGCCAGAACATGTCGGTCGTCCGGGTCCGGCAGCGTGACGGCATCGATCAGTGTCTCGTAGCCAGTTACAAGGCAATCGCGGACATGGGAGTTCATCAGGTCGCGGGTCCGCTGAAGCTGTTCCGGCTTCAAGTCCGGACGGTCTTTAAGAACGTTTCTCGTCCACTCATCGTGAATGGCGTCGGTCCATTTTCGCGGTAAAGGTCTGTGACCGCAACATGCATCAGCAGGTCGCGAAGCGGAGCCGGATAAAGGACGCACACGTCATACAGAACGGTGAACTTGCTCACTTCAATAGCCCATGCCAAGTTCCTGAGCCTGTGCCGCCAATTCGTCCAGTGCCTTCAAACGGTTGCGAACCATTGCCTCCTTGTACTGCATCAAATCCTTGAAAAGGATGCGGCGATGGGTTCCGACCTTGTGGTATGGAATTGCGTTTTTCTTCAACTGGTCGACAAGAAAAGGGCGTGAGACGTGCAGAATATCGGCAGCCTGTTGGGTGGTCAATTCGGCATGAACCGGGATCAGGGTGACGGCGTTCCCCCTCGCCATCTGTGTGAGAATTTCGCTCAGAAGACGGAAGGCTGATTCCGGTATGGAGACAGTCTCTTCCGGCGCGTCCTCGGGCTGAAACCGCAGCTGGAGCGGCTTCTTGCGTTTGGCCGAGACGAAACGGGCAAGCCGTCGACTGCTCTCCTCGGCAAGAATCGCCTCATCCGGAGTCGGGGTAACGGTTTCCGGAAAATCGCCAGGTAGTGTTGCCATCTGTTTTGCTTCTCCAGGAGAAGCATATCGGATATTCGCAGCAAAAGAAACATTCGAAACAAACGAAACGCCGCTTTGAACAAATGTCGCGATATTCGAGGGCGTTCATCCTCGGCTATCACTTTCGAGAATCGGGGGGGGGATCGCCTACTGACCGCGTACTTCGCGGGAACGATCGACGAGTCGACGCTGGCGGCGAAACAGCCCCAACTCCGCGACGAATCCGCCACCGTCGCCGCGACGTTGGCTACGTGTGGCGAAGTCGACGCCGAGGACGTCAGAACGGCCCTGGGGGTCTTCCAGTTCGCCCAAAACGCCACCCAGATGTGGCGCGGTTCAAAGATGTACCAAAAACGCGAAATCCTCGACGCGGTATGTTTGAACCGCATGCTCGGCGACGTAAGTCTAGCCGTAGAAAAGAGAAAGCCGTTTGACAAACTCGCCAAACGGCCTTCTGTTACGAGTAGTCGGGCTAGCGGGATTTGAACCCACGACCTCTTGACCCCCAGTCAAGCGCGCTAGCCAGACTGCGCTATAGCCCGATAAAGCAACCCGCAGCAGTCTATCAGGAAGGGCTCGTGCTGGCAAATCGATCTGTCAGATTCCCGGGAATCTGACCGGGCTGGAGACCAGTCACCCCTAAAACACCCCGTTTTCTGCTCCCCGACGCCCGCATCCGGGAACTTCAGCGACTCGCGTGCATTGCCCACAACCCACCGCTAAAATCTCACCGCAACGATCCGTCATTCCATCCCATCGTTGCCACGAAAAATCACCATGTTCACAGGTCTCGTCGAAGGACAGGGCACCGTCGCAGCCATCCTGCAGCTGCCAGCCGGCCTGCGCCTGACGATCCGACCCGATCAAAAATCCACTGTCGCCCCCTGCTTCAATGCCTCAGAAGCAGCCATCGGCGACAGCATCTGCATCTCGGGCTGCTGCCTCACCGTCGTCAGCCAGACCTCCGATTCACTCGACTTCGAAGCCGGTCTCGAAACACTCGCCAAAACCAACCTCGGACAGCTCGCCGTCGGCAGCCGCGTCAATCTCGAACGCTCGCTCCAGGCCTCCGCCAGACTCGGTGGCCACTTCGTCCAGGGACACGTCGACGGGACCGCTGAAGTTGTCGAAGTCCGGCAAAACGGTGACTGGACAGATCTCTGGTTCCGACCCGCCCACGCTCAGCACCGACTGCTGGTCCCCAAAGGCTCAGTCGCTGTGGATGGTGTCAGCCTGACTGTCGTCAGCACCGAACACGGCCTGTTCTCCGTCGCTCTCATCCCGCACACGCTGGCCGTCACAACGCTCGGACAACGCCGCTGCGGAGATCGCGTCAACATCGAAAATGACGTGCTGGGCAAGTACGTCGATCACCTGCTTGAAAGTCGCCTGGCCGGATTGTCCCTGCCCGGTCTCGCTCTCAGTCAGCCATCCCTCGCTTCCGCTCCGGAAAGTACCGCCCCCCAATGAAGGACGTCCAGCGTCAGACTCGAACGTACCTCATGTCGCTGTTCCAGCAGCACGGCATGAACCCGCGCGGAGATCTGGGGCAGAACTTTCTCATTGATGTCAACCTGATCGAATTCGTCGTCAGAAACGCCGAACTCGGACCTCGCGATGTAGCCCTCGAAGTCGGCACCGGAACCGGCGGCATGACGGCCTTCCTGGCCAAAGAAGCCGGGCATGTCATCTCGGTCGATATCGACAAAAACATGTCAGCACTGGCCGCAGCAGCAGTGCAGGGCTGCCACAATGTCACACTGGTCAATCGCGATATCCTGAAAAACAAAAATACGCTGGCACCCGAAATCACCGATCTGATCCGCCAAAAAGTTGCCGAACGCCCCCACGGCCGACTGAAACTGGTCGCCAACCTCCCCTACAGCGTCGGGACTCCCGTCATCTCCAACCTCATCGCCTCGGACCTGCCCTGGGAACGCATGGTGTGCACCATCCAGTGGGAACTGGCCGAAAAAATGGCAGCCGAAGGCCCCGGGCGACACTATGCGGCCCTCAGCGCCTGGATCCAGTCTCAGGCCTCAGTCCGCATCCTGCGCAAACTGGGACCCAACGTGTTCTGGCCTCGCCCCAAAGTGGATTCGGCAATCGTCAGTATCTGGCGCGATTCCGCCGCAGCAGAACGCATCCACGATCGCCGCTTCTTCCAGGACTTCCTCCGCCGCATCTTCTCACAACGCCGCAAACACCTCCGCAGCGTCCTGTCCGGAATGTATCGCAAACAACTGGACAAACCCCACGTTGACCAGCTGCTGGCCGAACTGAATCTGAACGCCGACCAGCGCGCCGAACTCATGCAGGTCGCCGAACTCATCAGCCTCTCCAATGCCCTCAGAAATACCATCCAGCAACGCGGTCTCGAACCTGATACCGAAACAGACACAGATCCCGAAACGGATCCCGAAACAGATCCTGACCACGAATCCAGCACCAGCCCTGAACCCGACACCGATCCCGATTCCGACACCAACGCCTGACCACTGATCTCGCCCCTGCCCACCCCCGGAAAACAACGAACAACACCCGCGGGTTTCCACCCGCGGCTCGCCACTGAAAACTGAAAACTAAAAACTGACCACTGACCACTGACGAGGGAATGCAACCATGCAGGAACGAATCGCCTATCGCGGCCTGACATTCGATGACGTGCTGCTGGAACCCGGTTACAGCGATGTGATGCCGTCTGATGTCGACATCAGCTCCAGCCTG
>JBJTPZ010000097.1:0-3469 GCA_046075365.1 Planctomycetaceae bacterium
CGGAGGCTTCGATTTCAAAGTCGATCTTGTCCAGCCACAGCTTGAGCGTTACGGTGGACGTAAGCTTGCCGTCGGCACGAGCAGGGAATGCATCGGCGACGATTTGGTGAGCGTAAGCGGGCGCAAGTATGGTGATTGGCCCGGGAGCGTTCAGGTTGATCTGGCTGTCAGGCCGCCAGGTGCTCATCTGGACTGAACCCTGCAGGACGATACCGCTGCCGGACCAGAGCTTGCCCGGCTCGACGGGGTCTGCGCCACCGATCAGGTCGATGCGTTTGCCGGCTTTGACATCGAGGCCGACCATGATCTGGTTGTCGGCTTCAATCCGCAGTGTAGAGTCTCCACCTGAGACGGATGCCCGTCGTCCGAGGTACTGGCCAGTGGAGTCGAACACTCGCTCAATCGTTCCTCCGGACAGGACGAACCCGAGGATTTCGGTATCGCCTGTGGAATGAATTGAGATGGATGCGGCCGGGTTGACCGCCATGACTTCTGATGCAGCCGAGATTCTCACACCGACACCGGCCGGATTTTCACCGCCCGTGATTGAGATCGAATCGTTGGTTCGCAGGTAACCGCCCGTTTCGGCGATCTGACCGTCAGCAGTCAGGGCCTGACCACCGACCCACGCCTGTCCACCGAAGTTCAGCACAATGCGGGATTTCTCGGTTGACCACGTATAGGTCTCACCGATTCGTTCGCCTGCGGAATTGAACTGCTGCTGCATGGTGCCGCCGGAAAGGATATTGCCGGTCAGCTGCAGGTCCGTTGGTCCCTGAAGTGTGACGGTGCCTCCCGAGTGGTCCGAGGTCAGTCCTGCCGCGGAGGCTCCGCCCACGGTCGTGACGTGGACACTCAGTCGGTTGTCGTCAGCTGCTGCTGCTCCGCCGGTGATGGTGACGGACTTTGCGGCGGCGACGGCGGAGTCGACGAGCACCTGCTCGCCGGCCGTGACGATCACGGTGGAATCAGGCCCGCTCCATGTGATACCGTTTGCCCCAATAATGCCTCCAGCCACCACGGGTCCGGTAATATCAACGTCCTTTGATCCGCGGATTGTAATTGTGGTGCCGGCACCCTTTGTGTTGACAAACGATGTGTCAGCGATGTAGACGCTGGAGCCGCCGATGCCGACGCCGCCCAGGTCGGTACCGTCGAGCTTCACACCGCCGAACAGGCGGGCATCACCGGAAATATCGGCTGCCCCTTCCCAGTAGATCCAGCGATCGGACTGGAGAGTCAGGTCAGAGCCGGCCCCAGGCAGGTTAAAGTTTCCGCGGACGATCACATCGTCGGTGGCGACAAGATTAATCGCTCGGTCTGGCTGCATGACTGTCAGTGTGCCTGTGACCAGGAAGCTGAATCCTCGCTGGCCAGTCAGGTAGTGCGGCTGCAGCACTCGCAGTTCGTCAGGAGTGCCATTTCCGTCCGGATCGTACAGGTACAGTACGTACCGGTGTCCGGCGTCGTCGGTGGCCAGCCAGCGACTGTCAGTCTTCAGCAGCGTGACGGTGACTGCACTGGTCAGGTCGAGTTTTGCGTTGCTGAATACGGTTCGCAGATCTTCCGGGAAAGCCAGTTGTTTAAGGCTGTTAATGCGGCTTTGCAGTGGCTGTGTGGACGCCAGCACGCGGCCTGGCAGCGTATCGAAGTATTCCTGGTGGCTGAAGTTCTTCTGGCCGGCACTCAGGGCCATACTGGACGATGCAGTCACACTGCCTGCCAGCCACATTTCGCTGGGGGACGACAGGGAAATGGTAGAGTTGTTTCCGAGGATTTCGGGAATGGGTGTTGAGCCGACGACATTGAAGCGAACGCCTGCCATGACAGCGCTGCCGGCGTCGATCCAAAGCCACGTGCCCCCGGTGGCAGTGATTGAGCTGCCTGCCCCTGGCGCACTGATGATCCCGCCTTCGAGGTTACGTACGGCCAGGCTTGCGTCGACTGTCAGTTTTGAGCCCGCGCCCTGAGCTTCGATCGTTCCGGCGTTGCGAACTGTACCAACAGCGTCGATGTCGATGGTGCTGGCAGGGCCAGTTGTCTGAATGAGAGCGGTGATGTCGGTATTGATGCTGTTAATGCCGTCACTGAAACCGGCCAGCGATCCCTGACCGGTGGAGGCTGTGACGTCGATGTCGATCAGTGAGTTTGCTTTAATCCAGCCGCTGACCTGCAGCTGTTCGTCTACAAGAAGTTCAACTTTGCTGCCGGTGAGGCCTGAGTCAGGAACTCCCATCGGGACGTGGACGTTTCGCGACAGTACTTCAACCAGGCGGGCTTCCAGTCGCAGCAGGTCATCGGGCGCTTCGACAGCGCCGACGACGTTGATGCGGTCAGCGAGCAACAGCGTCGGATTGCGCAGTGTGGCGTTAACAGTACGCGCTTCCTTTGTAAATTTGACGCTCGTCTGGTCCTGTGCGTCGCCAACATACATCACCACGCCCGAGCCGCGATGGCCAATGGTGACTTTGGTGAAGTTATCGTCGATGGCGGCGACGTCGACCATGCTGAGGTCCATCGCCCCGTTGTCTCCTGTGCCGGCGGTACGGTCGGCGCCTGCATAGTTTTCACCGGCACTGCCAATGTTGTAGTTTCGTGTGGTTGTCTGCGAAAGAATGACCAGTGTTCCAGTGCCGGAGACCATGTTTTCGCCGGAGTGGAAGTCGATGTCGTCGGCGACGATGGTGATGGGCTGTCCTGAACCACCCGCCCAAATTCGCCCCTCGGTCAGTTCCAGCGTTGAGTCCAGACCCTGCAGGCTGATATCCACAAGGCCGGTGGCTGTCTGCAGTCCCGCACCGATCAGTTCCAGACTGTTCAGTTCACGAACAACGATATTGCCGGCACTTGGGCCAGTCGTGTTGACAGAAAGTCTGGCGAGATCCGACTGGAAGTCGCCGGTCAGCGTCTGAGTCTGAATTCGCAGGGTTCCATCGGGAATTCGCAGGCTTGTGCCGGCGACCGAGACACTGTTGCCGGTGACGGAAAAATCGATACTGCCATAGTTCATGGATGTGGGAGTGGCAGTATTCAGGATCGTGCTGGCTGACGTATCCGTAAAGCGGATGATGTCGGTGTCGTTGTCAAATTCGAGGGACAGGACACTGCCGATAAACGTGTGCTGGCCCATGACCAGTGGCTGACCATTGGATGGTCCTGTCAGGTCGACCGTGTCGCTGCCCCCGCCGCCGTAGACTTGCAACTGGGCTCCATTTGTCTGCAAAGTGATCGTGATACTGTCGTCGCCATCTCCGCCATCAATCAGATCATTGCCTCCGACAGAGGTTATGATGTCGTCTCCGCCCCCTCCGCTGATTCGGTCGTTTCCAATCCCAGCGTCGATGGTGTCATTTCCATCATCTCCAAAAATGGTGGCCGTCGCTGTTTCGGAAATGGCAGTGATAACATCATCACCGCCGCCACCGTAGATAAAGCTGATGCCGCCGCCGACGGTAATTTGGTCATCACC
>JBJTPZ010000098.1:0-4434 GCA_046075365.1 Planctomycetaceae bacterium
AAAGGGAATTGAGTGTCGGGTTCGGCAGTGAATCAGCAGGAGGTTCGTTTCGACGGAGCGAAACGCGACTATCAGGGAGCTTAACACCGTTTCAACATCCCGGGACGGGCCTGATCAATCAGCCAGAGACCGGTTCAAGAATTGACGCCCTGGCCGTCGCGGTCAGCGCACCAGTCCTAACGCGACCAGCCAGCAGATCGTCGGGACTTACACGACTGTCTGCGAAATCGGTATCGATTTTCTGCAGAAGAATTCGAAGCATTTGAGGTGCTTTGAACGGCACTGCGGATCGCAATGCCGCATTTTGCAGCAGGTCAGAGAACGAAATTTCAGCGTGGTTCTGGATCTCAACACCAGTGCCACGGATTGCAGCCCAAAATTCCGACACCCGTCGGATGCAAAAACCTATCGGTTCAGGACTTGCTGCATCCATGAAAATCGTCAGATGCTCATTCAGATGTTCCGCCAGACGCCGTTTGTCTGCCAGTGCCACGTCCAGCCTGTCGTCCTCGATTTCGAACCAAAAATGGGGCTTAAATGAACCAGCCACTGTGGCAGATGGCATCACAGGCGCTGGTGTATGTTCCTGAACAGCCATAAGGTTACTCCCAGGTTTCAGAGATTCTGATCCACTTTTGAAAAGGGCGTCTGCCGGCAGTCAAGTCGTCGATTGCTGCCTTTTCCCAAAACCATTCCTGTGCGATCCGCCGTGCATCAAAGCGACAAAAGAACAATTGACCGGCGATCGGGTCAGATTGCAGCCCCGGAATATGTTGCGAAGAAAACTGACCATCTGGAAATCCAGCAAGAATAAATGTCGTCTGCCGTGTGGCAGACAGCGGAGGGTCGCCGCACCAGATCGGGGATAAAAAAGGCGTTCAAGAGGTCTAAGCTTGCATTCCACCTGGATGACCGCAACAACATCCTGCCAATATCGCAGCCGAAACGGCTGGATCCACTGATTTCGATACCCCGGAACGATTTCAGAGGGGCAGGTGGCTGTGCGGAAGCAGCGATTCTTGAGGTAAAATCGATTCTTCGGTGTCGCAGGGATTCGTTGACAAAGTTCTGCTCACCAGCCTGAAGGATCCCTGGATTCCCAAATTTCTGCAAGGTCAGTACTAGTGTACAAGTTGCTGTCTGGGATGCAAGGCTGTGCTGTGCCGTTGTGGGCAATCTGACTGGTCTGGAATCTGCCAGTCAGGCGACGTACACCGGTGTACACGTTGGATGGCACCGCAGGCCACACTACTGTAGCGATTTGCCACACGTGCCCGACGAACCTCTGGAAGGCTTTGCTCGATAGCCCCACCCCCGTAGCGTCATTTCCCAAAATTCTTTTCAGAATCTTGCAGGAACTGCGGCAGGCGGGCCCTGATTCTCTCGCAGATCGGCTGTGGCAGTCGGCAATCACTCTCCAAAAAAAAGGATTCGGATCATGCAGAAGTTCATCAACTGGCTCCGCACTCTGTTCGCTCAGCCCGGTAATCGACCAGTGTCTAATCGTACACTTGAGTCGGTGACGGCGGAAGAGATTCGCATGGAGCGGATCAAGGTCGAGCAGACTGAAGCTCGCATTTCACGCGAAATCGAGCAGCTTGAGAAGCAGAAGGAGGAGTTTTTTGCGAAAGGCGTCGGCAGTGGCTCAGATCGACAGAAGCTCCAGTACGCTCGCAAAGTGCGTGAGCTGGACGGTCAGGTTAGGGCTCGCGACCAGCAGCTGACTCTGATCAGCCGCAATCTGCGAGTCCTGCATGGCATCGCTCAGCTGAAGGATAATCAGCGCGTGCTGCGTGATCTGGGCATGGAAGGCCTGGTCAACAAGATGAATCTGGAAGATCTGCAGCGTTACGTGGAACAGGCGACGGTGGAAGGCCAGTTCCAGATGGACAAGTTCGGCGAAGTCATCGTTGCTCTGGAAGGGGCCGAGAACGTGTTCGCTGTGGGCAAGGAAGACGCCGATACGCTGGCCATCGTCGAAGCGATGAACCAGATGGCTGCCGGTCAGGTACAGCAGCAGCTGGCAGTCAGCGCCAGTCCGGTCAGTGTGTCGTCCGGCAGTACTCGCGAAGCCGCTTTGGAAGCGGCCGGCTGATTTCGAACGCGGAACGGGGGCTTGTCGGTGATCCGGCGGGCCCCCCGTTTCCCGCCTGACGGCAATTCACCCAACCTTCTCCCGGTTTCTGACCTTCATCGCATTTCGCTCGCAGCTTCCTGAAAGCAGGGACATGATCATGGCCGTCGACATCAGCCGAGTTCAGCGGACAGTTTTGGATCAGGCCATTCGCCAGGCTCGCGAACTGCAGGCGTCCGGTCGCAATGCAGAGGCAGCAGCGGCGTGGGAGCATGCGGCACGGCAGGCCGAAGCTTACGCGGCGAGTGCACCGCTGCCGGCGGAGCGAGAGCGTCGCCAGCAGGTCGCTCGCGAAATCCTGCAGCAGGCGACTCGGCTGCGTCAGCCGGCCGCCCCGGCCCGCACTGCTCGCAGCACCAGCAGCCCGGGCAGCAGTGGCTCAGAGGCGACCAGCAGCGCCGCTGAGCCCGATGAGTTTCGCGAAGCGGCGCGCCGACTGATTCACAAGTCCTCGGTCAGTTTCAAGGACATTGCGGGTCTGGAGACGACCAAAGCCGACATTCAGTCGGCGTTTGCGATGGCCTTTGCTCGCGCCCCAGAGGGTGTGGAAGTGCCGCGGATTCGAAATCTGCTGTTCTACGGTCCGGCCGGCTGCGGCAAGACGCTGCTGGCTGCGGCCGCCAGCAACGGACTGGACGCGACATTCTTCGCCGTCAAGGTGTCAGATCTGATGTCGCGATACTACGGCGACTCACCGAAACTGGTGCAGGCCCTGTACGAAGAAGCTCGCAGTCACGGACATGCTGTGGTGTTTCTGGACGAGTTCGATGCTCTTGCCGCCAGCCGCAGCTCGGACGACAGCAGTGCCGATCGGCGACTGCTGGTCAGTCTGCTGACGGAACTGGACGGCCTGACCGAAAAGGGGGGCGACAGTCATGTGATCACAATTGCTGCCACCAATCGCCCGTGGGATCTGGACGAAGCCATTTTGAGCCGCTTCGAGAAAAGCACGTGCATCCCGCTGCCGGATGCCGCTGCCAGGCAGGCGCTGCTGCAGCTGCAGCTGGAGGATCGAGGATTCACCGTGAACATTCCCGCAGAGGTGCTGCTGGAGCAGACCAGCGGTCTGTCCGGACGAGAAATTTCGCACCTGTGCAAGCTGATGATCGAAGCGATGATGCATGAAGCCAATCCCCGTCTGAATGAAGTTTCCGCGGGCGGCATTCAGGCATTGCAGCAGTATCAGCTGCGGGTCATGCCGCTGCAGGAGCATCATTTGAGCAGTGTGCGGAATCGGATTCAGAAGAACACCAGCGAAGAAACACTGAAATTGTTTGAATGCTGGGGCAGGTAAGCCTGTCGTCCAGCACCAGCAATGATTTTTATTGACCCTCAATCTTTCACAGCAGGAGCCAGGCCATGTCATTTTTTGGATTTTTTCGCAGTCGTGAAGAGCGTGAGGCAGAGATCAAGTCCCGAGTCCGCCAGGGCACGATGCGGATCCAGCGCTTTGTGCAGAAGCTGCAAAAGCAGGCGGATGATTACGCGACACTGGCGCGGCGGGCGTGGGATCTGGACGATCAGGGCCAGTTTCGGCTGCTGATTGGAGGCCATTTGAAGTGCCTGGACACGATCAACCGCTGGGAACGTTACATAGTGCGTCTGAAGGCACTGGAGCTGCAGCGGGGTGAATCGGAGGCGACGCGGGAATTTCTGACCAGCATGAACGCGCTGACGTCATCCATTCTGAGCGGCGTGCGCCCCGAAGAAATCTCGTTGCTGGGTGCAGAAATGGAAGCGGCCATTCATCGTTCGGAAGAGCTGTCGGATGCATTGAGCGACACGATGGAGCAGGCGGCGGAGGTGATTGCCGGGAAGGATCTGCAGGAAGCGGCCGCCCTGCTGAAGCTTGTGCCGGCGGGTGAGTCAGCGGTGCGGGAACCGGCGATGGTCGGCACAGTTGCCGCCCGGTCATCCGGCACCGGCCAGTCGGCGGCGCGAGGCAATCGTGGCGACGAGGGCTTTTGGGCCGCGGTGGAACAGGTGCGGCGGGATTAGAGGGGGAGTTGGCCAGTGGCAGTGGCCAGTGGCCAGTGAGTCGCGGGGCAGCTGGGTCTCACGCGAAGCCGCGAAGCCGCGAAGCCGCGAAGCCGCGAAGCCGCGAGGGGGAAAGGCGGGGAGCGGGTGAGGCGGCGTTTTGCCACGGATTGAGGCGTGGGCAGGGGCGTTTTTTTTTGCCACGGATGAACACGGATTGTCACGGATGAATCGCAAAGGTGGGGAGGGTAAAGGGGGTGAGGCTCACGCGAAGCCGCGAAGCCGCGAAGCCGCGAAGGGCGGTGGGCAGTGGGCGTGTTTCG
>JBJTPZ010000099.1:0-4458 GCA_046075365.1 Planctomycetaceae bacterium
CTCGCAGCACACATCCTCGACTCACAGGGCCAGCCCGTACTCTCGGTCAGCAGTCGTCCCGATCCGCTCCGAGAATCCACCGACTCAGCATCCACCGCAAACGTCACTGGCTACCTTACGGAAGGCCACAACTCGAACATCACTGCTTTGCGTTTTCTGCCAAATGGTCTGCTGCTGAGTGCAGAGAACATGGGAGTCATCTGTGTCTGGGATGCTCAGCCCGATGCAGATGGTATCGGACAGGAAAAATGCCGACTTATCACCGGCTCCGGGGGCGGCGGTTTTGCTGCATCAGCGGATGGCACTCATGTCGTCGCAGGCGGCGCAGTACTTCGCAGACCGGGCGAGCCTGATTCCGGTCTTTTGCCGCAGGTGCTGGTCTGGCGGACCGCTGACTTCAGCTCTTCCGTAGCACCGACACCTCTGCGCACACTGCAGGCTGGGAAATTTCCTGCGAACGAAAACAATGCTTTACGAATTTCATCGGTGGCGCTGTCGCCCGACGCGAAACTTGTCGCTGCTGGCTGCCGTCAGGGGCAGCTGCTGCTGTGGAATCTGGCCGATGGGCGCCTGCTGGACCTGCAGCGATCTCACCGCGAAGACCAAATTACCGCTGCATTCTTTCAGGATGAAAATACCCTGATCACTGCCGGCTACGACGGTACCGTCAGGTCGTGGAAAATCACGGGCGAGCGACTCGAAGCCGCAGATGTCCTGCTTAAAGGGTCGCAGATTCTGGCTTTGGAACCAAATGCTGACCGCAGTCAGTTCGCTGTCGTCGACCTGCAGCCGGAGGCTGTCACTGCGGCACGTGAAAGTTCTCAACAACAGAACACGGCAAATACAGATCCAGACAACTTTGCCCCGGCTCGCCTGCAGATTTCCATCCGCTCTGCAGCGGGCAGCCTGGTACAACTGCTGCAGGACCGACTGCTGACGGAAGCCGACAGCACGCTGCCGCTGCAGACAACGGTATCGTGGAGTGATGATGGCGGGCAGCTGCTGCTGATGCAGCGAGGCCGGCTGACGCTGTATGCTGCGACAGACTGGAAACCACACCAGTCACTGCAACTGACGAACGAACAGCAGACAGCAACAAAGGCAGCTCTGCGGGGAACAGCAGGGCCGTCACTGCAGGTAGCCACGGCCGCTGGTCGCGAGACACTGTTGTGGGATCTGACAACCGGACAGGCCATCGCCCGGTTCCGCACGCACTCCAGCGGACGACTCACGGCCGACATGTCCAGTGACTCCGCTTATGTACTCACGGTCAGTGATGCTTTGCGAGTCTTTGATGTGCGAGCAGATTCAGACACACGCGGCCGTACGCTGTTCCGCCTGCCAACATCTGAGATGCATCCAGGAACACTCGCCGAAGCCCGCTTCAGCCCGCACACCGGCGATCTGCGTTTCCTCAGCTGTGATCAGTCCGGCGACATTCGTCTCTGGCAGCATCAGCCTGGCTCACTGCCCAAATCACTGCAGCAGCTGCCGGCCATTGCCGATCCGCCACCGGCATGGGCCGCCGATTTCGGCATTCTGAAGTTTGCCAGCAGAGTCGCCTGGCAGCCGCATGGTCAGGGCTTTGCCGCTTTGCAGCAGGGTCGGGTAAAGTGCTGGCTGAGTAAAACTCAGCAGCCTGAGGCTTCGGTCGCCGCCTTGTCCCTGCAGGAACTTCCCCTGCCAATGCCCGATCAGCTTGACTGCCGCTTTAATGACCTGACGTGGTCTGCTGACGGCACGATTCTGGCCGCGGGCGGAATCGCGTTTCGTGCCGCAGACTCTGCTCTGCTCAGTGCCGCCTGCGTGTGGCAGCTGCGGGACCAGCAGGCCACGCTGGTTGCCGTACTGCAGGATGATCCGGAGAACGAGCGGATTCCTGCAAACTCCGGCAGTGATCAGCCCGGCGGTATCACGGCCCTGACCCTGGATCCTGCCCGCAATCGCCTGCTGACTGGTGGCGGAGATGCCCGCATCAACACGTGGCTGCTGCCGGCTCTGAATGCACCGGATTCCTCCGCCGGCACGGCCGAAGCTGCTGCGGAACGCCTGAAGATCTGGTGGGGAGTGCAGCTTGAAAACCCGATTGGACAGTCCCACGAAGGTCGCATCTCAGCCATCTGTACAGGCCCCGCAGGACGCCTGATCTCTGCCGACTCCACAGGTCGCCTGATTCTCTGGCCGGGCCCACAATAGCCTGCGCCGCCAGCACTGACGAATTACACACCCCCTCCCGTAGCTCGGGCTTTCCAGCCCGAGTTCTGCCCCTCCTCCCCCTCCAACCTGCATCTTCTCTTCTGCCTCGCGATTGCCCAGACGGCATCATCTGTCAGTGCCTGCTCGCCTCCACAAACAAACGGCTCCTCCTGATTGATGCAGAAACCCGCGCGGTCACTTTCCCCGCTGCAGTCATTCTGTCAGATTACAGGACTGCCAGTTCAATCGCCCACCGGTCAGCAAGGAACAGAACTCATGACCGCACCCCGCCTCGTCATCACGCGCCACCTCACAATCTCACTCTTTTTCCTGCCGCTGCTGACCGCACTGGGGTTCACTGCAGCCCATGCACAGACTCCGGCCGATAAGCCGTTTTTGAATTTTGTTCGTCAGACTGCTGCCGAATTGCGAAAACAGGATGCTCCGCCGGCGGACCTCGCCACCTGGCAGGCTCAGCGACTGCTGCTGCGTCAGCAGCTGGAACTTGCGTGGGGCGGATTCCCGAAGGAACACGCCCCGCTGGAACCGCGAATTCTCGAAACTCTCGATCGCCCTGAATATCGCATTGAGAAAATCGTGTTTCAGACACTGCCGGGCGTCTTCATGACCGCCAATGCCTGGGTCCCGAAACTGCCAGGACGACTGCCGGCTGTACTGTGCGTGCATGGTCACTGGGCTGGCGCCAAACAGGACCCCCACGTACAGGCTCGCTGTGCCGGCCTCGCACGACTGGGTTTCTTTGTGCTGGCAGTGGACGCATTCGGTGCCGGTGAGCGAGCCATCGGAAAACAGCTGGGTGAGTACCATGGTGAGATGACCGCAGCCACCCTGTTCCCTGTCGGTCGCCCGCTCAGCGGCATTCAGGTCTATGAAAACGGCCGTGCTGTTGACTACCTGATATCTCGCCCGGAAGTTGATGCACAGCGGATTGGCATTACCGGAGCCAGCGGCGGCGGCAATCAGTCCATGTACGCCGGTGCCTGGGACGAACGATTCAAAGCCGTCGCGCCAGTCTGCTCCGTTGGAACCTATCAGGCCTACCTCGGCGCCGCCTGCTGTATGTGTGAAGTTGTTCCCGGGGCACTGGCCGCCACGGAAGAATCTCGCATCCTTGCACTCACAGCACCCCGTGCTCTGCTGATCATCAGCGCCACTCAGGACGCCTTTCAGTTCTCGGTTGGCGAAGCCGCAAAGTCCATCAGCGCGGCCCGCCCCATCTTCTCACTCTACAACCAGCAGGATCTTCCGCGACACACAGTCGTTGAGTCTCCGCATGACTATAACCAACCCATGCGTGAAGCCATGTACGGTTTCATGACGCTGCACCTGAAAGGGCAGGGCGACGGACAGCCGATTTCTGAGCCGACAATTTCCCTCGAAGAGCCCGAAACGCTCCGCTGCTATCCCGGTACGACTCGCCCGGACGAATGGCTGACACTGCCGCAGTTCGCTGCCCGAGAAGCTCGCAGCCTGCTGCAGCATCGCCAAAACCTGCCCGCAGCCGAAGTGCGACGACGTCTGGAGAGACTGCTGGGAGGAACTGAGCCCGGCAGCGGTACAGGACAGCTGACCGCCGGCAACGACGGACTGTTTCAGCTTCAGCTGCAGCCCGAAGCCGGACTGCAGCTGAAGCTCACCGGACGTCGCCCGAAATCTGCAGCCGGCCGCCTGACAGTCATCGCCAGCGGGCAGGGCAGCGACAGTCCGTGGGTTCGCGAACAGCAACAACTGGCGGAAGCCGCCGGCAAAGGCTGGGCAGTGCTGGAATTGCGAGCCACCGGAAGCACCGAAGTTGCCGGCGACCGAATTGGACGAGCCCCCGACCATAACTCGGCCGAATGGTCACTGTGGCTGGGGCGCCCCCTGTGCGGCCAGTGGGTCCGAGACATCCGGCTGACTGCCAGCCTGCTGACTCGCGAATCTCTGTGCGGCTCAGTCGAACTGGTTGCCAGTGGCACCGGCAGCTTCGCCGCACTTGCGGCAGTTGCCATCGACGAGCGTCTTGTCGGAGCCGACATCACCGGACTGCTCAGCACCTTCGTTTCAGACCAGCCATACGCTGGCCAGCGACTGGCCGACATGGTCCCCGGCATCCTCCGCGATGTCGGAGATGTTGTTCACGTTGCATCACTGGTCGCCCCCCGGTCTCTGCAGCTGCACGCTCCAGTCACACCCCAGGGCGAACCGCTCGACGCCACCGCAGTCAGCGAGTGGCTGAAACAGGCACAGCAAGGCAAATAA
>JBJTPZ010000100.1:0-13846 GCA_046075365.1 Planctomycetaceae bacterium
AGTCCGCCAGGGATTTCATGGATTCAGGTTTTCTGAAATCTGACCGTGAAATCCGCGAACTCACCCCGGCTGGCGACAAAATGACACGAGCAGATCGCACGAAAACTCAGGACTCATCTGCAGCAGCGGGATCCGATGTGGCTGACACTTCCGCGGGCTCCGGTTCGGGGCGTCGCACAGCTCGCTCACTTGACCAAATGCAGGAAACGGCCTCGCCCCTCGTGGATAGTCAGGGAAAGCTGCTCGAACAGACTTTGAAAACTCGCAGTCGTCGCAAAGGACGCAGCAGTGCAGCTTCCGACACTACCAAAGCTCCGCCAGCAACTCCCATCGCCCCTGCCTTATCTCGCAAAATGACTGCTGAACAACTGCTGTTTCAGGTCATCTGCGAATCCGGACTGGGGTCTGAGGTGCAAATTCCGGAAACACCAGGATCCTGCCCAGGCCTCTGGAATGCGCAGGTTTCAGCCGAACCCCCGGTATCCGCCATCCCTGAATTGCCGGAAACCCGTGATCGGCTGCAGTCTGCCGCAACAGCTCAGCTGATCGCCGCAGAACTGAAACTACAGCTGAATGAACACTTTGAACAGCTTGGCACTGCCCTGCATTCACAGCTGAACGATCTGCTGCAGGAAGTGGCCGAGAAGATGCTGCAGTCGGAACGCTCCGGCACTGCTTTTACGTCCCGCACAGCTACGTCGCACACAGCAGATTCCGCAGCGGAGATTTCAGCAAAAACCAGTGTCAGGCCTGCCGTGGAACCAGCCGCGACTAAAGCCGGACAGCGTGAACCCGCAGGTCCTGCGGCGAGAAACCTGTCCAGAAGCTGGGAAGAGATTCGGCAGGAACTGTTTGACGAGGTCGAACGCAAATCGGAAGCCGGCTATCTGGCAGATCTGCCGATTGAACTGCCTTCCGAACCGGCACCGCCCACCGGCATGCGTGATGCTGTGTTTTCACCAGCCCAAGGCGGATATGTCCCGGCAGATTTTTCACCCAGTGACGATCTGGTGATGACGGAAATTCCACACCAGTCCGAACTCGAAAAGATGTCTCCGGAAGAGCTGCGAGCTTTGCTGCACCAGCGAGAATCGCTGATGGCGCGGCTGATCTATCGATTGCGCTGCCGGGAAGAAACCCGCCTGAATCTGCTGACAATGGACCAGCTGCGAACGATGCAGCGAGAGCTTCCTCAGGACCTCGCAGCTCTGATCGAAAGCTCACTGCGACGCTCAGACAACCTCACTCGGCTGGGCGAGCTTGAGCTGGCATTTGAACGAGCTCGACTGACTCGGGAAAAGAATAATCTGCAGCAGTCCCGTCAGTTGATCGACGTGCTGGCACGGCAGGTCGGTTTTGTACTGAACAGTGACGGGACGCTGGTGCGTCCGACAGAGACACAGCCGCGGACAAGCAGTCGTCGCTGGCTGGGCAAACTTGGCTTCGGCCAGCAGGGTCGCGATTAGCACGGCAGCTTGCGACGCTGATTACTTACACACAGGCCGAACGCCGCAAACACCCCGAACAACCCAGCCCGCCGCAGCCTGCAAAACAACGCCACAAGTCCTGCGCGGCCAATCACCGCATTTCTGCATGTATTGTAATGCACAAGACGGGTTTAGCTGACTGTCCGGCATCCGCCATCGGCTTCAGACCCGCCCCCGCAGCGACTTTTCTGAATTGACCTTGAGTCAAAATCGTGAAATGTGCAATGCTGTG
Source organism: Planctomycetaceae bacterium (assembly GCA_046075365.1). Lineage (GTDB taxonomy): Bacteria > Planctomycetota > Planctomycetia > Planctomycetales > Planctomycetaceae > SXXK01. Next base: position 1,720 of record JBJTPZ010000100.1, read on the forward strand.
CGGGTCTGTGGCTCGCCAGCCGGCGATCCGCTTAACATTTGTTTCCCTCACAAGCCACCTTTTCCGCGATTTTTGCGGATGATTGTGGCAACGAGTCGCTGAATGGCGGATCGAGCCTCGATACTTCCGCACTGTCAACGAACGGCCCCCCGTTCCGCGGGAATGTACGTCGCAGCGACACTGATTTTGGGTCTGCAGCTGCTGCTGCCCGCCAGGATCTCAGCCCAGGCACCGGTCCAGGATTCCGCTCTGACAGAACAGTCGCCGGAGCTCAGTGAAGAAGCCGGGCGAATCGTCTACGACGTGCGGATCGAGGGCAATGAAACGATTCCCGAGGCTGTCATTCTGCAGAAGATCCAGTCGCAGCCACAGCGTCCCGTGACCGAACGCCAGCTCCGTGAAGACAAACGCTCGCTGCTGAATACCCGCTGGTTCTTCGATGTCCAGGAACGCATCGACGAAACTCCCAACGGTTATGTCCTCGTGTTCGAGGTGAAGGAACGCCCGATTGTGCAGCGAGTGCAGTACATCGGCAACAAGAAAGTGAAGCTCAAACACCTGGAAGCCTGGACCGGGCTGAAAGTCGGCAGCCCGTTCGACTACGTGGCTAACCAGGAAGCAGTCCGCCGCATTGAGCAGGAATACAAGGACAAAGGTTATTATTTTGTCGAAGTGAAACTGCTGAAAGGCGGGAAACCTGGTGACCGGGAAGTCATCTTCAAAATCACCGAAGGTCCGAAGGTCCAGGTCAAGGAACGCAACTTCACAGGTAACGTCTTCTGGAGCGATGGGCTGCTCCGCAAGAACCTCGTTTCCAAAGAAGCCTTTTTGTTCTGGGGTGGCCACTACAATCCGGACACCATGCCGGCCGATATTGAGGCACTAAAGGCTTACTATCGCGGAGTTGGCTTCTTCGATGTCGAAGTGACCGGGGAACCACGGTTCTCACCTGACAAGTCCGATGTTGAACTGCTCTACACAGTCAAAGAGGGCATGCGTTACACCGTTCGCAGTATCACCTATGAAGGCAACGAAGTCGTTCAGACATCACGACTCAAGGAAGACTCCAAACAGGTCGTGGGTCAGAAGTTCAACTCGTGGCAGCTGTCCAAAGATGTACAGCGGATGCTGGGCTATTACGGTGACATGGGCCACTACTTTGCCTCCGTCAACCCAGTTCCACACTTCACTGAAACGCCAGGGGTTGTGGATCTGGTCTTTGAAATCGACGAAGATCGGCCGCGTTACATTCGTGACATCAATGTGAATTATGAGGGCGACAGTCCGCATACGAAGCACACCGTGGTGCTGGACCGTATTCAGGTTCAGCCCGGTGACCTCGCTGACCCCCGCCGAATTCGCCGCGGCAAGTCGCGGCTGGCCGGCAGCGGCCTCTTTGAACAGGGGATTGTGTTTGAGCCCGTGCCGGTGGACCCGGAACAGACCAGCTTCGCTTCGGTGGCAGCCTCCTTCCGCGGCCAGAATCCCGGCCAGCTGGATGACTGGACCGAGTCCTTTTTGCAGGCAGTCGATCAGTCGGCCAGCGACACCGCCCGCCGCGGCGAGATCGGTGATTACTCCGAACTGTATCCCGCCAGCAACTCAGATCGGACTGCGGATTCCGCGGCCAGTCAGGACTCGGAAAGACCGAATACTGTCGATGCGGCAGCCGAGGTTGAAGCTGCAGTCGAGCCTGCGACGTCACACGCTCCTGTCACTGCACCTGGACAGAAATCCCTCGACCACATCCTGCAAAACACAGACAACTTCACCACAGCCACTCTGGCGGGCACAACGCTGCAGAATCAGACTGCGACAGACGCCAACGCCTCGGCTGACCTGCTGCGACTTCCACGACAGTCCACATTTCGCCCGGCGGACCCGCGACTGCTGTTCACCTCTGCTGATGATTCTCCCGCCGTCGTATCCGCAGGAGATCCGGAGCTGCTGGATGGTCCCATCATTCGAGCTCAGTCGCCCGCCGATGAAGGTTCCGACATTGACCCACCTTCACGCGAAGACCAGATGATCAACGAGAGTCCCTATCGCAATCAGTTCCGTGATATTCCCCCAGGCTGGGTGGACATTAACGTGAACGCCACGGAAGGTCGCACCGGTCGCCTGATGTTTGGTGCAGGCGTCAACAGCAACTCGGGCCTTGTCGGCAACTTCGTTTGGGACGAATCCAACTTTGACCTGTTTCGCCCCCCCACAACTTTTGCGGACATTCTGGAAGGTCGAGCCTGGCGCGGCGGAGGCCAGCGTTTCCGTGCTGAAGCAGCACCCGGCAACATGGTCAGTCGCTATGCGCTGACATGGACCGACCCCTATTTCATGTACACAGACTACAGCCTGTCAGTCGGTGGATTTTATTTCAACCGATTCTACTCGGACTGGACGGAAGACCGCGTGGGCGGTCGAGTGTCCGTGGGTCGTCAATTCACACCGGAATGGTCAGGGGCCGTGGCTCTTCGTCTGGAGGACGTCGAAATGCGTAACCTGCGAGCCCCGATTCCGACGATTGTACAACAGTGGGTCGGTCACAATTTTCTGTCCACCGGTCGTATTTCGGTCACACATGACACTCGTGACTCGGCCATGCTCCCCACCGAAGGCCATTACTTCGATGTGGGATACGAACAAGCTTTCAATGAATTCAACTTCCCGAAGGTTGATACAGAATTTCGACAGTACTTCACGCTGCACAGTCGCCCGGACGGCAGTGGTCGGCAGGTACTGACGCTGGCTGGTGCTCTGGGCTGGGCCGGTGATGACACACCTGTCTTTGAACGTTACTATGCCGGGGGATTCCAGTCCTTTCGCGGCTTCCGCTTCCGCGGCGTAACTCCCCGCGATCCCACCGGATTTTCTCTGGGCGGTACGTTCCAGGCACTGGGTACGGTTGAATATCGACTGCCTCTGACCGCCGATGACATGATCAGTGCCGTCGCCTTTTCAGACTTCGGTTCTGTGGACGATGAAGTCACGCTTTCCGAATTTCGCGCGACCGCGGGTTTTGGTCTGCGTCTGACAATTCCGCAGATGGGACCGGTACCACTGGCCTTCGACTTTGCGTTTCCGATCACGACCCAGCCTGCCGACCGCGAACAGATCTTCAGCTTTTATGTGGGTATCAATCGCTGATCATTCGCACCTGCGAATATCCAAAAGCAGCGATTGTCGGCAGTACACCGCAGTTCTGCAGCTGCAAAATGTCGCCAGCCATCCAGCCTGATCTGCAGCAGTTGCTGCTGCAGACCCGCAAATTCGCCTGACAGATTCCCGGCAGCCAGTTGCTGCCAGCTGCCGGTTGCCAGCGGACTGACATGACCCCGGCCCCCTGAGACCGCTCCTGCATAGCTCAGGTACAGCAGTCGATGCGGTGCCAGTGGCTCAGCAGCAATCGGCTCGCCAGCCACCGGCTGTCGCAAAAGTCGCCAGGTGGCAGCTTCTGCACCATCCTCCAGCAGCAGGTCCCAGTGCAGAAAAGGATGGTCGTGCCGCAACACCGCAAATCTTCCGGACTGCTGCCTCACTGGCATGCTGCCGATTCCGAGGGCAGCAGGAAGGTTCGCCCGTGACGCACCCGCAGCCGCCCCGAAATGACACGACGGATCGCTTCGGGATAAGCCAGCTTCTCCTGCTCAAACACCAGTCCTGCAAGCTGATCAGGAGTGCAATGATCCGGTACATCCACAGATCGCTGCAGAATAATCGGACCATGGTCGTACTGATTGTCGGCAAAATGCACGGTGCAGCCGCTGATACGCACTCCGCGAGCAATCGCGGCTTCGTGCACGTGATGCCCGTACTGACCATGCCCGCAGAACGCCGGAATCAGCGACGGATGAATGTTCAGCACTCGCAAATGAAAGTCGTCCGGAATCTGCAGCAGGCTGAGAAATCCGGCCAGTACAACAAAGTCGGCCTGCACCTGCCGGACGGCAGCAAAAACGGCCGCACTGAATTCCGCCGAACCGGGAAAATCACGAGGCCGCAAGACCTCAACGGCCAGCCCTGCTGCCGCCGCTCGCTCCACTCCACGACAATTACGCTGACTGGAAATCACCAGCGGGATTTCCACCGGTAACTGCCCGGACCGCATCTGGTCCAGAAAGTTGAGCAGCGTGGTGCCACCGCCACTGATCAGCACCACCAGCCTGGCACGACGCCCCGTAACACCCGCTATGACTTCGGCGTCATCACCATTTATTGCTGCAGACACAATTCCCGATCCCGCCATGAATTCCTGGTTGCAGATTCCGTGAGCCACCCGCTAATTCTGACGAAAAGTTGCCGGCTCGTCCACCAGCCGCAGCACTCGCTGCCGTTCGCGCCGATCCCGCTGCACTCGCGACCACACCGTCATCGCCACCAGCACAGCCAGCACGGCCGTCAGCAGCACCAGCAGATCCCCAGGACGCTCCGAGTCTTTCTGACGCGCCTGAGCAGCAAGGGGCGAGTCAGCCGGAAGATCACCGTCACGAACCAGGCTGAGCACCTGCGAGGCTGTCGGGGTCCACTCAATGTGACCCGCCAGCAGCAATGGTGCCACTCGCGTCTCACTTTGCGCTCGATACACATACGTTTTGAAAAAACAGCCCGTAACCTGCACGGAATCAATCACCTCTGCGCCTGCCGGAAAATCCCGGGGCAGCGTCGGACAGACCACGACTGTCGGGATGTGCTGACTGTCTTCCGTGAACAGCCACAGCTCGTGCAGTGGCTGACCCTGAAACAACTGTGGATCACCGGCATGAGTCATCACGCGACGGACATGTCCTCGCAGTGTCAGCAGACGGCCCTGCCAGTAATCCGGATTCTGGAAGATGTCCACAAACAGAGGAAAACGCGACGGCTGCTTCAGCCAGCCCGCGAAACGCGCATCGCGAGCATTCAGTTGGCGCTGCAGTCGCCTCAGCCCCTCGTCAAGTCGTCGCTGACAGTCCTCAGCTGCAGCACCGCCCGCTCGCTCCCGCTGATACTGTTCTTCCAGTGACTGACGGTCCGCCACAATCCGCAGCTGCAGCTCGGAACGCAGCTGCTGCATACGCGCCAGCTGCTGCTCTGCTGCCAGCTCACGCTGAGCCGGCAAACTGGTCACCTGCAGCTGACGCAGCGTCTCATGATACAGCCAGCTTTCATCCGAAGTCAGTCGCCGGCGATTCACCACGTTGTCGAGAATCTCAGACCGCCAGGGAATCGGGGACAACACCTTCAGGGATTCGGCAAAAATCAATGGACTGGTCCCCCACAGCTTAACAAACCAGCCCTTCAGCAACACCGGCAGGTCACGTCGCGGTGTCACAGGCCACGCCGTCGAAGTGTCCGGCTGAGCCGCACTGCGGAATCCAGTCGCATCGACAACCGCAATCGAACCAGGACGAGACAGACTGCGGAATGCCCCGCGCTGCACCGCAAACTCAGACGCCTCTCCCTCCAGTGCACCGCTGGCAGTGATCCGCACTGTGCCCGAAGGAGTAAAGATGCCGTACAGCACCACCGGACGCCCTGTGAATTCACCTGGGTGAGTCGTCAGATCCTGCAGCAGTGAATAACGAGCCTGGCCGGGAGCAGTGAAACTTTGATCCAGCGGCGAAACCAGAGTGCCATCCTGACCGGAAAACGGATCACGCTGCAAAGAGACTCGACCGCTAAGCGTCAGATTGCCCTGACCCCACGCCTGCCGACGTACCTGCTCGTATCGATAGAATGCCGACTGCCAGGCACTCTCAGCACCGATCTCATCCGGAATCCCCGCAGTAATCAGACGACGACGATTGATCGCCAGCCGAATCAGATCCGCATAGTCCGCCTCTTCATCCGGCGTCATGCCGGCCGTACCATGCTCGAAACGCCACGACCGCCCCACTTCCAGATCCACCGCCGAGACTCGCTGAATCGTCCAGTCCAGCTGACTGCGATCAATCCCGGCCAAAGTGTCAGGGGGAACATCAGCCGGTTGAGGTGACAGCGGGCGATCCTGATCCGGAAACCTGTCCGAAGGATCCAGCGGCACACGATCATTAAGCGGCGGCAGATCTTCGTCAGCACCCCGCAGACGATCAGAAAATGGCATGCGATCAAGAGCCGGGAAATCATCGCCAGCCGACTGTGCCCGCGCAAATTGCAAAGCCTGAGGCCACAAGAGGCACAGCACGAGACCCGTCAGGATCGGCACCATGCGAGCGCACGGCATGCGGACTGTGCTTCCTGTGCTGCCGGAATCCCTGTTCACTGCGTCACCTCCATCTTCGCAAACCTCCGAATCTGCGCAGTTTAGAGTCCTGTACACAGGCTGCAACCGCCCGGCCCCGAAAAGCGCGCTGCTGACTCACATCCGAACAACGCAACCACCCCGCACCGGAACCACCAGCGCCCTGTTTGACAAACCTCCGGCGACACCTATCCTGCAAAGTCCACACGGAACGCTCGACACAAATTCAGTTGGAAACAGCACATGACAGGTTTTGCCACGCGACTGCACCAGCAGATCCAGCAAAAACAAACTCCAGCACTCATCGGAATTGATCCCCGCTGGGACTGGCTGCCCGCAGAGATTCGGCAGGCGGCGGAAACACCGGGAGGCCGTCACGAAGAGATCGTTGCTCGCGGCTTCGAACGCTTCTCCTGCGAAATACTGGAACTTGCCGCCGAGCATGTGGCGGTCGTGAAGCCACAGGTCGCCTTTTTCGAACAGTACGGAGTGCCTGGACTGCAGGCTCTGCAAAACGTCATGCGGAAAGCTCGATCGCTCGGACTGATCGTCATCGCTGACGCAAAACGCGGGGACATCGGAACCACGGCAGAAGCCTATGCTGCAGGCTGGCTGGCGGGGGAAGACCCGGAAGCAGCAGCATGGCCAGCCGATGCCCTGACCATTAATCCGTATCTTGGCGGGGACACTCTGGAACCTTTTGCCAGCCTGGCGCGAGAACGCGGGGCCGGCCTGTACGTGCTGGTACGAACCAGCAATCCCGGAGCCGCCGAATTTCAGGACCGACTCACCGACGGAGCCGCCCTTTACAAGGCTGTCGCGACCGCCGTAGTACGAGTCTCAGAGAAATATCGCGGTGACGGAGCCGAATATGGGGATGTCGGGGCGGTCACAGGAGCCACCTGGCCACAGCAGCTGCAGGAACTCAGGTCGCTGATGCCCCGTGTCCCGCTGCTGGTTCCAGGCTACGGCAGCCAGGGAGGTACCTCGGCAGACGCAGCCGGGGCTTTCTGCCCTGACGGCCTCGGAGCAGTGGTCAATAGTTCACGAGGAATCAACTTTGCGTGGCGGCGTCCGGGTTATCAGGAACGATTTGGCGAGGCAAAATGGCGCGATGCCGTGGCCGAGTCAATTCGGGAAATGATTGCGGACCTGGCGGAAAATACGGCAGCGGGGGCTTTAAAAAAGTGAACCCAGGGCCCCCGCAGCGGGGGCAAAAAAACTGCCCAGGCGGAAAAAAACGCGTAAATTGACTATGTTTCGCAGAGCCCGGAATACTGCGGGAAGGGAAAACCGGTGGATTTTTCCGGTCCGGTCTCATCCCTGCATTCACCGCCGGAAAATGCCACTTGCTGCCGATCGGCGGGGTTTTTTGTTGTGACTTGCCGAAAAACCTCGATAAACTGTCCGGACGTTTTACAAAGCTCTCCGTTTTCACTGGACGACGCAGTCCCCCGATTACAGTAGTCGGGGCAGTGTGACTGGGTGAATGCGGATCCCATTGTGGTTCAGGAGTTTTTCAGATGAGTACTCGTCGGTCGGCGATGAAGGTGTTGGTCGGTCTGGCCGCTCTGGCCGCAGTGCTGTTATCGGCAAGTTCCGGGATGGCGGATCCGAAGTCGGGCAGCAACCGACGTTCGCTGGTCATGAATCCAAAGTTTGACGCATCTGCTGAGCGGGTTGAACTGTTCAGCGGCATGGACGACGGTCGTCTGGAAACGAAGCTCGTCGCCAATGATTCGAAGGGTGGCTTCGTGTTCATCACGAATAACACCGACCAGACCCTGACTGTGGACCTGCCGAAATCCTTTGTCGCCGTACAGGTGCTGAAGCAGCTGGGCGGTGGCATGGGCATGGGTGGCATGGGCGGCGGCGGGATGGGCGGCATGGGTGGCATGGGCGGCGGCATGGGTGGTATGGGCGGCGGAGGCATGGGTGGCGGCGGCATGCAAAACATGGGCGGCGGCATGGGTGGCGGCGGTATGGGTGGCATGGGCGGCGGGGGCATGGGCGGCATGGGTGGCATGGGCGGCATGGGTGGCATGGGTGGCGGGGGTATGGGCGGGGGCGGATTCTTTTCCATCCCGGCTGAACGCACCCTGAAGGTCCCGTTTACGTCAGCCTGCCTGAATCACGGCAAAGCAGAACCGAATCCGTCAGCTCAGTACCGAATTGTCCGCGTCAGCGACTACACCAAAGATCCAGTGCTCGCTGAACTCATCACGATGGTGGGAACCGGCCGGGTTGATCAGCAGTCTGCTCAGGCTGCTATCTGGACTCGCACAGACAACATGACCTGGGAACAGCTGTCAACGAAGACCGTTCGTGGCATTCATGGTTTCCGTCGATACTTCCAGCCAGGCCAGATCGTACAGGGCCAGCAGCTGGTGGTTGCCGCAGAAACCCGAGTTCGCGAGCAGGGCAATCAGCAGCCTCAGTCTGAACAGCCTGCTGGCAATCGAGTTCGCTGATCTCAGAAAACAGGCCGAATGATCGCTGGCCAGTCTGCTCGGCAGACTGGCCTTTTTTATTGCGACGCACAGACGTTTGTGGGAGAGAAATGCTCGATGAGCGGGGCAAGGTTAGGTTTTGGTGTTCGAGTTATCAAAGATGGCCTGGTGTTCAGTGCTGCACATTTCATTACTTTCAATGGTAACGTGTGCGAGCGTTTGCACGGGCATAACTGGCGGGTCGAGGCGGCGATAGAAGGGGATCTGGACGAGAATCACTACGTATTTGACTTCATCGCGCTCAGAGACGGCCTGCAGGCACTGGTTGCGGAACTGGACCATTCAGTCCTGTTGCCGGACCGGCACAGGCAGATTCAAGTGGAACGATCAGAGGACGGTTCTGAAGTGACAGCTCGATTTGAAAATCGTCGCTGGCTGTTTCCCGCGGAGGACTGTCGAATTCTACCCGTGGAAAATACGACCGCGGAACTGATCGCTCGCTGGCTGTCTGAGACATTATGCGAGAGACTGGGGCTTAGAAATCAGCGGGCTCTCAGCCGGCTGCGCATCAGCGTAGAAGAGAACTTCGGCCAGTGGGCTGACTGCTGGACGGCATTTTAAACATCGATTGCAGATCTGCGAAACGGACGGAAATCATGAGCGACGGCAAGCCGGCAATCATCAGCACAACGATGGAGACATTCCGTCAGGACGTGATTGAGCAGTCACAGGTACGTCCAGTGGTCGTAGACTTCTGGGCTGAATGGTGTGGCCCGTGTCGGCAGCTGATGCCGCTCCTTGAAAAACTTGCAACAGAAATGCGTGGAGCCTTCTGCCTGGTGAAGGTCAACGTGGATCAGTTGCCGGAGATTGCCGGGGCTTTCGGCGTGCAGTCCATTCCATTCGTGGTCGCCATGTCGGGCGGTCAGCCGGTCAGTCATTTTGCCGGACTCAAGCAGGAGACACAGCTGCGAGCATGGCTGCAGGAGTTTTTGCCATCACCGGCAGCAGAAGCGTGGGAGAAGGGTCAGCAGTGTGAGTCGGAGGGCAGGGTCGCGGACGCTGAGCTTGAATATCGCAAAGCCAGTGAGCTGGAGCCAGCAGAGGCAACCTTCAGAATCGCCCACGCACGAGTCCTGCTGGAACTTAACCGCGATCAGGAGTCATGTGAGATTCTTGAAGAGCTGCAGAAGCGAGGATATCTTGAACCTGAGGCGGAGGTGCTGAAGGAACAGCTTGAGTTACGAAGCCAGGTGGAGGATTCCGGTGGTGTGATGGCGGCGAAACTGGCTTTGGAAGCAAATCCGAACGATCTGCGGGCAAAACTGCAGCTCGCAGAAGCCCTGGGCGCAGACAGTCGATTCGAAGAAGCCTGCGAATTGCTGCTGGAACTGGTCCGCCAGGATCGTGGCGGTCTGGGAACTCAGGCCAAAGAGGCCATGGTGGGCCTGCTGACTGTGATGGGGCCTAAGTCGAAACTGGCATCCGATTACCGCCGCAAACTGGCCACCGCATTCTACTGAATCGCAGACTCCCCGGCACAAAAGGGAGCCCGCAGGGTCAGCGAACGGGCCCGCCCACGTCCTGCCGGCAGACCCCGCATCCGCTCTATGCTGATCCGTGAGTCTCTTGCCCTGCGACGGTGAAACGGTGTTAAGCGCCCTGTTAGTCGCGTTTCGCTCCGTCGAAACGAACCTCCTGCTTATTCACTGCCGAACCCGACACCCAATTCCCTTTGCTCGCCTGGGTGGACACCTCCCCGGAATTCCCGGATTGCCATCGTTTCACCATCTCACTCCTGCACTCTGTGTCTCTGTGAAAGACAAACAGAACCGCTCGCCACAGCCTGATGCTCTCACAGAGCCACAAAGTCACGGAGAGACAGGCAAACCCGAGACGGATCACTTCCGCTCGCCGGATCAGCCTGGTCGCCGAGTCGCTTACTTCTTCTCAGTCTCCGTTGCTTTCTGCTGAGGCTCAGGCAGTGCGATCACCGCTCCAGGAAACACGTGTCCGGTCGCATTCGTTGGAACACTGTAGACCGAGGTACGAGCCGTCACGATCAGAGAGCGACGATCTTTGCCTCCGAATGTGACGTTGGCCGGCTGCTCCGGCAGCGTGATAATTCCCAGAATCTGCCCGGCGGGTGAAACCACCTGAATTCCAGATCCGGAGGTGATGTAGAGATTTCCCGCCGTGTCAATGGTGAGTCCATCGCCGCCACCGGCAGATTCGCCGGAACGCTGCCGCAATTCAACCAGCACCCGACCGGTTCCCAGTTTGCCGGGCGATTCCACCGGATAGGCCCACATCTGCTTTTCCATACTGGGAATGACATACAGCGTCTTTTCATCCGGTGACAGAATTACTCCATTTGGAGCTTTGCGATCGCTGATCAGTCGAGTGACTTTGCCATCAGCCGCGCGATAGTAGACCGCCTCAGTGCCCTGCGGCCACGGTTCGGGTGCACGGTAACGCGGGTCCGTGAAATAAATCCCACCCGCCTGATCGACAACCAGGTCATTGGGAGCATTGAATCTTTTGCCTTCATATTCAGCCGCCAGCACAAACTGCTGAGCATCTGAAAGGCGAAACATCTTTAGTCGCCCATCCATTTCGCAGGCCAGCAGATACTGATCGTTCAGCATCAGTCCGTTGCAGTGACCGGCCGGTTCAGCGAATACGCTGAGTTTGCCGTCAGCATCCACCTTGTGGATGCGATTGTTCGGGATATCCGTGAACCAAAAATTTCCGGCAGCATCAGCGGCAGGACCTTCAGTGAAGGCAAAACCGGTGTGCAGTTTTTGCACGGGCCCGGTGGGGCCGATACCCGGAACCTGTTCCTGCGCCAGACACACCAGCGAAGCCTGGACAGTTACCACACAGCAGAACAAAAAAATCTTCACAGCTGATTTCCTCCGACCCGTACTTCAACCTGTTCAGTTCACTGCAAACAGACATCAGTCGGAAAGATACCCTGCCGTATCGCTGGCGGCAAATCAGCCTCGTTCAGTCAAATCTCAGGGTTACACCGATCCATACGAAAAAAGGCAGGGCCTTGCGGCCCTGCCTTCATGCGGCAATTTCACTTGCCACGGGGGGGATCAACTCAGCACCAAATCAGTTGGTGCTCTTTTCGCCTGGGTCGTCGCATACGATCGTCAGGTTCTCGTCGCAGTCGCACTCGTCCGGAACGTCGTAGTAAGCTGAACCGTAGGTGCGGGACTTGATTCCGCCGCTGGCCTTGTAGGAAACCCAACCAGATGTGCTGTAGCTCTGGTCGACGTTGCCGAATGCTGTCGCAACGTCGCTCAGTTCGCCAACGATTGCACTCTGCAGTTCGCCCAGGCCCACGATCATGCCCAGAACCAGGATAGTTGCTACCAGCACGATTTCAGCTGACACAATCACGCCAGCTTCGTCACTCAGGAAATTCTTAATCATTGTTTGGATCTTTTCT
>JBJTPZ010000101.1:0-1802 GCA_046075365.1 Planctomycetaceae bacterium
ACCTGAACGCCGAAGCGACGCCAGAGATGTTCCTCTTCGTGTTCACCTTCCTTCAGCAGAGCCCATCGCTGTTCCGTGTTGCCTCTGAAGGTAGTCATGGCCTTCGTGATGGCGTCCAGCACATAGCCATCAGTCATGCTGAACCCGATAAATAAAATCGGCTTATCTGAAAACAGTTCCTGCAGCTTAAGAGCTGCAGCATTGAATTCACTTTGAGAGTTACCTAATGCTGAGTACAGTGGCTGGTATTGGGACGGCGCCAGTATCAGTGATTCCTGCGTGTCCATGTGACCATGCAGATGCCAGACGGCTGGACGACTTTCAGATGAAGAAAAAAGAGTCCGCAACTCGTTGAAACAATTGTTGCGGACAAGCAATGGATTTGTTTGCTCGGCAGACGAATGAAGTACATGATCGTAATTCGTAGTTACCACGACACGCGGATTGAGTTTCCAAATCGCTTTCGGGAGTGAAAGATCCCAGCAATCTCTCGGAACCGACACAGCATCCACCACACACCGCGTAAAGTCGGATTTTCCAAGGTGGGTCAGCGCGGTCTCCGCGGCCATCGACCACTCCTTAGCCTCGACCGCTGCCTTCACAAATTTTGCAGGGGCTGATTTCTTTTTTGAGCTGAGAGTCAGAGCGAGCTTGGTTAGCAACTCAGTCCACGTCAGGAATTTTTTCTTCGCTCTGGGTTTATTGACACCCACACTCACGCCGGCTCCGACAAACGGCACCAGCCTCCGCTGAGAGATAGCTTGCAGCAACGTCGGGTCAAACTCTGAAGACGAAGACGCCATTGAACATCACCGACACGCAAAAGACCCACAGAAACAAAAAAGTCCCCACCCATCCCAGGCTGCCATTTTGCTCGCCTGAAGGACGATCACAAGCCATCACGCGGTAAAATCGGCCGAATTAAGGCAAGTCCCGGGGCGTTCCCTGACAAGGGATCTGCTTGGAAGCCTGGTGCCTGCAGAGCGACGTTGATTTGCCAACGGGAATGCGGATTCATAGTTCTCAGCGTAATTCAGGAGCAGCACGGACGCACTCTTCGTGGTCGAATGGAAACGACTCTGTTTCAGTTTTCCGGTCAACAGCCGGGCACCAGAAGTCAGATCGAAGTTCAGATTTATGGCAAAGCGTTCGGCTGCAGCCCAGGAAAGCGTCAACGTCTCCCGTGAAGTGTTCGCCGTTGTTGAAGGCAATCAGGCGATCCGCGGAACCGAGGTGCTGACAGTCATGAGAGAAGAATTTTCCAACGTGATGTTCAACACCGACAGTGTTCAGGTGGCCTGCGCGAACGCTCGGCGAAAACCTGGTCTGGCGCTGATTGTGGCGCGCCGTCCCGGCAAGAGCAAGCTGCTGGCACGCCGTTGCAGTGCCGCACCGTCGACCGCTCCGGTTCCGACGCCCCTTGCCGTGGTCTGGAGGTCAATTTCCAGTCCCACAGGAACGACGGCCACGCTGCAATCTGCCAGAGATTTCGCTGAAAGCAGTTGCCGGCGACCTGACCGCCGACCAGCAGGCGCTGCAGCTTGTGGCGTCGGTGCAGCTGAGTTGATCGTCCGCACGGCAATTCACGATCAAATGCGCTACGGATTGCACGGCAAGCCAGAGTGTTGCAGCCGCTGACGCAGCACATTCCGAATCGTCCGATACTCGCCGAACCTGCCGGTGGCACGGACCAGCGCGCAGTGCAGGGTTCCAATTTTCAAACTCGCGCCACGCTGCGCGTGTCGCAGGTGGCTTGAATCGCAGAAATCGCAGCAGTCGCAAAATCGCAGGAATCGCAAAGG
>JBJTPZ010000102.1:0-3856 GCA_046075365.1 Planctomycetaceae bacterium
TTTTTAAGACATCCTGACGCCTCCTGCGAAGGCGACTACCCGATACTCCCACGACAACCAAAAACCGGCAATCATGCTGGGAAACGTCTGCCCTCCAGCCGTTTCAGCAAAATCGAAATCCACCGCCCGCCGGGTTTTGAGACTCAGCCGGACCTGCAGTCAGCGCACTGCCCGCAACACAACGCCAACGCTGGTAACCACTTCCGACGACACGCGAGATCTGAGACTCTCTGCCGCCGCAGCAATCGCGACATCACCATCAAACCCGCCACCGGGCCCTCAATTCCCCCGCAACTCTTGCCCCCCCTCGGACTCTCACATCGCCCCGGGTTATCACTTGAGGAATGTCTACAACTGAGCCTTCACGGCGTCAATCCACTCTGCTGAGAGTCTCTGCTCACTTAATAACCGGGCGTTTACCTGCTGCCGAACATTGATCAGGCTCGCCGGTCCTTCCTGCCCTCCGTCAACTCAGACATGCAGTTCCGAATCGAGACTTCGCAGCAGCAATCAGATCCTCGTTTATAACCCACGCAACAAGTCGGCCTTCAATTGTTGAGGCCAGAGGTGCCAGAGACGAGTGAAAGCCTGAGTCATCAAGGTAATCTGGGTTGTGAATATGCACCGGATACTCGGGCACGGAGCAATCAATGCATTCGTAGATCCCACAACCGTGCGATACAAAAGGCAACAGTGTGCCGGGCCAGTTCCAGTTTGGAATCGACCCATTGCCCTCAAGGCAGTAGCGGAACATATCAACGAGATCGTTTGTCTCAGGCTCACTATGGACAGGGAATATCCCATATCCCGGCCCAATACCGCCATTTGCAATCTCGGTGTAGATTCGGGAAAGTGTGGCTGGCAACCTGAAGCCAAGTTGTTCTTCCACAGCGGCGATGGTCTCGGGCGGAACAGCGTTCGATGCAGCTACTTTCTCCTTCCCGTATTCGGTGCGTGCCAGGCCCCCCACAAATTCACGAATCATGCTGACAATTTCCATGTTCACGGCTCTGGTAAATCCTTGAAAACGACCTTCGTCGGCACCGGGTACGGCTGTCAGGTGGTCACCTGGGAAATGCGAGGCATCGAGCAGAGAATCAACCTACAGAATCTCAACAGCAACCAGCACCAAAAAACGCACCCCAATCGATTTGCCTGAGCGGTATCAGTGCTCGCCTTCATGTGCCACCGCGACAAACGGCACGCATGGAAATCCAGGCACATGCTGTTCGATACACATTCCGGAGGTCACCAGCCTCGATCTGAAACAGAGCGGAATCATCGCGAGAAGGAATCCAGCACCAGCATTGCATGGACGCCAGTCATCCTGACTTCATGACCGCCACACCATTACTGCGAGTGCTGACAACAAAGTCGGTTGACATGAGTGCCTGACAAGTGGTTGGCTGGATATTGAACGCAACCAGCGATCCCGGACCAAAATCTCACGATCGTCATTCGCAATGTCAAGCAATTTCGCGGAAGTGAGCGATCGATTTTGCCATATCCTTCCGAGCCTCGGTACCGTCATCGCAATTTCGCATTTCCGTCCCGTTCCCACTGGGCAATCGCAGGTCGCCCCCGCCCTGTAGCTCACCCACCCCAGATGCCGCAAGCCTTCCCCTCGCACGCAGTGCAGCCTCAGCCCTTGCTTGTTTTGCGATTGTGCTGGCAGTTCGAATTTCGGCGAACCCCGGAGAATGTACTGAGCCAGTACTGCCCATCGCTGGCAGAGGACGACTTCGACGGTCGTTCGGCGGACCCGCTCCCACTGCGAGCGGCAGGCAGAGGTCCCACGGTGGCAGCGAATTGGCGTGTGCCCAGAGAGCGGATCCGGCGGATTTCGCCCGCGAATCCGGCCGAGCCTGCGTTTGATCCGCACTGGACTGTCAGTCATGCCTCGGCGATTACAAGTGTACCAGCCGGCACACTTTTGGCTGCCGAAACAATGGCCGGGACAAGCGGCAGAAGGTCAGCGACACGAGCTGACCTGCATCGAACCAAAACGATGCCAAAACGTAACGAGGAGATCTTCTGCTGATGCTGCAGGCTGCGATCCAGTGTCACAAACACGTCGCACACGCCGGCAGCCCGTCGCAGCAACTCTCCGTTCTTCACACCAGACCATCCGATGTCCATGTACTGTCTTGCAGGTAAAACCCGGAAAGTGATCGATGACAGAGATCGGAATTTGTTCGTCAAAAAGTAGTCGCATTTGCCACAACGGCATTCATTGCTGAGTCCAGAACTGCTGAAACCTGCCCCCGTGTCACTGCCGGGAACTGGAACAGAAAATCTTCGATCGTGTCACCGGACTCAAGGTACTCAAACAGCAATCGCACAGGCACTCGAGTCCCGCAGAACACGGTTACGCCGTGCAAAATCTCTGGATCGGAGTGGATGACGCCGTCGAGCGATGGCATGTGAATTTTTCTCCGCTGTCGAGCCCGTTTTCGCTGCACGCAAGTCGAAAGATCAGTTGACTACAGATCGATTTCAGTGATTTGAACGAAGACTGACGTGAAAGCTGGCGACAGTGGTTCCGCAAGCCATGCTGGAAAGACAAGCCTGCAAACACAGTCGCAGTCGTTTTTGGCTGACCTTCGTGAGACAAAGAGTTACCTGGGGGCCTGGCGAGTCAAACGGATCACCAATGCTGGCGATAATCGCGATCCCAATTCGCACTGTCAAGCACTCTCCCCGGAACCACCGATCGTTTTTTCACATTCATCGTCAGCAATACTCGAGACCACCACAGGTTCCGCAAAACTGTCCCTCGACTGAACTACCGAAGCATCCCACTGCTGGTGTTGCGATTGTGCTGGCGGCTCGAGTTGTGCCGGACGCTGGAGGACGTGCTGAGCCAGTACTGCCCGTCGCTGGCAGAGGACGACTTCGGCGGTCGTTCCGCGGACCCGCTCCCGCTGCGTTGCCGCGAGCGGAAGCCCCTGTCAGTTCCAGCCAGTCCTGGCCGACATCACTGGCAGGAGCCAACTGGAAACGGTCCGCCGTCCACATCAGGATCATTCCGAGAATGATGTTGAAGAAGTACTTACGACTGCGTCGGTCCAGAGCAGTCGTGACAAACTCAAACCAGTCCAGTTTATTGCGGGCAGCGTCCATGCAGCCATCGGGGTGCTCCTTCGGAGAGAGAATCGTTTGTGGAAAAACCATTCTTACGGAGGACCCCCGTGGCTGCGTAGACCAATTTCCGGCGACAGCCCTGCAGCTCAGGCTGTTACAGAGATGTCAGAAAGTGCAGGCTATGGGAAATGCGTCTCATTGAATGAGCAAGGATCCGAACGATTCCGCGAGTGAAGAGAACGGAGATTTGTGTGGCGGTTGAGATTCAGGCGTTTCATCTGATCCATCGGTGCGTGCGTCGGACGTTTCTCTGCGGGAAGGACCGTCAGTCCGGAAAACGGGAACAAGTGGCCATCCGTCTATTGCCGGCAGTATGGCGAACTTGTCGAGTTTGGTCAGCGTCGGTGAGTGTTTGAGTTCAGTCGTTGATGAGACCCGTCACGGGAACCCAGACTGTCCGCAATGCAGGACCTGCAAACGAAATACTGGCAGCGTTGGTGTTGAAAATCAACACATGAGTAATGAGGTGACGCTGGGCGGCAGCAGCCAATCGCGCGTCATGCGCCTGCTTGCCGCGGACGAGTGGCTACCGACCAATACTCGTAAAGGATTTGTGGCACAATCACCAGGCCGTGTCCGTGACTTCGGAGCAGATCGATCGCCTCTACACTAAACTGAAAGTGGGCGTGACCCGGCTCAGCAGATCTCAGCAGAACGTTGGTATCGACAAGGATACGCATCAGGGGTATATGCTCTCGCGACTGTCGTCGAC
>JBJTPZ010000103.1:0-10428 GCA_046075365.1 Planctomycetaceae bacterium
GTTGGAGCCAGCGCGCATATTGTGCCGCCTGTTTCGACAGGCGGCGTCCCAACATCGCGATTCATGGTACACTGTGTGCGCTGATCGGCCTCCTCCCTATCGGTTTGGGATTTGCCGGCCTGGGTAATCATGCGGACCGCAGAGGATGTCGGCGCGAGCCTCCTGATGCTGTTATTGGGATTGTTCACCGTGGGATTTGGTGTCTGGCGAATTTGTCATTCCCAATCCCAGTTTCCGCCGGGAATCAAATGACAGTGTTGACCTGCGCACAACGCAGGGGCACGGCAGAGGGCACGGCCCTTCCACCGCCCGAAGTCCCCGCAGTGAAAATGGGCGACTTCGTAGCTCGGGCTTTCCAGCCCGAGCACTGTGGTGGAAAGCGCGGATGGTTTTGACGGTCTGAGCTGGAGAATTCCAGGGTGGCTGGCCCCCTCACCCCCGACCCATCTCCCCCGTTTCACGGGGGCGAGGGGAGGAATGGTGGTTGGCGGGCGGTTTGGGTTCACGCGAAGGCGCGAAGCCGCGAAGCCACGAAGGGCAGTTGTTAGTGGCGTTTTTCGAGTACGAGTACGAGTACCGTCCGCCAGGGCGGACTGAGTACGAGTACGAGGTGCGGTTTTGGGGGGATAATGTTTTTGCGTTTTTCGTGTTCGTGTTCGTACTCGTACTCGATTTCAGCTCGAACCGCGTGTGTGTGTGGGAGGGGCTGAGGAGTTCGCGGGCAGCGGGTGGGGGGCTGGCGGGTGGCACCTTGGGGGGCACCTGGCTGGGCGGGTTTTGAATTTCCCACGAATTTTCCCCGCATTCTGCCTCCCCTGGGCAAATCCCCGGGGCCTCGCACCGGATTTTGCTTGATATTTACCAATCTTCCCGTTTCAATGAACAGTTTCGGATTTTTTCGAAAAAAGGACTGTCATCGACTGCGCAAGCTCTGCCGAAAACACCGGATTTTGCCGAAGAACGGCAGCGGGTGTTGGTTGTCTTTGGCCGGCTGTAACCGTCGGTGTGTGTCGGATCCGTCGTTTCTGGCGGGTGTGTTTGTGTGTGATTGCGGGTTTATGTCGAAAAATGACGATTTTCGGACAGATCTGATTTGTTGTACCAGAGCTGTCTGAGATCGGGCTGAAACTTCGCTGGCGCTGGAGTTGTGGAATGCGTGACTGGCTGGAGCGATTTGTCGACGACGGGACTATCGGCGAGTCGCAGCTTGAAGAAGCTCGCAGCATGGCGGCCAATCTGGGGATTACTCCAGAGGACGCCCTGGTCCGCCTGGGCTACATCTCGGGCGGAGATCTCGGCCGTGCTCAGGCTGAAGAGTTCGGCTACGACTACATCGAGCTTGAGGGGCGGCAGATACCGCACAGTGTCATCGAGCTGGTGACCGAATCGCTGGCTCGTGAAAATCTGGTGATCCCGATTGAATCCGACGGTGATTCGGTCGTGATTGCGATGAACAACCCCAACAACATTGAAGTTCTGGACAAGCTGCGGTTTGTGCTGAACCGTGACATTCGCACCGTGATGGCTCCTTTGGAATCCATCACGGCGGCGATCAATCGTCACTACGGGCAGTCTGAAACCGAATCTGTGGACTCGATGATTTCCGAGTTCACTGAGACGCAGATCGACTTCACCGATGTGGAAGCAGCGGCGGCACTGAAGGGTGACGAAGACGAAAGTGCTCCGATCATTCGTCTGGCGAACCTGATCATTTCGGAAGCGGTGCGTGAGCGTGCCAGTGACATTCACATTGAGCCGTTTGAGGACCGGGTTCGCATTCGGTACCGGATTGACGGTGTTTTGCTTGAGCGAGACAGTCCGCCGAAGCGACTGCTGGGTGCTTTGATTTCGCGTTTCAAGATCATGGCGCGGATGGACATTGCAGAGAAGCGTCGTCCGCAGGACGGCCGTATTAAGACTCGTGCCGGCGCCAAGGAATTTGACCTGCGAGTTTCGATCCTGCCGACCAATCATGGTCAGGCGGTGGTGATGCGAATTCTGGACCGCGACAACATCAAGATCGGGATTCGCAATCTGGGGTTCAGCGACGACAATTACCGCACATTCCAGAACATTATTCGCCGTCCGAACGGGATTTTTCTGGTGACGGGTCCGACGGGTTCCGGCAAGACGACGACCTTGTATTCGGCATTGGGGGAACTGAACCGACCGGACCGCAAGATCATCACGGCCGAGGACCCTGTTGAGTATTACCTGCCGGGGATCAATCAGGTCGAGGTGAAGCACAGCATTGGTCTCGACTTTGCCCGCATTATTAAAGCGATGCTGCGACAGGCTCCCAACGCGATTCTGGTGGGTGAAATTCGCGACACGGAAACGGGTGAAATGGCGATTCAGGCGTCGCTCACGGGGCACCTGGTATTCAGTACTTTGCACACCAACGATGCTCCTGGCGCCATTACTCGCCTGATCGACATGGGTGTGCAGCCGTTCCTGGTGGCCTGTTCGCTGATGGCCGTGATGGCACAGCGACTGGTCCGCGTGGTCTGTCCGAAGTGCAAAGAGCCCTACCAGCCGACTCCTGAAGAAATTGAAGTCTTCAATATTACTCCGGACGAAGTCTCAGACGGCCAGTGGGTGCGTGGTCGTGGCTGCAGTCACTGCAAGCACACGGGATACAAGGGTCGTCGGGCGGTGTTTGAGCTGATGACGATGAACACGACACTGCGGGAAATGGCGTTCAATTCCGAGCCTGCTCAGAACATTCGTCGTCAGGCGCGTCTGCTGGGCATGAAGACTCTGGTGGAAGACGCCAAGGACAAGGCATTTGCCGGCCTGACAACATTGGCTGAGGTGTACAAGCTGTCGAAGGGCGGGCATTAGTCGGGGCATGGATCTGCGGCGTTTGTTTGCTGTTCGGTAAGTTTGGGACCGGGATTCTTTCAGCGGGGCGAAAACAAACATGTCAACGGGTGCGGTCAGAAACTTTCAGATCGACAAGCTGCTTGAGATGGTGGTGCGTGAGCGTGTCAGCGACCTGCACATTACGGTGGGGCAGCCGCCGGTGGTGCGATCGGGCGGTCGCATGGTCAAGCTGGAGACTCGTGAGCTGAGTGCTGACGACACCACGAACCTGATGAAAAGTATCTGTCCTGAGCGAAATCAGCAGGAGCTGCAGGAGCGGGGCGGGACTGACTTTGGTTTTGCTTTCGGCGACAAAGCGCGGTTTCGCGTGGCGGTGTTCAAGCAGCGCGGCATGATTGGCATGGTGCTGCGACGAATTCCGAACGAGTTTCTGACGTTCGAGCAGCTGGGGTTGCCGTCGGTCGTACGAGACCTCATCCAAAGGCCTCGCGGGCTGTTCCTGGTCACCGGACCGACGGGTTCCGGCAAGACCACCAGTCTGGCGTCGATGATCAACTGGATGAACTACAACATGGATCATCACATCATCACGCTGGAGGACCCGATTGAGTATTACCACCAGCACCAGCATTCCACGATTAATCAGCGTGAGATCGGAGTGGACGTGCCGTCCTTCCCTGAGGCGCTCAGACGTGCTCTGCGAATGGACCCGGACGTGATTCTGGTGGGGGAAATGCGAGACCTGGAAACGATTTCCGCGGCGATCACGGCGGCGGAAACCGGTCACGTGGTCTTTGGTACTTTGCACACCACCGGTGCTCAGGGTACGGTCGACCGTATTATCGACGTGTTCCCGACGAACCAGCAGGAGCAGATCAGGACTCAGCTGGCCAACGCCATTATCGGAATTCTTAGTCAGGCGCTGCTGCCGCGCAAGCCCAAGGGTCTGGTGGCGGCCTATGAGATGCTTGTGGTGACTCCTGCCATCGCCAATCTGATCCGCGAGGGCAAGACGTTTCGTATCAACAGTTCGATTCAGACCGGCCGCAAGTTCGGGATGATTTTGCTGGACGATTCGCTGTTCAATCTTTGGAAGAACGGCATTTGCGACGAGAAGGACGTGTTGTTTAAGTCCAATAACCCCGGCGAACTCAGGGCTCGCATTGAGCGTGCCAAGCGCGGCGTGTTTGATGAAGAGACGGACGAAGACGACGACGAATAAGTACTGGTGGTGCGCGGACGTTTCTGGCGGTTGGTGCTGGTTCCCTGATTTCTCTTTCAGCCCGGTTGTTTCTCCATGGCACAACGCAAACTCGGACAGATCCTCGTCGATCTCGGCTACATCAACGACGACCAGCTGTGGGACATTCTGGAAGAGCAGAAGCAAAGTCCCGGGCAGCCGATCGGGCAGGTAGCGGTCCGCATGGGGCTGGTCAATCAGCGGCAGGTGACTGAGGCGCTGGCGGACCAGTGGGGCATGCCGGTCATCAACCTTGAAGAGACCAACATTCCCCCGCAGGTGCTCGAGATTGTGCCTCAGCCGATGGCCGAGATGTATCGGATCATGCCGGTTTCGATTAAGAACAACGTGCTGACGGTGGCGATGGCCGATCCGCAGAACGTGGGTGTACTGGACGATCTGCGCAACTTTCTGGGCCATGAAATTCGCGGAGCTGTTTCATCGCAGGCGGATGTGGAAGCCGCGATTGTGCGGTATTACGCTGACCGGGAAGAGAGCATTGAGGACGTTATTGAGCAGCTGTCGACGGACGAGGATTCCGAGAAGCGGATCCGCGGCTACGACCTGGCCAGTGCCGACGAAATGTCCGATTCGCAGCCGATCAAGAAGCTGCTGAACATGGTGATGCTGCTGGCGATTCGTGACCAGGCCAGCGACATTCACTTTGAGCCGTTTGAGGACGAGTTCAAGATCCGAGTGAAGGCTGACGGGGTGCTGTATGAAATGGTGCCGCCGCCGCGACACCTGGCAAACGCCATTGTCAGCCGTATCAAGGTGATGTCGAACCTGGACATTGCCGAGCGTCGTTTGCCGCAGGACGGTCGTATTGAGCTGAACGTGGGCGGCAACAACGTGGACCTGCGAGTCAGCGTGCTGCCCACGCTGTTTGGCGAAGCGGTGGTAATGCGAGTGCTGGACCGGACCGTCGTGGCGCTCGACCTGAACAAAATCGGGATGGATCCGGTGACGCTGGGCAAGTTCCGCGGACTGCTGAAGCGGCCCAACGGAATTATTCTGGTGACGGGTCCCACGGGTTCCGGCAAGACAACCACGCTGTATTCGGCATTGAACGAGCTGAACGACACGGAAACGAAGATCATTACCAGCGAGGACCCGATTGAGTATGACATTGAGGGCATTGTGCAGGTGCCGGTGAATCCGGAGGTGGGGGTCACGTTTGCGAACGTATTGCGAGCGATTCTGCGTCACGACCCGGACAAGATCCTGGTGGGTGAGATTCGAGACTACGAGACGGCGGAAATTGCGGTACAGAGTTCGCTGACGGGCCACCTGGTATTCAGCACGCTGCACACCAACGATGCTCCGTCCGCAATTACTCGACTGCGCGACATGGGGGTACCGGCGTTTCTGATTACGGCCACGGTGGAAGGCATTTTGGCTCAGCGACTGGTGCGGCGTATTTGTTCTGAGTGTCGCACGCAGTTTTCGCCGTCTGACGAGCTGTTGCTGGAGTTGCAGTTGCCGCTCGCAACGGCTCGCAAGTACAAATTCTACTACGGCAAAGGGTGTGCTCGCTGCAACAATTCCGGCTACAAGGGCCGTATTGGACTGTACGAGCTGATGCATATTTCGGATGAGATTCGGGATGCGGTGGCGGCCGAGTCATCGGCGGACGACATCCGCGTGGTGGCTCGCCAGCAAGGCATGTCAACCTTGCGAGAAGCCGGTTTGAAGCTGATTTTTGACGGGTTGACGACGATTGACGAAGTGGTTCGTGAGACGGTTCTGGAGGACGTGGAGTGAGTTGTTTGCTGGCAGTCTGAGCAATTTTGCTGCAGCAGAATTGAACAGGGGGAATTGACCGGGGCCGTGATCTTCGGGGCAGTTCTTTGTAGACTGTCGGTGGTTCGGGTGGTGATTTGGGGTACAGAAGCGGTGCTGTGGGATAGCAGCGGTGTGTGGCGGCGGCTGTGTGGCTGCTCTGGCACGCTGTTTGCGGTGTGAGTTGATCCGGGGAGTGCGTAATGGCGACTTTTACTTACGAAGCAATGGACAAGTCCGGTCTGGAAGTGAAGGACACCATTGAAGCATCGTCTGAAGCGGAAGCGCAGACGATGATTCGTGAGAAGGGCTTCTACGTCACGAAGATCAAGGAAAAAGAGAAGAAGAAAAAGGACGCGAAGAAGGGTGCGGCGAAGGCGGCTGGCGGCGGCAAGAAGCCGGGCAAGGCGTTTACGATCGGCGGTGTGAAACCGAAGATTCTCTGCACGTTTACTCGCCAGCTTTCCACTTTGCAGGACGCTGGTCTGCCGGTGTTGCGAAGTCTGCGAATTCTTGAGGGTCAAAGTCGTCCGGGAGCGCTGAAGAACGCGTTGATGGACGTGATTGAGGACATTGAGGGTGGCAATACGCTGTCTGAGGCGATGGCGAAGCAGCCGAAGGCGTTTGACAACCTGTATGTGAACATGGTGAAGGCGGGTGAGGCTGGCGGTGCTTTGGAAGTGATTCTGCAGCGTCTGGCGGAATTCAAAGAGAAGGCTCAGTCGCTGAAACGCAAGATTGTGGGTGCGATGATTTACCCGGCGGCGGTGATCACCGTGGCTGTGGCGATTGTGTCGTTCATCATGATCTGGATTATTCCGAAGTTCAAAGAGATTTTCCTTGGGTTCGGCGTGGAGCTGCCGGGTGTGACGGTGTTTTTGATTGACATTTCGGACTGGATGCTGAACTACTGGTACATGCTGTTTATTACTCCGATCGGCTTCTGGCTCTTCGTCAAGATTGTGAAGAAGAACAAGACGGGGGCCTACGTGATGGACTGGCTGGCGTTACGTATCCCGCTGATCGGGAAGATTTTGCACATTGGCACCATTGCGCGCGTGACCAGAACGCTGGGGACACTGATTGCTTCGGGTGTACCAATTCTCGAAGCCCTGCTGATTGCTCGCGATACGGCCGGCAACGCGGTCTTTGTGCGAGCTTTTGACAATATTTATTCGGCGATTCGCGAGGGCGAGACGATTTCGGTGCCTTTGAAGGAATCGCGGATTGTGGACGACATGGTTGTGAACATGGTGGACGTGGGTGAAGAGACGGGTGCATTGGACGACATGTTGTACAAGGTAGCGGACGTCTACGACGAAGAGGTGGAAGTTCGTGTTGAGGCTCTGGTGAGTTTGCTGGAACCGATCATGGTGGTGGTGCTCGGTTTGATCGTGGGTTTCATCGTGATTGCTCTGTTCATGCCGCTGATTAAGCTGCTGAACGACCTGTCCTGATGCGGTTTTGGGGTCGGGAACTGGAAAAAGTAGCTCGGGCTGGAAAGCCCGAGTTACGGGAAGTGGTGTGAGATTGTTTGAGAGCGAGAGTGAGTTTGAGTGGGAGCCAGCGATGCGACGGCGGATTTCGGCGAATTCGGTATCTGATCGCGAATCGGCGCGGGGCGGTTTTTCGCTGATTGAGCTGTTGGTGGCGATTGTGATTATCGCCATTTTGATGGCCTTGATTTTGCCGGCGATAGCGGGTGCTCGAGCACGGGCGCAGGTGGCTCAGGTCACCAGCGACATTACTCAGCTGGACAGCGCCATCGCCAAGTTCAAATCTGTCTACAACGTGGAACCTCCCAGCAGCCTCTACATTCCTCCGGCCGGTGATGCCTCAAAGTGGCCGGCAGCCGACCGATCCAAAGTGCGAGCGATCTGGCCGCAGTTCAATTTTGATACGAACGGTGGACTGGCGAATGGTTCGAAGGACCTGCATCTGAATGGTGCTGAGTGTCTGGTGTTTTTTCTGGGCGGGCTTGAGGTTACGGCATCTGATCCGCCCACAGTGATTGGCTTCTCGAAGGATCCTCGCAGTCCATGGCAGGCTGCCGGCACCAATCGTGAAGGTCCGTTCTTTGAGTTTGCGAACGAGCGGTTTACGGATGTGGATAATGATGGATTGCTGGAGTACATGGATGGTCTGCCTGGCCAGACGACTCCGTATCTCTATCTGTCCAGCCAGGGCCGCAACTACAAGCGTACAAATGCAGCAGGTTCCGGTCTGTCTGCTCAGGATGATTTCGACGTCTTCGGCGGTCCTGCCAATGCAAAGGATCTGCAGTCCGTGTACCTGAAGACATCAGCTCCGCCGCAGGCTCACAACAACAATGGTTATCAGATCATTTCTCCGGGCCGTGACGGTATTTATGGAACGGGCGGGGTCTTCAAGGACAGCGAGACGCTGAAGAACGATGGAAATCGTCAGCCTGAGCTGGACAATATCACGAATTTCTCTGGTGGTCAGCTGGCTCCCTGATGACGTGTTTTGTGGGTGTCGGTTGTTGTGTTTTCTTTCCGGATGCTGGTGTTCAGTATGACATCTTTTCGGACAACCGGAGCAGATCGCCGAGCGTTTACGCTTGTGGAGCTGATGATCGTCATTGGCATCATTGCCATTCTGATGAGTCTGACATTTTCTGTGATGTACGGTCTGACGACGCAGGCGGAGTCTGAGGCGACGGCTGCGACGATTCGGAAGATTGACGGGGTGTTGCAGCAGCGAATAGATGCGTTCAATCGTGCCTTCAAGGGTGCTCGAGCCGACGCCGCTGCCAACATTGTCAGGCTGAAGCTGGCGCAGCAGAACATTCATGGTGTGCGGGATGAAGTGATCGAGATTCTGGCGAAGAAACGATCATTTCGTTTTGAATTTCCGCAGCGGATGGCTGAGCGTTATATTGAAGAGCATGCAAAGGACCCATCAAAAGTGCCTGGCATGGCTGACAGTGTGTTCATTGCCATCGCTGCCCCGTATGCTCGCGATCAGCTCATCGCGGAAGGCACACCAAATCCCACGGATGCTCAGGTGCTGGGTCGTGTGACCAGCAACTGGGCAAAGCACGACAAGGCGACTGAAAGTGCCGAGCTGCTGTATTTTGCGCTGACGGCAGCGGCTTCGTATGGTGTTGGTGCAGTGGACAATGATCGCTTCAATGAGCGTGAGGTGGCTGACACGGACGAAGACGGATTGCCCGAGTTTATTGATGCGTGGGGGCAGCCGCTGCGGTTTTACCGCTGGCCGACTCGCCTGATCGACATGAATCCGCCGACTCCGTTTCAGCCGGATCTGACGGATCCGGCGGATCCCACAGATGTGCGGGCAATTGGCGGGCTGGAGCGTGAGACGGCCGGTTTGTTGATTCGCGGCCTGTCACCGCCTCCTTTGACGCTGCCGAACGGTGCTTTGCCACGTGATCTGCTGCTGACGGATCCGGATGATCCGGTGGGTCGGCTGTATAGTGAGCTGGAGCGATTGAACGGGACGAATGGGAAGCCTGTGTTTGCGACGGAGTTCAATGAAACCAACTATCACACTCCTGACACCTGGCATACTCCTTTGGTGATCTCTGCGGGTGCTGATGAAGAACTGGGTCTGCTGGAACCGACGGACGACAGTGGCGGCAATTTCGGCAATCTGGCTCAGTTGAAATCCAGTGTGGGTTCTGTTCGTGATTCGTTCACGGACAACATCACCAATCGCAATCGTTCTGCAGGAGCTCGTCGATGAAGCGCGATCGTCTGCTGCGGTCTGAGCGTCTGCGGGGTGGTTACACGCTGATTGAGATCCTGATTGTGGTCGGGATTTTGGTGGTGTTGCTGACAATGACACTGATGACCGTCCGGTTTACTCGGGACGGGGATCGCGTCACAGCGGCTGCGGCTCAGATTCAGTCATTCCTTGCCGGTGCCAGGGACCGTGCCATTTACGCCCGTGCTCCTCGCGGAGTGCGTTTGTTTCTGGACACGAACAATCCGCGTACCGTCAGTTCCATGGTTTATATTGATCCTTCGGAATCGTGGAGTGACGGTGTGGTACATTTGAGACGCTGGGATCCGGAGCTGGACGGTCGCACGAACACTGGTGGCGGTAATGTGGACATTAACGAGGATGGTTTCGCGGATGATCCGCGGAATGTCTGGATGGTGGTGGGGGAAGATGCCGCTTGGTGGGAGCTGAAGCGACGGGGCCTGTTATTTGACGGCATGCGCATTCGAATACCGCAGGGTCCTGGCGGCAGCTGGTATCCGATTAATACTCGACTGATCGATGTGACAAAGCCGCCCTCTACCTTTCAGATCCTGGTGCTGGGCATTCCCTACCGTGACCCCGGAGACAACCAGGTTGAGCGATCGCAGGCCTTTGAGTCGGGTGGTCCGGAGAACTATGAGATCCAGCTGGCACCGCGGATTCTGCCGGGCGAGCCGGCATCATTGCCCGAGGGGACTGTGATTGATCTGGATGGTTCGCGGATTCCGGATGCCTGGCGTCCGTCGTCGACGCTGACCGGGGGCGGAACGGGCAACGCGCTGTATTCGCAGTACATTGATCTCGTGTATTCGCCTCGTGGCAGTCTGATG
>JBJTPZ010000104.1:0-1707 GCA_046075365.1 Planctomycetaceae bacterium
CCCGGCCGTCACTGCGAAAAACCGACCTTGCCAGTGGAAAAATAGCGAGCACTGTTCTCGTAACTGTTGAAATACAGATTCGGATGCAGCAGCTGATCGCGGTAATTCGGCCAAACCGTTGCTCGGTGGTGATGCCCCGGCCGTCCCTCGATGCGGTTCCGCAGATAGAAGTCCACTTCAGTTGGCTCTGTCACATTGACTCCCGGCAGCAGCTGCGGCACTTCGCTGGCGTCAACCGCATGCACTATCTCCGGGCTGACAATCACCAGCAGTTCTACTTCATCCGTACCGGCAGAATTTGATGCCCCCAGCAGACCCAGAATCGGAATGTTCCCCAGTCCTGGAATTCGGCTGGTTCCGCCGTTTTGCTGAGATTGAGTAAGCCCGGCGATTGCCAGCACCTGCCCCTCTCGCAACTCTACGGTTGTACTGGCTGATCGCGTGTCCATCCCGAAGATGCCGTTCACCGATGTTGCAGTGTTCAGAGTGCTGAACTGTGGATTCACCTGCAGGCGAATTCGGTCCTTATCCAAAACCGTCGGGGTAAACGTCAGCATGGTTCCGTAACCCTTAAACTGGGTTGACGCAGCCTGCACTCCTTCTACCCCCACGACCGTTGGAACCGCAAATTCGCCGCCTGAGATAAACGTGGCTGCGCGGCCGCTGATTGTCACCAGTGTCGGCTCTGCCAAAATCTTCGCCACCTTGTGCTGCTCGAGTGCCTCCAGCGAAAGCTTGAAACTGTTCTCAGAGAAGGTACCACTAATTACTGCGTTGCCACCAGCACCACCAGCACCAAAAATAAAGTCACTCACCTCGGCATCCAGGTTGGCACCAAACTTCCTCACTGCCGAACGCTTCAGCTCCGCGATGCGAACCTTCAGCATCACCTGATGCTCACCCGGTACCCGGATCAGATTAATAATCGTCATCGCGTTGGCGACCGAGTCGAGGTTAATCTCATCCATGTTCGCCAACGCGGTGTCGGCAGTGCCAGTGGCAGATGTTCCCGTACCGTTCATATTGCTGGAGTGCCCGCCGCGACGCAAAAACGACATGATTTGCGAAGCCTCTTCCGCATCCTTCGCCTGCCCCTTCACGATGATCTTGTCAGCAACCGGAATCAGCCGAATGAAGCTGTTCGGAAACAGCCGTGAAACCTGCTGCTCCAGCTTCCGAATCTCCGTGTCGCGCACAGACAGATCTCTGGCCTGCGGCGTCACATGCACCACAAAACTGAACAACTCTTCCGCATTCTCATCACCCAGCCAGACTGAAACTGTCGTGCGACCAGGCGCCTTGCCAATCAGTTCAAGCTCCCGCGTGGTGAAAGGTGTCGTCTCGATAATACTGGGATCGGCGATCGAAGCGCGCGAGACATTCTGCTTGAACAGCACAACCTTGGAGTGTCCCTGCTCTAGACGCAGCTCCGCTGTCGGCTCGCTGATGTGCGAGATCGCTCGATTGATGCCCTCAACCGTCGCCTGATCCACCGCCGGTTCCTGCCCCGAAACCGCAGCCCCCAAAGCTAAAGGCAGCCAGGCTGCCAACGCTCGCAGAAGTCGCCCCATCGCTGTGTCGTCCTTGACAAAACCCCACCTCATCAACACCCTCATCCATGTTCACCATCGGCATTTTCCCCACCCCCGTGAAACTCAAACCGGCCGACTTCAGTGTTATTGAGGGATTTTCCCCCTGAGATTGGAA
>JBJTPZ010000105.1:0-15111 GCA_046075365.1 Planctomycetaceae bacterium
GATTCGGAAGTTTGCATTCATGTCCGTGTGTCCGGTTCAGGAAATTCTTCAGCCACTGCAGTCGCTGCGGCTGATTGATCCGCATACTCACATCAATCCGCATCAGGCCGCTTCGCGGACTCTGGCCGATATTCTTGGCTATCACTACTACACTGAGCTGGCTCATTCTGCCGGCCTTGCGAAGGAGCAGATTGAGGAGCCGGGCCTGGATCCGCGAGAAAAGGTTCGCCGGCTGGTTCCGTGGCTGCAGCGGCTGGAGAATACAGCTCAGTACAGCTGGCTGCTGGAGATGAGTCAGCAGTTGTTTGGGTTCGAGGCGGATCGTATTACGGAAGCCAACTGGGAATCACTCTACGATGCATCGCTGAAGTGTATGTCAGCGCCGGACTGGGAGCAGCAGGTGCTGCAGCAGTCTGGTCTTGATCAGGTGTATTTGACGAATGATTTCGATGATCGGCTGCAGGGTTTTGACACATCGTTTTACGTGCCCTGTCTGCGGACGGACGACCTGGTATTCCATCTGGCGAAACCGACTGTGCAACAGCGTTTGCAGGGGGCCACAGGAATTTCCGTTACTGATGCTCCATCACTGCGTGATGCAGTGGGGCGTCTGTTTGATCATTTTGTGGCGGGAAATGCGCGGGCCTGTGCAATTTCGCTGCCGCCGTCATTCGCGCCGGCGTCTGTATCGGCGGTGGTGGCAAGTGGACTGGTGTCGAAGGCCTTTTCCGGAGCCGAGCTGACGGGGGAAGAACAGTCGCGGCTGAGTCAGTTTGTGTTTTGGATGCTGGCGGAATTCTGTGATCAGCACCAGTTGCCATTTGATCTGATGATTGGTGTGAACCGACGGGTTTACGAGCAGGGTGTTTATCAGGGCCAGGATTTGTTTGATTCTCGCGTGTCACTGGTGCAGTACCGCGAACTGTTCAACGCATTTCCGGGGGTTGTGTTTCCGGTGTCGGTGCTGGCTGAGACCAGCAATCAGGAACTGGTGAGTTTCGCCTGGATTTTTCCGAACGTGATTACCTGCGGCCACTGGTGGTATTCGAATATTCCGGTCTACATCGAGCGTGATACGCGGGCTCGTCTGCAGGCGGTTCCGGCGACAAAGCAGATCGGCTACTACAGCGACATGTACAAGCTGGAATTTGCATTGCCCAAATTTGCCATGTATCGTCGCATTCTGGCGAAGGTGCTGGCAGAGGACTTTGTGGGTGGTCGAGGCTGGAGTGTTGAGCGAGCAGTGGATCTTGGAAAACAGGTGCTGCGCGGAAACGTAGAGTCAATATTCGGTGGTCTGTCGGCTGGAGGATTGTGAGATGCCAAGGATCGTAGTGCTGCTGAACGAAGAGAACTCGTTCGAACTGACAAAGTTTCCAGCCATTCTTGGTCGCGGTCCCGATTGCGCTATCCAGGTGGACAATGCGCAGGTGTCGCGGCGGCACGCTCAGATTGTTGAGCAGGGCGGGCAATATTTTATTGAGTGTCTGGGGGCTGCCAACAGGACAGCAGTGAACAGCAAGCTGCTGGAACTGAAAGAACGCAGCGCAGCGCCGCTGCAGCATAATGATCGGATCAAGCTGGGGCCGGTGCGTCTGCGTTTTGAAGCTGACGGGTCGGTGCCTGAGCCAGTGGCAGCGACATCCGGAGGATTTGAGCTTGACGACAACAGTTCAGCCACCATCATGGGCAGCTCGGCTGCACGTGGGTTTGGGGTCTTTGAAGTTCGACCTGAAGAGAAGCTTCGCGGCATTCTGAAGATCAATCAGTCGCTGGCCGGGCAGGTCGAACTTACCGAGATCGCTCCGCGAATCCTGGATGTGCTGTTCGATATTTTTCCGCAGGCCGATCGAGGCTCCATTCAGGTTCGGCTGCCTGGATCAGAGCGACTGGTGCCGGTAGCTCAGAAACGGCGAGCGGAAGGTGATGACGAAACTGTGCGGCTGAGTCGCACCATTTTGATGAAAGTGCTGGATGAACGGATTGGGATTCTGTCTGCGGATGCTGCCAATGATGCTCGGTTCAGTGCCAGCGAGTCAATTTCGAGTCTGAAACTGCACTCGATGATGTGCGTGCCGATGCTGGACCTGCAGGGGAATGCATTTGGGGTTATCAATCTTGACACGCAGAACCCGATGAAGCGTTTCACTGATGAAGACCTGGAATTGCTGATGGCTGTGGCCAGTCAGGCGGCCAATGCGTATGAGAATGTGCGGTTGCTGAAAAGTCATCTTGAGAAGCAGAAGCAGGATGAAGAAATGAAGATAGCCCGGTCGGTGCAGAAAGCACTGTTGCCGGAAGTTTTGCCGGAGGTACCGGGCTGGTATTTCTTTGCCTCATATGACGCGGCTCAGGCAGTTGGCGGTGACTACTACGACTGCTTCATGATTGGCGAGCACAAAATCTGTGTGTCATTTGGCGATGTGGCTGGCAAGGGTGTGCCCGGTGCGCTGATTATGTCTCGAGTTGCCAGTGTTGTGCAGAATACGATGAGCTTTACGGATGACGTGGCAGTGGCCATCAGTCGTATCAATCGGCACATGTGTCACAATATGGTGGCCGGTCGATTTGTGACCTACACGCTGGCCGTGGTGGATCTACAGTCAAATCGGATTTCGATGGTGAATGCCGGCCACTATCCGCCGCTTGTGCGTCGCAGTGACGGGACTGTTGAAGACTTTGCTGGAGGACAGATCGGCATTCCGATTGGAATTTTTGAAGACTATGGATATGACGTTGTGGAACGACAGATTGAGCCTGGCGATTTATTTTTGCTGCGGACGGACGGAGTTGACGAGGCGATGGCTCCGGACGGAGCGTTATACACGACTGAAAAGGTGCTGGAGTTTGTGGCAAAAGGTGTCGGAAACTCAGCCCAGCTGGGGCGTGATCTGCTTACCGATGTCCGCCGGCATGCCAACGGTCGACCTCAAAACGACGACATTGCGATTATGACATTCGGACGAAATTCGTGATCAGCAGACACGGTCATTCCTGCGCCGTTTTGGCGTCCTTTTCAGCTGCTTCGTCCAGCCTGCGGTACATGGGCAGATGGCGGTAGTATACTTCCAGTGTCAGCACGCTGAGTGCTGTCTGGTAGATTCGTCCGCCACCGCTTCCGTGCGGATCCGTGACATCCCAGCTGCCCGCCCCTGGTCCATCCTTGATCTGTGTCGTGACCAGTTGTTCGCGCATCCTGAGATTCCATTTGTCCCAAAGTTCGCCGCCCCAGTGATGCAGCACCTGGGTCGCGTAATAGTTGTAGTACATGTTTTCGCGACTGGGGCCGACGTTTGCCAGGTGTTGTACACCAGCCTGCAGTTCCGGTCGATCTCTGCGCCAGCCCATATACATCTGGCAGAGCAATCCGACGGCTGTCATGGTATCCGCAGGGCCACCGCGGGGCATATATGCGTAGCGAGCACCATTTTCGACGGACACTGAGCGAAGAAACGAGCGAGCATCCTGCATGGTGTCGGCAGCGACAGAGATACGGTTGGCTTTGGCGCTTTGCAGTGCCATGATCTGCCAGCCTGTTACGGATGTGTCCCCGGGCTGATTGGGAGTGTATCGCCAGCCACCACCCAGACGATCCTGAGATCTTTCGACGAAACGAATGGCACTTGTGGCAGCTCGTTTCAGGGTACGGTCTTTGGGGGCCAGAGCGGCTGCTTCGCAGAGACAGATTGTTGCAATTCCCTGAACGTATAGTCCTGAATTGCCTTGAGCAGTACCGCGAAGATCGAGACCGGATGATGTGGTTTCGGCCTTGCTCAGCAGCCAGTTAAGTCCGCGAGTGACGGTTTCCTGATATTGTCCCTTGATCTCGTGTGTGTGGCCTCCGCCGAGAAATGTGAGCAGTGCCAGCGAGGTGGCTCCCATTGGAGTTGCCTGCAGTGACCCGCCCTGCCCTGCACCGCCCACCTCTTCGAAGCTCCACGAGCCATCCTTTTTCTGGATTTTTTGCAGCCAGGTGAGTCCTGAGTTGACGGCGCGTTCGCTGTCAGCACTGCCGCCGAATTTTTTGACGGCCGCACGACGACCGGCCTCTGAACGTCCGCCAAACTCGCCCTTCATCACCGGAATTTCGGTGAGATCCTGGAGGTCATCGACGGGCAGGGTCAGGTCTTCGGGACGCGGAGAATTCAGGTTCATCCGCTGTGTGCCACGATCCAGCTCAGACAGCATTTGCTTCATTGTGCTGTCTACCTGCAGGTCCTGCATGGAATCCGGCTGCACAATTTGCGGTATGTCTTCGGGCTGCACGTCGTCAGCCGCCTTGTCCACGACTCCCAGCAACCGCAGCACGCCATCGGTGGCGGCATCCGGCATCATCCAGACAGCGAACAGCAGTCCGATCACAAGGTGTGCGGCGAAACTGACCAGCACGGTCAGGACTTCACGCCGACGATTTTTCAGCAGTGCAGGCAGACCATGACGAAGGAAATGTCTGAGGGATTGCAGTCGTGCGGCCAGACTTACGGCCCAGGCCGGTGGCTGGCGACGTCTGCGAGTGTGCCTGAGTCGTGTGGGCTGCGGGTGACTGGGCGCGGGAATGCCATTTGCGTCAGAGGCACCTGTTGTGTCGCTGGCTGGCTGTGCATTACTTCTGCTGTCAGACTGTTCCGCCATCACAGGCTCACGGAGGCCACTGAAACCGCTGCAGGACTGTTTCGCTGAAGGGAGCTTCCCTGATTTCGAACTGCCGTCAGTCCGAGTATTCGGGATTACAACACCGACAGCGCAGGAGGGCAAGCGTGCGGAGGCCGTCAGGGCTGACCGGCGGCCCACAAACGCAGTTGTTCGCGATTGATTTTGACATTGTGGCGAGTATCGACGGGGAAGGAACGATGAAAGAGTACGCGTTTGATCGCCGCTGTCAGCGGATTCCCGGCCGCCAGATCCAGCAGTTCAGCACGCAGTTTTTCCGCCGACTGCGGTGATTCCGGAAACTGCCCGGGTTCCGGTTCCACGATGATCAGCGGTCGCTCATGCCCCGCGGGCCCCTCGCCGGTTAAAGCCGAGCGATAGATTTGCGGATGCTGGTCGAAAATCGCTTCACAGCAAACAGAATACATTGGTCCGTGGGGAGTGTGGACAACATGTGCGAGCCGTCCGCAGAACCAAAGTCGCTGCTGTTCGTCCA
Source organism: Planctomycetaceae bacterium (assembly GCA_046075365.1). Classification (GTDB taxonomy): domain Bacteria; phylum Planctomycetota; class Planctomycetia; order Planctomycetales; family Planctomycetaceae; genus SXXK01. The sequence continues at coordinate 5,147 of JBJTPZ010000105.1, forward strand.
AAAACCCCACATCTCCCATGCGGTGCCAGAAAGTTGAACCGTCCGGGATCTTGGCAGCGGCAGTGGCTTCTGGTCGCCGAAAGTACTGGCGAGCAGCAGCCGGGCTGCGGACAATGATTTCTCCAATTTCTCCCGCTGGAAGCTGTTCAGCGGCAGAGATGTCGGGAATGATGTCTGCAGTGGAGCGAATAATCCGAACTTCAACTCCGGGGAATACTGAGCCGACGCAGGTGCCGCGACCGGCGGCTGACTGAGTTGCTGTTTCCGCCAGAATTTCGCGTCCGCCAATTGACGCGACCGGCAGGCACTCGGTTGCTCCATAGGGCGTGTGGATATCAGCGTCCGGGCGCAGCAAAGCAGTCATGCGGCGAACCACATGCAGGGGCACCGGGGCACCTGCAGACAGCACGCGGTTCAGCCGTTCGATGCGAATTCCAGTCTGCTCGCAGTAACGGCCCACACGATTCCACATGGCGGGTGAACCGTAGGCTTGTGTGGCCCGCTGAGTGTTAATGCCGGCGAGAATCTTGAGGGGATCGGCGTCCGCAGGGCGAGTGGGGTCCATTTCGGGAATCACTGTGGTCACCTGCATCGCCAGATTGAACAAAGCAAACAGCGGAAATCCAGGCAGGTCTGTTTCCCCCGGAGCGATTCGGTAGAAACTGCGAATCAGGTCAACCTGTGCATTGAACATGCCGTGTTCGAAGACAACTCCCTTGGGCGGTCCCGTGCTGCCGCTTGTGAAGATGACAGCCGCTGGATCAGTGGACATTGTTTGGGGAAGCGGCATTGCGCTGGCTGCCAGACCACGCTGCAGCAGGGCTTCCAGCGATTCCAGCCAGGGCAGCAGCACAGAAGGGCCGACATTGACGTTTAGTTGTGAGCTGCGAAACCGCCACGGCATCAGACTGCGTATCAGGTGTACCAGCGGAATTGCAATGAATCCGTCTGGATCGGTTTCATCCAGACATTTCAGCAGGCTGCTGCGTCCCATCCCAGGGTCAATCAGCACACACACTGCTCCGGTGCGAAATACAGCGAATACCAAAGAGATGAACTCGATTGAAGGTCTGACCATCAGCACCAGCCTGTGACCGGGGCGGACTCCCAGACTGATCAGACCGCGTGCGAGCTGATCGACTTCGGCGTCAAGTTTTGCGAAGGAGATCTGGGTCCATGCAGTGCGTCCCCGTCGGTCTCGACAGGCAGGAAAGACGACAGCCGGCTGGTCGGGAACGAGGCCGGCCGAGGTACGCAGGCGATCAGCAATGTTGAGTGGTTCTGGCATGAGTTCCGAATCCTGTCGAGTTCCCGCAGTTCGTCTGCGGTCACTGCAATCCTCATAATCGCGACATTCTTGCAGAAACTTGCTGATTTGGCAGCGCTGCCAGATCAAAAGGGGGCTGACATTTTTCGTCTGTTCAGGCAGTTCGGCGGGAGGCTGACAGCTGGGCTGACTCTGCAGGATTTGTCGAATACCCAAAACAGTCCTGCCGGTCTCGCTGCCAACAGCAGTTTTTGCCGAAACCCTGTGGCAGGAGCACCGTCGTTCGTGACGATGCAAATGAAACTCCTGCGTGGAGTGGCTGGAAGGGAATCCGGTTTTTCGAGGGGATAGTCGACCGGTCGAAGGTCGCTGCTCCGACCGGTGACAATCGTTGACCATTGCAGAGACGGACTGGCAGTGGCTTCGCGAACCAGAGGTTTCCGCAAGATGGCGAATTCTCCCAACGACCGCTCCGACCGTCGCTGGAACACGGCTGCAATGCTTGCAGTCAGTGCTTCCGTGCTGCTGGCTTTTTCTGCTTTTGATCCGGTTCCAGCCGGAGAAGATCCGGTTCGGACGGTGGTTGTGAGTGATGCGGTGTCAGATGTTCCGCTGCCAGCAGATGCCGGAACCGTAGTGCCTCGCCGACTGGATGTGCCGGCTGCCGGCAGTCTTGGCCCGGTGACGACTTTGAGTCAGGAAGAATCTCTGAAGTTTGCACTGCTGTTGCTTGAGGACGGGGCTCGATTTCTGCGAAACCAGGACCATTACACGGTCACATTCCACAAGCGCGAGCGGATCGGTGGGGACCTGCGGGAGCAGGAAGATATCGACATGAAGGTGCGGCACCTGCCCGTTTTCAGCGTCTATATGAAATGGAAGACCGGCCAGGTCGGGCAGCAGGTGGTCTATAATGTTGAAGCAAGTCCGGACCGGATGTGGGTGAAATTCGGCGGTGCAAGAGGACTGCTGCCAGCACTGAAGATTGATCCCAGTGGCGATGTTGCCATGCGTGAGACGAGGCACCCCGTGACGCAGGCGGGAATACTGGCCATGGCCGAACGAATCATCGCACATCGCCGGGAAGAGCTGGAAGGTAAAGTGCCGGTCGTATGCGTTCGTTCTGAAGATGTGGTTGTGGATGATCGGCCCTGCTACTGTTTTGAGTTCCAGTACGCATCGAAGGAATCCAGTCCGGTTTACAGCAGCAGCAAGATCATGATCGACACCCGGTACCATATCCCGCTGCGAGCAGTGAATCACACCTGGGGCAGTGAAGAACAGGCCAGTGCTGAAAAATATACGGAAGAAACGCTGATCGAAGAGTACATGTTCTCGCGTTTCAACTTTGGAGTACAGCTGGCCTCTGAAGATTTTGCTCCCAGGTTCAGCCGGTCGCGGAACTGAGCGACAAGCGAAAAACTTATCTGCCCTGCCCCGTTTCGACTAACATCGGAGCGGGGTTTTTCGTTGCGGCAGAAATCAGGATCTTGCGACTTCAGGCTGCTCGGTTCTGCCTGCTGATGCTGTGTCGTGCGGGCTGAGTACTGTACCACTGCAGCAGCCCCAGCAGTTTTGCCCGCTGCTCAGAAGACTGTCCCGAAGACAGCAGCCGCTGCAGCAGGGGAATCGTAGTACGATTGACCAGTGGACGCAGCCAGCTTGCAAACTCCACTCGCTGGCCAGCAGCGACCTTCTCAAACCCCATACCCGTTTTAAACTGATCCAGCGATTCCAGCCCCGCCTGTATGGACTGGTAACCATAACTGACCGCGCGAATGTCGCCCTGTCGCAGTCTGGTGTACAGGTACTGGTAAATCAGTGCATTGTTCGGAAATGACTCCAGATACTGCAGTGATGATCTGACAATCAGCAGGTTGGAGACATCTTCAATCACAAAGGCCGCCAGGCAAGCGGCCATTCGGTTATTTACAAAGGCCGCCCACGCCTCAGCGCCTGGTGTTTTCGCGGCCTCTGCGTAATATCGCTTCCATGTTTGTTCGAGATCATCGGGAATGCTGCGCCCCTGACGCTGCAGAGTATCTGCATGCAGTTCGATCGAGTCTTTGGCAAGATCTGCAAAGTCAACTTGCCGCACGACACATGCCTCCAGGCCACGTCGCACCTGAGTTCTGGTGCGACTGCGAAGGCGTGGAAAGTCGTAATTCGGATCCGCACACATTACTCGAAAACTGGCAGTGCCCTGATCTTCGGGACAACCGTACCGCAGCACCAGGCCATCGTGTCCCAGCACCTGACCATTGTCCACCTCAGCGATATCAACGCTGCGATGAAATGGAAACGAGGTGTAAACCCGATTCTGGACGTTGAACCACCAGAGGCCTGCAGACGTGCGGACTCGATGACCCATGCGTTCCAAAAAACCGGCGTAATGCTCAGGACTGACAGACATCCTTGTTCCGCCCCTGTCGATACCGTCAAACTCAAATTGAATCATCAGACAGTGTAGTCAAAACACCTGTTTTTCCTCAATACGGATCGTCTTACTGTGCCTCTGGGGCTTTGTCGTACTCGTGCAGAATTCCCTGGTAGACGGTGCGAGCGTGCTGGTACGCGGCTTCTGCCGCAGCACGCTCACCTTCTCGAATTCGATCCCGCTTTGCATTCCAGCAGACATCAACAGCCTGAAGACACCATTCGGCACTGCCACGCCCGCCACGGATCGGCCGGCCGGCGGTATGCACGAAGATCGGATTCGTATGCACTGAAGGCAGGATTCGCACCGCTATCCACGCAGACCCCTGCAGTTTCACGGGGATCCGGAAAGACTCCAGATGTCCATCCGCCGTTAATTCACGAACCGCCACCGCTTCGCCGTTCACGATGACTTCCACCGGAACCTTGCGGGTATTTCCCAGCCGACATCGCTCAATGTGCCAGTATGGCTTGTCGTCCAGACGCCGGTTTCGAATCGATTCGGTGAGTTCTGTGGGCTCGGGTTCCAGCAGTGCAGCCGCATCGAATGACACCTCTACCTCACCGGGTTCAGCCAGATCCAGGCGACTTACTCCGGCGGCTGTACGTTCGCCAACACCCACACCATTCACTCGCAGGTCCAGGATATGGCTGAGACCGTCTCCGCAGTAGCTGCGACCATCCCGCAGACCCTCAACCCATTCGTCATACGTCAGCTCGCCAGACTTTGGCAGACTGACATAGACCCGTCCCAGACCGACTCGGTCCCCATAGATGCAGGGGAAGTCTGTTTCGCCGCTGATGCGAGTTGTCATGCCGCAGTTCAATGTGTGATACCAGACATTGAGTTCCCAGATTGCAGGTGTGTCAACTGCCGAGATGAAGTCGCAGGCATCATGTACGGTCGTCACAACAAACTCGTTGGCACCAATACCATCGAACTTAGGCATGGCCGGATCCGGCAGCCTGGACGCTGCCCTGCCCTGCCAGCCACGCGGCGCCCCGCCCCAGGGCTGGCCATGAAACTGACGACTGCCATCCGGCATTTCGTCCGGCAGCGCCAGACCCCAGCCACTGTGGCTGTAACCGACGACACCACCCTGTTCCCGTCCCCATTGCAGCACTGGGAGTGTCCAGCTGGGCCACTGCTCAAGGCGAGTGGTTCCGGGGAAATCATCTTCCTTCAGCTTCAGGAGACACAAATGCCCGGCGTGCGACGAAGGAAACCCGCTCACTTCGACGTCATACCGCATCAGAGTTCCGTTTTTTGAAAGCTGCGAAACAGCACCGTCAAAAAACTGCTTCTGTGTGTACCAGCAGGGACCCCAGCTCAGCACACAACCGACATTCAGGTCTTCTCCGAGAATATGCCGCATCATGTCCTCAGGGCCGACACCCTCAGTCGGGCTGTCGTAGTGAGCACAACCAGCTGCGTGCACGTGGTGGTCGCCAGAGAACCAGCCACGTTCAGCGATGTGAATCCAGCGTTTCAGCTCTACAGCAACCTCGTGCGTTTCCGCAGCCGGAACCGTGACGGCGATCCGCTGCGGAAGATACTCCGGCCCGCGATTCACCGTGAAGCTGTACTCCCCCGGCGGCAACGACACTGTTTCACCGTCCGCCCGATAGATCTGATCATGAAAGAAGAAGTCCGGAGCCAGTCGGCGCGACGGGAGCGGATAGATTCGGTTCAACTGGTCACGAATGACAAAACTGGCCGTTGTGGGCTGCCCGTCAGTGTCCTTTACCCGCAGTACCACTCGTGTTGCCGGCAGGCACTTGAACAGCACCGGCAGCGCACTGCGGAATCCCAGATCCTGAGTCCCTGCGCCAATGTGGAAACTTAACTGTGCCTCACGCTGCCCGGCATCTCTGCTGTACAGCAGAATCACTCGATACTCGACCAAAAGGCCAGAGAGATTTGGTTTTAATGGCTCGCGATTGAGCACAGTCAGGTCGAGGAACCGGTCAAGAACTTCCTCCGGGTTCACCAGTCTTTCTTTCGTGCGAGGCTCTTCGCGAGCGCCGCGACCCTGCTGATACACTGGCAGAGCATTTGGGCTTTCCAGCTGCAAAGGCGGATTAATGCCCGCCTCGTTGTGCACCTTCACCAAAAAGGCGCGCCAGCCCTGCTGCATCAGCTCCCGGCTGCCGGGACCCTCTGAAACCTTAACCCGGCTTTCCGGGTTAATATTGATCAGTGCGAGGCAAAGGGGATCGAGGACCTTCTGCACAGCCGTCACCGCAGCACGATCGTCCGGCAGCACCATTGCCGCATCCAGCGCAGCGATCACTTCAGGCTGCAGCGGTGCTCCTGCAAATGCGAGAGCCTCTGTCAGTCTGCGAATCGATGCAATCAGCGGCTGTCGCTCGACCCCGGTGATGACCGGGATTTCCTGCGACCGGCTATGGGCAGATCCACAAGCGAGAGCCGAAACCAGCACAAGACTGTGCCAGACCAATCGCAGCGATGTTTGCATCTTTCAACTCCCGACTGCAGACACCGTTTCTGCTGTTCGGCTGCCTGCCCTTCAGGAAGCCGACAACACCGTCAGAAACAGCCCGTCGATGCTGCATTTTGCGCTGAAATACCGACGGAGTCGAGTGTTCCGCCTGGCTTCACGACAGCGGTATGGGCCAGTTCCAGCCGGCCGAAAAGCCGCCATCCACATAAAGCGTCTGGCCAGTCATAAATGCCGAAGCTTGCGAAGCAAGGAAGATGGCCGTTCCGGCCATATCAGCCGGCACTCCCAGACGACCCAGCGGAGCATTCTCGCGATTCCACGCCTGCATACCTTCATCTGACCACAACCCACGAGTCAGGTCAGTCAGCACAAATCCGGGAGCCAGGCTGTTCACGCGAATGCCGTGTCGCCCCCACTCCAGAGCCAGTCCGCGAGTCATTCCCTGCATGCCAAACTTGCTCATGGCATAAGGCAGCACAGCTTTCAGCGGCATCCATGTGTTCAGCGATTCGATGTTAATCTGAATGCCGCCACCACCGCGTTCGATCATATGCCGCCCGACCCGCTGCGACATCAGAAAAGCACCACGCAGATTGGTGTCCAGAATGAAGTCGTAGTCCTCAGCAGTTACCGTTTCGGCCCGCTTCCGACGATTTACACCGGCAACATTCACCAGCGTATCGATGCGGCCACGCAGTTCCAGAGCAGCCGCAACCGTGCTGTCAATCTGCTGCTCATCCGCGACGTCACAAACCAAACCCTCGACCTCCATCCCGGCAGCTCGCATTTGCGAGACGGCTTCGTCGACGGAGTCCTCGCTTTTGCTGCAGATCACAACCTGCGCGCCACGACGACTGAATTCCTCAGCAATCGCCCGCCCGATCCCGCGACTACCACCGGTCACCAGAACCGCCTGGCCAGAAACTGAAAACAGGTCGTCCGCTGCCGGCATCAGCCACCTCCATCCGACTTGGTGCTTTTGGCGGGAGTGTCGGCAGATTTCGCGGTGTTCGTGCTGCCGCCGTCAGATGCTTTTTTCGCCGCTTCGGCACCCTTGCGGTACGAGTCACTGCGGTAGTCCGTCTGGTAGAAACCCGACCCGCGAAAAATGATTCCGCCGCCCGCACTGATCAGACGCTCTGCCTTTGATTTGCCACATTCCGGGCATTTTTTCGTTGGCTTGGCGCTGATTGACTGAAACTCTTCCCACTTGTGCTGACAGTTTCCACACTGATATTCGTACGTCGGCATCTTTACAACTCCACTGCCAAACTCGGTCCACACAACCGAAACACTGAATGTCGCTTACGCCTGCGGCGGTGCACAGGAAACAATCACTCGGGCCGGACGCACCACACGATCGTGCATGCGGTAGCCCATCTCGATTTCCTGCAGGACCGTCATCGGTTCATGGTCGGCTGACGGAATCTGCGTCAATGCTTCGTGCAGATTTGGATCGAAAGGACGACCGACCGCTTCGATTGGCTCAGCAGCATGCACTCGCAGGATGTCTCGAAACTGCTGAGCCACCATGCGGAGACCATCCAGCAGCACCTGCCTGTCCCCGGTTTGCTCGCCACTGCTGATGGCACGGTTCAAGCCGTCCAGGCCCGGCAGCAGGTCACGAACGAGACGCAGAGACTCGTACTTGCGGGCATCATCCTGGTCGCGCTGAACTCGCCTGCGGAAGTTTTCCAGATCCGCGTAGCTGCGCATCAATCGCCCCTGCAGGTCATCAACCTTCGCCTGCAGTTCGGCCATCTGACCTGCAGCCCCGGCACTCGCGGCTTCGGCAAACACGGCCGCCGCCTGATCCAGCTCTTCCGGTGCGGGATTCATCTCATTCTCTTTGCCGTCACTCATCATTCCTGCTCCTGAGCAATCCGGTCGATTCCTGTCGGCACGCTGATCACCAGTAATCCCGACTGCGGAATTGCCTGTTCTTTCTGCATTCTGACTTTACGTTTCACTGTTCTCTTCGCCCGAGCCTGAGAAGAACTCGCGCACCTGCTCGAAAAACGACTTTCGCTGAGGCATCACGTGCTTGTGATCCAGCTCTGCCAGTTTCCGCAACAGCTCTTCCTGCTCACCCGTGAGCTTCTTCGGCACTTCAACCTGAATTTCAACCAGCAGGTCGCCCGGTCGGCTGTTGCCCCCGCGCGGGTCCGGCATGCCGTAACCCTTGAGTCGGCTGGTTTCGCCGGGCTGAGTTCCAGGCCGTATCTTCAGGATTTCGCGGCCCTTCAGAGTCGGTATCTCGATCTCAGCACCCAGTGCTGCCTGAGCAAACGTTACCGGCAGGCGATAATTCAGGTCCTGACCATCACGCTTGAAAAGCGGATGTTCACGGACCTCAATTTCGACATAGAGATCACCTCGAGCCCCGCCGTTCTGACCTGCCTCGCCTTCGCCGCGGAGACACAACTGCATTCCAGTGTCCACGCCGGCAGGCACAGTGAGCTCACGTACCACCTCTTTCACCATGCGACCCTGGCCACTGCAGGACGTACAGGCCTCTCGCACCACCGTGCCACGACCGCGACAAGTCGGACAGGCAGTCTGCATGCGGAAGAACCCCTGCGTCGTCATCACCTGACCCCGCCCCATGCAGGTACTGCACTTTGCAGGTGCAGTACCGGCTCGGCAGCCGGATCCCTGACAGGACTCGCAGGCTTCGCGACGCGAAATACGGAGTTCTCGGCGACAGCCGGCGTAAGCTTCCGGGAGGTCTATGCGGACTGTGGCCTGCAGCGAATCACCACGCGACCCGCCGCCGGAACGACCACCGCCTGAGCGGTTTCCAAACTGAAAACCGAAGCCTTCAAACAGGTCCCCAAAGGCGTTGAAAATATCACCGACATCCTGAAATCCAGCACCGCCACCACTGCGGCCGGCACCCTTGACACCGGCATGGCCGAAACGGTCATAAGCAGCACGCTTGTCCGGATCGTTCAGAACATCAAATGCTTCGGCAGCCTCCTTAAAATTCTGCACGGCTGCCTCGTCACCCGGATTTCTGTCAGGGTGATATTTAGCCGCCAGTTTTTTATAGGCTTTCTTCAGTTCATCGGAGGTCGCGGTGCGGGACACCCCGAGAACTTCGTAGTAGTCGCGCTCAGCTGACATGTCTCAGAACCGCCTATGAAAAACGGGACACCAGACCGGTGTCCCGCTGACTTCAGTCATCGGCTTTAAAGCCTCAGAAACTTCTGAAGGAAACGCCAGCCCGCCATTAGAAATGACGGGCTGCAGAACCCTCAGCGGATCACACCTTCTGAAGCGGGCTTATTGCCACCTTCGGCGTCCTCAGTCTTCGTTACAAGCACTGAGGTCGTCAGCATCAGGCCGGCAATTGAGGCTGCGTTGGACAGGGCATTTCGAACCACCTTGGCCGGATCAAGAATGCCGGCCTTGAGCATGTCGACATACTCGTCGTTGGCTGCGTCATAACCCATGCTGCCGGAAAGCTGACGGACTTCATCAGCAATCACGGCACCATCCTTGCCACAGTTCTCGGCGATGGTCCGGGCAGGAGCTTCGAGGGCACGGGCTACGATGCGAGCACCGATCGCTTCGTCACCGCTCAGTTCAAGTTTCTCGACGGCAGAGATCGCTCGCAGCAGTGCAACACCGCCACCGGGCAGAATGCCTTCTTCGACGGCAGCGCGAGTTGCATGCAGGGCGTCTTCCATGCGGGCCTTGGTCTGCTTCATCTCGGCTTCGGTGCTGGCACCGACCGAGATCACAGCAACGCCACCGGTCAGCTTGGCAAGTCGCTCCTGAAACTTCTCGCGATC
>JBJTPZ010000106.1:0-16477 GCA_046075365.1 Planctomycetaceae bacterium
CGCGGAATTCGGCCAGCTCTTCTGACTTCATTGACTGCATGGACTGCGGATCTCCGCTGCAAAGCACGAAACACTGGAACGCCGGATTTTCAAAAAGCGGGAATTATCGTGCCGCCGGGCAGGATGGTCAAGGAACCAGCACGTGTCCAGTGGTTCAAAAGGGCTGAAAAGTGGATGAGAGTTGTTTTTTTGGTACTTTCGCGGGCGTCGTTCTTAATGGATGTGATCGTTTGTGCAGATTTTATTCGTGTCTGCGATTATTCGTTGTAATCGTTAAAGCCCGCATCTTTTGCCTCAGCTTCCGCATCTGTCCGGCATCAGCCTAAAAAAACCTTCCATCTGCTGTGTCGCCAAATTCTATTCCGGGCCGGGTGGTTGTGTGTGCTGGGGGTCTCCAGTGTTGTGTTGAATGCACAAGTACAGCGATGCAGTGATGAGCAGCTTTGAATCAGCAGTTCCGCGGTTTTCGTTCCCGGCTGGCCGGCTGGTCTGGAAGGGTGACAGCAGCCGCAGTTTCCGTGCGTTGTCTGCGGCAGCCGTTTCCGTGCCGGATGCCGGCGGGGCGGGTGGCTGTGTGCGTCGTCAGGTGCCCGCCAGCGGCACAATTCTGGAATTTTCCAGGCGGCAGCTGCTGGTGCCGGACGCCGTTCCGGGTGTAGCGCTGGTTGCTCCTGGTGATACCGCCTGGTCGGATGTGGCTTTTCAGTTTCGGACCACTGCAGAAGGTTCGATTGCCAGTGGCCGGCTGGCGATTTTTGCGTCTTCCGATGATTTTGCGGGACCGAATTCTGCGGCGCAGCCGGCGTATGTGGCCAGTGTCAGTGCCGCCGGTGACTGGTGGCATTTTCCGACAGATTTTGTGTTGCGTCCGGCGGTGTGTTACTGGCTGCTGGCGGAAGTGGCGATGCCATTTGGGATTGGCTGCGGTGCGACCGCTGCTGAGTTGCTGGCTGCAGATGCACCGGGGCAGGAATTTTCCCCGCTGAGCGGATTTTCGCCGCTGTTCTGTCTGCGTGGAACTCCGCTGCAGTCATTGCCGATTACGTGGCACGGCGGAGCGAGGGCTGTTGACGCTGCGATCGTTAAATCCGGATCGGCAGGATCTGCCGGTTTGCCGAGTACGATCTGTGCAGACTGATCTTTGCAGAGTTCTGCAAATTTTGCCGCTGCAGGGTTCCGAAATACCGAACGGCCCACGGTCTGTGGAAAAAAACTCGCGGCTTTTCTTGCAGCCGGCGGGCTTTTGACTGGACCACTGTGGCGGATGGCAGCATACTAATTAGCCCAGATTCCCTGTTTTTCCGCAGCGATTTCTCTGCCGGTGTACCGCAGCGGAACTGCATGATTCAGGATTTGGCGGATTTCCTGTGCTGATCGTTGGGTAGTACTGAAAGTTGTCTGGTCCTGCGGGTCCGACTTTTTGGGGTTCCATCATGGCGTCAAAAGACAGCAACGGTCTGGTGATCTCACTGTCCGTTTTCGTTTTGCTAACGGTCGGTCTGGGCGTTGCGTGGTACATGACCTGGGCCCACAGCTCGGATCTGACCCGGGATCTGGCGGCGGCAAAGAAGGCCGAATCTGACGCCAAGGGTGCGATCAACAATCTGAATCAGGATCTGACGTCTCTGAAGGCTGCGGTAGGCCGACCAGAGCCTGAAGTGGATGACATTGTCACGAACGCCAAGCTTGAGATTGCTCGCCGTGCCGGCAACGAGACATCCATTCCGGATACTCTGCAGGCTGCCATGGTGACCAACGCCAATGATCGTGACGCAGAGAAGGCATCTGCTGCCGAGCGTCTGGTGCAGCTGAACACGAAGATTGCCGAACTGCAGGCAGCGGTGGTGAACCATCAGACTTCGATGAAGTCGCTGCAGGATCAGGTGTCTGCGAAAGAGGCTGAACTGCTTGAGCGTGAGAAGACTCATGGCGAGCAGCTGAAGCAGCGGGAAGATCAGATTGACGAACTGAAGACTCAGCTGACGACCACGCAGACTGAGTTTTCAGATTTCCGTGAAGAGAAAGAGCGTGAAGTTGCCTCTCTGAAGGAAGAGATCAGTCTGCAGCGTGATACTTTGAAGAAGCTGCGTGCTGCCAAGTTCAGCCTTGAGAACCTGAATTTCGAGCGTCCGGCTGGTCGTCTGACATTCATTGATCAGCACAATCTGACGGCCTTCGTGGACATTGGTTCGCGTGACAAGCTGCGTGTCGGCACGACGTTCTCGGTCTACAGCCAGAACAACTCGGGTGTGGGTCTGCCGCAGAGTGACAAGGATCTGAAGGGCAAGATTGTGATCACTGAGATCCTGGGTCCTGCGTTGTCCAAGGCTGACATTGTGGATCCGAAGCTGGGCGAGCCGATGGCCGTGGGCGACCCGATCTATTCGCCGGTGTTTTCACCGGGTCGGGCCATGGAGATTGCGGTAGTGGGTGGTCTGGACTTCGATGGTAATCCGGGCAGCGACCGCGAGGAATTCCGTCGCATGGTTTCGGCAAACGGTGCTTCGATTGTGCTGGAAGTGAATGATGAAGCGAAGATTCTTGGTCGGGACGGTGAAGAGGTGGCTGATGCCGACATCTCTACTCTGATTTCTTCCAACACCCGCTTTGTGCTGGTGGGTGATCTTGGTGACGAGGATACTCAGGATACGATTCAGCGTGAGCTGAATAACAAGATTCGAATCATCAAGGTGCGGATGGAGCAGGCTGCGACGGACAACGGTGTCTATGTGCTCAGTCTGTCACGATTCCTGGACTACATCGGTTACTCGCGCAAGGCACTGGCCTGGAGCCCGACGAAGCCGTTCCCGGCAACACTGCCGAATGGCAGCAAGAGTACTTCAGTGAATGCAACATTTGGCAACCGTCAGAGTTCTGCGGCGATTTCGGGGTCTGTGGGCGGGCGAGCAAAGCGTCCGCTGCCTTCTACCGGTTCGACCAGTGCTCTGTACAAGAACACCAACACTCCGGAGTGACCGACTTTCCGGAACCGTGATCTGAAACGCCTGCCTTCGCAGGCGTTTTTTTGTTAGTGCCCGTCAGTTGGGAACCAGGCCATGATTTGCATCACTGTGACTCCTGAAAGTCGTACGCTGGCCCCCGTTGATATTTACAACGCCAGCAGTCGCTGCGATTTGATCGAACTGTGTCTGGACCATTTCATCAACGAGCCGAATGTTGGTGAGCTGCTGCGAGTGGTTGAGAAGCCGATCATGGTATCGTGCCGATCCGAGAAGGACGGCGGAGCATGGAAGGGGACGGAGCAGCAGCGAATTCAGCTGCTGCGTGAGGCGATCGTTGCGGGTCCGGCTTATGTTGAACTGGATCTGGAGGCGGCCGCGGGCATCCCGCGATTTGGGAAGACTCAGCGAGTCGTTTCCTTTAGCAGTCTTAATCGTCCGCTGACTCGCATTGATGACATTTTCGAACAGTGTCGCCAGGCGAAGGCGGATGTGGTGAAATTTACGTGGCTGACTGAGGACATGGATGCGGCCTGGCCGCTGCTGGCTGCCGTCACACAGCCTCGCGATCTGCCGATTGTCGGGCTGGGAGTTGGCAGGGCCGGTCTGACATTTTCGCTGCTGGGCAGGAAATATGGTTCGCCGTGGATCTATGCGGCGCTTGAGCCTGGCATGGAGGCATTTTCTCGGCAGCCCACGGTGTGGCAGTTGCGAGACGACTATCACTGGGACTCGATCACCGGAAAAACTCGATTTCTGGGGATCATTGGTTATGGCGAGTCTGAAAACATTGCAGCCAGAGTGTTGAATGCGGCATTTCAGCAAATGGATCGTCCGATTCGCTGTTTGCCGCTGCAGCCTGGTGACCTGAGTCGTTTCCCTAAAATGCTGGAGAAGCTGGGGATTAACGGACTGGTTGTGGATCCTGGCTGGCGTGGTGATGTGTTTGAGCTGGCCGCTTCTTGTGATGAAATGGGAACGCTTGCCCGACGTTTTGATTTGCTGATGGATGGTCAGCAGGGCCGGCGGGGTGTGAGTACTCTTTTCAGTGCGGTTGACGCTGCCGGTCAGGCGGTTGCGGGCAGTGCAGAGTGGACAGGGCGGGGTGCCGTGACGGTTCTGGGACACAGCCCGATGGCTCGAGCGGCCGCGGCGTTTTTTGGTCAGCGTGGAGCCGCAGTAAGTTTGGCCGGTCTGTCGGATAACACGGCTGCAGGGATGGCTCGCGAGGCCGGCTGCCGCCATGTGGTCTGGAATGCGGTGTATGATCTGCGCTGTGACACGCTGGTACTGGCCGATGCCGATATGCCTTGTGGCCTTGCAAAGGGGCAGGTGAATCCAGGGATCATTCGCGAGCGACAGGTGGTTGTGGATCTGACTGTGGGGCTGGCGGGTTCGCCATTTGCGGAAGAGGCTGCTGCTCGAGGGGCTCGCTACATCGATCCGGCCTCGGTGTTTGCTGCCAATCTGAATTTGCAGTTCAGGCAGCTGACCGGCCGCGATTTGCCGCCGAATGCATTCGAGAAGGGGCTGGCAGAATAAAACTCCTGAAAGCCGCGCGGGCATTTCGAGGCGCTGTTGCGGGGCTGGCTGGCCAGACGGTGTGTGTTGATCAGAGGGCAGTGCTCGGGCTGGAAAGCTGCCGAGGACGAAAGTCCGAATGTGCCGTGTGACGGCACATTCGGAAATCAACTCAGGTGTGTTCTTCATTGCAGTGCTCGGGCCGGGAGGCCCGAGCTGCTTTTTTGTGGTGGGGCTGGCTCCGTTATTCGGCGGAGGGACGACGTGGTCGCTCGGGCTGTGCGCCGCCTTCGCCGCCCGGTCGTCCGCCACCGCCTGGGGGCCCGCCGGGACCTTCGCCACGTCCTCCGGGCGGTCGTCCGCCCTGTCCGGGACGCATACCCTGTCCGGGGCGCGGTGGCAGTGCCCTGGCGAGTTTCATGAGTTCATCGCGACTGAGTTTGCCATCGCCATCGGCATCGAAGGACATCGCGTGCTGGATGAAGCCTTCGGCGCCACCGGCTTCCGGGCCTCCTGGCGGCCGGCCTTCACCTTCAGGTCCGCGTGGCGGACGTCCCGGTGGTCGGCCCTCGCCTTCGGGTCCGCCCGGTGGTGGTCCTGGTGGTCGGCCTTCACCTTCGGGTCCGCCCGGTGGTGGTCCTGGTGGTCTGCCTTCACCTTCAGGTCCGCCCGGTGGTGGTCCCGGTGGTCGCATTTCTTCGCGTGACAGTACGCCGTCTTTATTGGCGTCGAGAGTCTGCAGTGAGGCAGTGGCCTCCTTCAGTTCATCTGCTGAGATTTCGCCGTCGCGATTCTTGTCGAGTGCTTCAGCGAGTGGATTTGGTCGCGGTCCCCGTCCTTCGCGCGGTGGCTGTCCTTCACGCGGTGGCGGGGGAGGATTATCGCCACCTTCCGGTGGCTGAGCGGAAACCAGTGAAGCTCCCGCCAGTGACAGCCCCAGCAGTGCTGCTGAGGAGATTGACCAGACATACTTTTTCATCTCTGCGCTCCTGAAAAAAACAACACTTCAAACTGAAACCCTGGTTACTCTTCCAGCGTTATTCGAAATACATCATTTGCCTTGAAGACTCGGCGAATTCCGGTACCGCCGAATTCGAGGTGGCAATCGAGCAAAATGCCGACGGGCGTATCTTCGGGAATGTCGACGTCAGCCAAAATCTGATTGCCCTGACGTTCAATCTTTAGTGCTTCGAACGGCCCGATCTGGACCCATTCCGGTGTGCCATCCGGGAGTGGCTGTCGGACGGCTTTTGCGGGGTCAAGCGTGATTATCAGGCGGAGTTTTTGACCGCGTACTGCGGATCCCGGAACGACGGACTGAATTACTTGAGGCAGTCGGCTTTCCCCGCTGGCGTTGTCCTGAATGGGACCTGTCCGCAGTGTGCCGCGAGCTCGAATGTTGGACAGCTCTGGTACGCCGTGATATCCGCCCAGCACATAGGGGAAGCGTCCGGGTGTTACGTGATAATGATAACCGCGT
The DNA here is from genome assembly GCA_046075365.1 of Planctomycetaceae bacterium. Lineage (GTDB taxonomy): Bacteria > Planctomycetota > Planctomycetia > Planctomycetales > Planctomycetaceae > SXXK01. Next base: position 5,962 of record JBJTPZ010000106.1, read on the forward strand.
TCACTGTCGCTGTGGCCGTTGCAGACATCCAGTGAACGCTCGCCCTGGAGTTCCTTTGCCTGTACTCCGGATGATTCCCAAGGGCCGTAGATCGGAAACCCGTCGAAGGCAAATCCGATCACGGGTGAGTGTTGTCGTCCGTCATCGCGAAAGGGGGATTTTACGCAGACGGGATATTTGTGGTAGTGGTATACGCCGGTCTGTTGCGGGTGCCCGCAGCACGAGTCCAGCCAGACTTCAGAGTAGCCGGCCACTGCATTCATTCCACCCTGTTCGAACGGATTAAAAAACACGACTCCGTTCAGTGCCATGCCGACTGGCCCCATGGGCAGAGTTGTGATTTTGTCACTCATTTGCGGCTTTAGGGGCAGGCGAAAGCGAAAATTCTGGACTCGTATTGCATTGGGATTACCGGCGTTCGGGAAGATGGCTGTGGGATGATTGGGATATCCCTGACTTTCGATGATCAGACTGTCCTGATCGTGCTGCAGTCGAATATTGGCAATTCCGTCATTGTTGGAATCTTTCTGGTGCCATGAAAACAGATCGACAAAGCGACCTGCATCCTGAAAACAGTACACCGGGGGCTGCGACTTTGTTACGTACCAGCGACCGCCGATGTGTGTTAGTGTGGCGGGATCCACGGCAGTTTCATCGGCCTGCAGCGTGGGTGGTGATGGTGTCATCATCAGCAGGCCTGCCACGGCAAGCCATAATCCTGGTGTCTTCAATTTAAATTCCTTTGCTTGTCTGTTTGTGTGGCTGTCGCATTACTGCCGGGTGCAGGGAAATTGACGGTGAACTGGCTGCCTTTGCCCGGTTCTGAATGACACTGAATCGCAGCTCCATGCAGTTCTGCCAGACTTTGGCAGATGGCCAGTCCCAGTCCATTTCCGCCATTCCGGCGACCGCGTGATTCATCGATTCGGTAAAAGCGATCGAAGATTCGTGTCTGATGTTCGGGGGCTATTCCGCAACCGCTGTCGATCACCTGCAGCGTGGGCGCCAGCGTGTTATCAACAACGACTTTGACGGTGCCCCCGGGGGGTGTGTGCTGTATGGCATTGCTGATGAGGTTGTCGGCAATCTGTTCCAGCAGTCCGGCGTTTCCGGCGACAGTGACGGCTGTGTCGGGGTTTTTAAGTTCCAGATTCAGCCCCGCCGTTTCGGCTTTTGCCTGCAGTTGTGCGCAGGCTTCCCCGGCAATGTCGCGAAGATCCACAGCTGCGGTGCTGCATGGCAATTGCCGTGCGTCACCGCGAGCCAGCAGGAGCAGTGCTTCGACCAGTCCTCGCATCCGTTCGGCGGATTGCAGGCAAGTTCGGAGTGTCTCCTGGTACTGTTCGGGCGTCCGGGGCTGCAGCAGTGCCAGTTCCGTTCGTGCCTGGATGACAGCCAGCGGAGTCCGCAGCTCGTGGGAGGCGTCAGCGGTGAACTGCGTTAGCTGTTCGAACGACAGCTGCAGTCTTTGGAATGTTTGATTCAGGACATTTGCGAGTGGTACCAGTTCTTCTTCCAGTTTGCTGGTTTCAATTCGTCGATCCAGTCGGGCAACTGAAATGGTGGCGGCAGTTTCCGCAATTCCATTGATGGGCTGCACCATTTTTCCGGCGATCCAGCGTCCTCCGAGCACTGCGGTGGCAATTGTCAGTCCGCCTGCGAAAGCGATCATACCGCCGAAAAGATGGAGCCCGGCCTGATCATCTGCGAGGGTTCTGTGGACCAGCAGGACAGTATCTGCGGGGCCCAGCTGAAACACCTGCAGAGCATTATCGGTCTGGCGAACTCGCGGTTCCGGGAAGGCTTCCGGCCGAGCCATTGACGCGAGGACGGCAGCACCGGGGCCACGGCTTTGCATGATGCGGCTGCCATCTGCGTTCCAGACGATGAATTCGAGGCGATCGGGAGGTCCTCGTCGGCCGAGAGGCGGGCGGGCTCCGCCAGGTGGCGGCCCCTGTCTGCGAGCTGTGTCCGGCTGACCGGGGCGAGGTGGCCGACCGCGATGTAAGCTGCCTGCCTGCTCAGCGTCGCTGCGATGAGGGGCGGGCGGTGGTGGCGGCAAAGGTGGTGGCGGCAGAGGAAACAGCAGTTCCGCTGGCAGTGGTTGTCCGCTGGCATTTTCCGGCAGCGATTCACCGTGAAAGTCCGGACGGGCATCGCGCGGATGGCGAGGCCGGGAGGCACGCAGTCCGGCCGCCAGATCATCGAGTGCAGCCAGTGACTGCCGCAGTGCGCGTTCGTGCATATCGCGATCGGCCCGCAGATAGACAAGTCCGCCAAAACATGTGAGTGCCGCAAGCAAAATGGAGCCATACCACCATTGCAGCCGACCGCGTATGGATTTAGTCATGAAGCAGGTACCCCTGACCGCGGCGCGTCGTGATGAAATCGCCGCCCAGTTTCCGCCTCAGATTTGAAACATGCACGTCCACGAGATTTGAAAAACTTTCCTCCTGTTCCTCGAACAGGTGTTCGTAGATTTGTGTGCGAGTGACGATGGAGCCGCGATTGAGTGCCAGCAGTTCCAGCAGAGCATATTCGCGCGGGGTCAGTGAGATTTCTGTGCCGGCACGACTGACTGTGCGACTGCGAGTATCAATTAAAAGCTGTCCGACCTGCATTTCGCTGACCGCCAGTCCGGCCGAGCGTCGAATCAGGGCTCGCACACGAGCCAGCAGCTCGGTGAGATGAAAGGGTTTTGCGAGGTAATCGTCGGCGCCCGCGTCCAGGCCTTTGACTCGATCCTGCACGCTGTCACGAGCGGTGAGAATCAGCACGGGAGTTTTGCGTTCTTTTCGCAGGTTCTGCAGGACATCCCAGCCATTCAGTTTTGGCAGCAGCAGGTCGAGGATGACAGCGTCATATTCCCAGGCTTTGGCTTTGAACAGTCCTTCTTCACCGTCAGCAGCTTCGTCAACGGCGTAGCCGGATTCGCGCAGCGCCTGCGACAGCACTCGCAGCAGATCAGGTTCGTCTTCCACCACCAGAATTTTCATGCCCGCCCCGCTGTTCCAGGAGAAAGTCGTCGGAAGGGCAGTGCTTCCGCCGGACGACAGCATTCTACTGGCTGCGCCTTAAGTCTGCATGAAGGCGGAGCGGTTCAGGGGGAAACGGAAAAAAAATCGGCCCACGTGCCGGGTGGCCGGAGGTAGCCCCAGGTTGCTGCGACGGCGTCGGCAGCTGCTTCGACATCGGTAATTTCGCCCCACGGACCATTTCGCAGCCAGGCATGGGCAAATTCGTGGGCGATGACCCAGGCGGCGAAGCCGGCATGACACCATTCGAGTCGTTTCCGCAGCACGACACAGCGACTGCCTTCGCCGGGCGGACCAGGAACAGGCATCCAGAGGGTCCAGCCGGTTTCCGGAGTGTAGTTATCGATGGTAATCTGAAAACGCGGATCGTCCAGAAAGTCGCGCTGCACGGCGGCGGGCAGATTTTGCAGAATGGCCAGTGTGCGAGCATGCAGGCCGGGCCAGGGTTCCAGATCGCGCAGCAGCTCAGCAAACATCCGCAGGGACTCCAGCAGCTTACCCGGAAAACCCTGAGGATACCGAGACTGTCGACTGTCCGCTCTGGTCTTCCCGCCTGCGCCGCGCCGATTCCGCAAGCTGGCGTGCAACAGCCATGGCAGTATCCGGGACCAGTCGCAGTTCCACGACCCAGCGACCGCCCTCTGGCATCAAAAATTCCCAGTGCGGCACCACGCAAACGCTCTGATGGATCGCTTCAAATCCATCTTCCGACTGACTGATCGTTTCCAGCGGGTAAGCCCAGAAGCCGGCTCGTACAGAACTTTCCACACTGACATCCACCCCCAGCCACTCATCCACAAGGCTGAGTCGTTCGCCGGAAGGCAGGTTTTGCACGGTGTCCAGTGTTCCTCTGCGACTTCCCTCTTCGTCATAGAAATACCTGTCTGCGGCACCGCCGGGCATGGCTGCAAAATTCAGTTCTACCCCGAAATGCAGCGGCATGCCAGCAGGAAAACCGAGCAGTTCGTACTGGACCAGCAGCTCACTGGGGCGATCTGCTGAAATTGCCACTGTTTTTCGAACCTCTCCCGTCAGCTCGCCGGCTCGACCGTTTCGATGCATTTCCAGGAGGATGCGACGTTCTCCCTTGCGGACTCCGGCTTCCCACTCACCGGTTGCGAAGTCACCGATCAGACCTTCGCCCCGCTGAAACTCGGCCAGCGACAGTTGCGGTCTGAAGAAGTGGTCAACAAGGCTTTTACGGGGCCAGCGGTCATACTGAATTCGCTGGTCGAGGTTGGGCTGACGGAAACGAACATCCCGGCTGATTGCCGCGAGTTCATCGCCGCTGGCGATTCCCGCACTGGCAACGTAGTCCAGAATTCTTTGGTGGTATGGTTCGGGTCTGCGGTTCAGTGTGGCCAGCAGATTGACCGCGTTTGTTCGCAGATCGAGTTCGTACATGTGACCGCCGCAGGCCGGAGCAAACGTGGCAGACAGGCGATGATTGCTGAGTCTGACTTCCGGTCGAGCGTCCATGTTCAGGTCACCCACCTCCACGTCCACCCATGCTGAATCGCCTCGCACGCACTGCTCAAGCAGGTTTTCTGCCCGGATCAGTTCCGCATACACGGCATTCCGCAGGTGTGGCAGATACAAGCCTCCGAAGGCCCCGTGCCAATACGAGCAGTTGCACTGGCTGCGATGCAGATGAGTTCTTGCTGCCTGCAGCAGCGTGCGTCGCTGAGCGTCACCACTGTCAGCCGCAGCCAGCCGTGACAGGCGATTGCTGATTCCGATCATCCGCGAATACATTTCGTGACTCTCGGAATATCGAGTCCTGAAATTGCGCCAGTAGCCTCCGCGAGTAAATCGAACCAGCTTCTGCCATTCCGCATTCTCCGGATGCTGTCTGGTCAGCGAAACGAACTCGCGCTGTGTTTCCGGCGGCAGTACCCACTCGGTCATTTCCCGATAACTGGCATCGGGCAGATAGCATCGTCCTGCCGGAGCAACCGAATCGATGACTTCACCGGGAGTCGTGACATGAATCCAGTCTCGATTGGCCAGCAGAAGGTCCAGGAAATCGCGGAGCCAGCGATCTTCGTAAACATGCTTCTTTGTTTCAGGCCACGAGCCAAATTTTTCGCCGTCATCGCCAAATACCAGCACCGGGTCTTTGTGCTGTGTGGCAGCCTCACGCAGGTAGTCAATAACTTCCATGGGCTTTGAAAACGGAATCAGATATCGCAGACGCTCGCTGTCCGGGAAAACAAACAGCGTGCGTCCCTCGTCCTCGGTCACGTAGTGGCGATACAATTCTGACTGCGGCATACCGGCACAGCGGAAGTGATAGTCGTCGATGATGGTGTACTGAATGCCGGCGGCAGCGATATCTGAGGCAAACTGCTGTTCCCAGACACGTTCGGGCAGCCACATTCCCCGCACGGCCTGACCGAACAGCGTACGCAGGTGCTGGGAGTAGGACTGGATCTGAGCAATCCGGTCACGTCTGGGGATATTGGCCAGGATCGGCTCGTAGAAAGCACCGCCGATAATTTCAACCTGACCGGAGGCTGCCAGCGATTTCAATCTCTCGACATATTCCGGTCGATGCAGCTCCAGCCACTCCAGCAGACTGCCGGATGTATGCAGTGCGAACCGGATCTCGGGGTAATCCTGCATCACGTCCAGAAACGGCAGATAAGCGTCCCGGTACGCCTGCTCAAAGACTCCGTCAAAATTTCCGACCGGCTGATGGTTATGAAAACTCAGCACCAATCGCACCGAACCACTCATCTTCCCGCACTCCCGCCCTGGGAACTGCCCGGTCTGACTGCTCGGACACCGTCCCGGCCATAAACATTACAAAACCGGGTACCGTAATTGCGAGACCGATGCGTCGGTTCTGACGGAATCCGAGATCACAGCACCAGTTCCTTCGGCAGCGTTTTCCCAGATCACCAGGCGTCCCATTTGCCGCGATTTATCCGTTCTTCGCAGCTTTGCATGCTCAGCCTGAATCGGAAAGTCGAGCCAAAGCTGCAGCGTAGTCCTGAGGATGGTTCAAATTCACCAGGCTGCTCAGGCTGGCGTCCACGTCGAGCAGTTCACGCACATCCAGTCGAGCGACGCCCGGGCGGGAAGCCAGGCTCTGCATTCTTCGTTCGCCCGCGGCCAGCAGTTGCTGCACATCGGCCAGCAGGTCCACAGTGTAGACTGCGCACAGGGGATGCAGTCGTCCGGTGCTTTCTTCAGCTGCGATGAGCCCGCGGCTGCCATTAAGCCGCATCAGCAGCCGTACAATGACCGCCGGCTCGAGAAACGGCACGTCGCAGGATGTGACAAAAGCGGCATCCGCCAGCCCGGAAAGTGCAGACAATCCTGCTTCCAGCCCGCGCAAAGGTCCGTCGTCTGGTTGCCGGTCAGCGGTTACGTGCGCCCATGTCGGAAGGTCAGGCAACTGCCGATTTGCCGCCGACACCACAACAACAGGAGGATCGGGTGAAACCTGCAGCAGCCCGGCCCTTGTGCGGTTCAGGACTCGCTGCAGCAGCGTTTCATTCTGTACTGGCAGTCGGGATTTGTCCTGACCCATTCTGAGCGAGCGTCCGCCAGACAGTACGATCGCTCCGAACCGCATGAAATTCCCCTGCCGGAATTTGTTAACCCCGTGCCGTAATTTGGGCGGAACTGTTTGAAGAGTGCAGCGACGATGAACCTGTTCCCAGCTGCACAAGCGGCACCGCGATGGCTTTGCTGTCGGGAGTACTGCAGCCACCGCAGCTGCCACAGCCGGCTGAGGCTGAATTACCGGAATTGCGCAGTCCCGGGATCCGCCGCAGTACGATGACCACGGCGATCAGAATGCAGCCCCAGGTTGCCAGCCATTGCCAGTTCATTGCGTCGCGGATACTTCAAAAGTTACACAAGACCGGTGAGAACACCGTCCTTGCAGAAGCCGGGGTTTCCGAATGATTCAAGGTGATGTCCGAAGCCATGGGCCAGTGCCAGCAGCAGGCGATTGTGCGGCACTTTGGGGTACACCAGAGAACGACCCATGCGGAAGTCCAGGCCATTACCCACCATCAGGAAGGGGATGTTATCGAGTGTGTGCGAATTGCCTTGCCCGAGTTCGTTGCCCCAGACGATCAGGGTGTTGTCCAGCAGGGATCCCTGGCCACCTGGTTCCGGTGTCTCAGCCAGTCGCTTCACCAGAAATGCCAGCTGTTCGCAGTACCAGGTGTTGATTTTTGTGAGCTTTTCGTGGGCTTCTTTGTTTTCATTCGGTTCGTGCGACAGTTCATGATGGCCTTCGTCAATTCCCAGCCAGCGCATCTTCGGCTGCCCCACCGAATTTGTGATCTGGAACGTGGCCACTCGGGCAAAGTCATTGACAAAGCTGTTGACCAGCAGTTCCATCTGCATTTTTGTGATGGCGGGGATGTTGTCGTTCTCTTCCCGAATGCCGGGTTCCAGCACCGGCAGGACATGGTTTGACTCGACGTTTTTGGCTGACTGGAGCTGTTGTTCCATGCCGCGAACAAACTCGGCATGCTCTTCCAGCAGCTGGCGGTCGGCTCCTGAGATGACCTTGCTGATCTTCTGCAGATCTTCGCGTACGACGTCCAGTACTCCCGTCAGTACCTCGCGCTGCTGGACCTGTCCGTAAAGGCGACGGAACATCTGGTAGGGGTCGTCAATTGGGGCCACCGGTTTGTTGGGGCCGAGGTAGCTCATGCGAGTCCATGTGTCGGCGCGGTCTGGAACCATGACGCCGAATTCGAGGGATCCGAAGCGGGTTCTGGTTTCTTCGCGAGACTGCAGGAAGCGGGCAATCTCCTGGTCGATTGAGATTCCGCTGGCCCAGCCTGCCGGTGTATCAGATCCGCCCTGAATATTTCCGGGGTACAGTTCGATACCCGTCAGCAGACAGCCCATGCCCCGCATGTGGTTGTCGCCGTCACCGCGCACCTTGTCACAGACACCCTTCACGACCAGCAGGCGATCCTGGAAGTCTTTGAGCGGTTCCATGATGCGTTTTAGTGTGAATTTCTCTCCCTCTTCGTCCGGCCAGAAGTCCCACGGAACGGTGCCGTTGGGACTGAACAGCACGACCAGCCGCTGTTTGCGGACGTTTCGAGCACCGGCAGCAGCAAAGGTGCTGAGATTTGAAACGAAAGGCAGAGCGGCTGTACTGAGCCCGAGTTTGCGGATGAATTCCCGGCGAGTCTGCATGGCTGGTTCCGTCAACAGGCAGGAAGAGGAGGCAGGAGTAGCTGGACAGAGCGATACTAACCGTTTTGCGGGCGTTAAACGAACAGCCCCCTATATTATCATCGGGATTCTCTGCGATCTGCAACAGTCTGTTCAGAATTCGTGCTCCAGCCCCGCATAGCGGAAATTACGGCAATTTCCACTTGCAGTCTGCGAATATTGAACTGTCCCTGCTGCAGCAGATCTGACAAACGCTGAATGGTATCCGGGCCGTAGGCCAGAATTGGCTGCTGGACCTGGTGATGAAACAGCTGGCGGACGAATGAGCGGCGAGTTTCTTCACTGCGAGCGAGGAAAGCGGCCAGTTCCCGAGCCCCGCTGAATCGCACCAGTTCGCCATTTCGCTGTTCATACTGTCCGCCGGCATCGATCATCCGTTCCCGTTCGCGGTCACGAAATCGGCCCACCGCGTCAAAGTTTTCGAGGGCAAAGCCTGCGGAATTGATCATGCGGTGGCAGCCGGCACACAGTTCCGGACTGGTCTGCACGGTGACGCGTTCACGAGTGGTCAGTTCGGGGGAAAGTTCAGGAGCAGTGGGGGCGACAGCGACCGGCGGAGGTTTGATGCCTCGCCCCAGCAAAGCTCGAGTCAGAAACACTCCCCGGTGAATCGGCGAACTGGAATCCATATACGCCAGTCCGGACAGCAGCAGCGGATGGGAAATCACGCCCGCTCGTCGCTCGGGTTCGAATGCCAGCGGCACGAAGTCCTGGTCAGATTCCTGCCATGCAACCCCGTAAAACTCAGCCATGCGGCGATTCATCCAGGTGCGTTCCGCCAGCAGCAGCTGTCGCAAATCGGCCTGTTCGGAGTCAACAATTTGCTGAAGAGTCAGTTCCAGTGATGTGCGAAGATCGGCGGCAAGCTGGTCGGTAAAACCTGGGTAGTGCTGCTGGTCTCGGTGCAGGTCCTGCAGTCGTTCGAGATTCAGCCACGTTCGCAGAAACTCGAGCAGCCTTGTTTTGGCGCGAGGGTCATTTACCAGTCGCCATGCCTGTTCGCGCAGTTGCTGTTCAGTCTGCAGTTGCCCGGCGGCGGCGGCTTCGCGCAGGCTGCTGTCCGGGATTGAATTTACAAGCGCGAATGACAGGCGTGAAGCTCTTTCATGCTGATCATCCAGTCCCTCAACCTCCCGGTAGAGAAACCTGGGTGACAGCATTGTCAGCAGCAGTGAGCGTCGCAGGCCTTCTTCGGGGGTCTTTGCGGCTGTGAACTGATCGTCCACATGTCGCTGCCTCAGTTCTTCAGACAGCGGACGTCGAAATGCACGCTCTGCAAACTGCAGGGCAAACTGGCGCATGCGACTGGTCGAGTCGTCTTCGTCCCTGAGCTTCAGAAAATCCCGCAGTCCGGCCAGTACGCGGTCTGCGACTTCAATGGCCGCATTGGTGGCTGCTTCGTCCCATTCCTTCGAAACGCTGACCCCGCGTTCATATCCGGCACTGCGATCGTCAGGCGGGAACGGCGTTTCAACCACCAGAACCTCGGGCGAATTCCTGGGGATCAGGTGTCGGGCAGGCAGCAGCTGGTCCACGCCACCGGGCGTTTTCCACAGCAGCTGCACCGAGGCCGATTTTTCGCGGAATTTGAACCATTCCAGCCGCAGCGGGTAGAGTCGACCAGCCAGCAGATAACGACTGCCGCGAAATTCGGTGTCCTGTCCAGAGCGAACCCATGCGTCAATTAACGGTGTGCTGCGGCCATTCACGTAAAGGCGTGCGGCATTTTCGGTTTTGACGATGAATTCGTACCAGCCGCTTTCGCGAGCCAGTATCGAACCATCCCAGGCAATGGCGAAGGCTTCTTCTTCAATCTTCTCACCGTCCGGGCTGAAGGCACCAAACTGGAAATCGACGACCGGGTCCTGTCGCTGAAAGACTCGTTTGTCCCGTCGCAGGCCCCGGCCGGCAAAGTACTCGCCATTCAGGCCCCGCTCAGCGTCAATACCCTGACGCCAGCGAAATTCGACACCCAGGTCGGCGACTGCATCGCGATACTGCGGAACAGTCAGCCGGGTCAATTCGAGTCGCGGGGGATTCAGGCGCGCCTGAGCTTCCGGTGAATAGAAGGCCTGCTGCATCCATTCGGCAACGGCTACCGAGTCATCACCGACGCAGTCTTCAGGGGCACCTTCGGGCATGGTGCGAGTGATCAGGTCGGCGAGGTCTGCCAGTGAGCGATCACCAAAAATCGGGGCTGGAGCCTGAGGAGTACCCTGGCCGTTGATCCCGTGGCAGGAAATGCAGCGTTCCTGGTAAATTTG
>JBJTPZ010000107.1:0-10833 GCA_046075365.1 Planctomycetaceae bacterium
GCCCCAGCAGCCGCGCACCATCCTGATCAAACAGCGTAATCCGCATCTCATCCACGCCACTGCCCAACCCCGGCAGCCGCATTTGTGTCAGGTAAACGCCAATGTCCAGCAACAGCAGGAATGCCGCACCGCCGTCTTCCGAACGTCGCTGTGTTTCACCGTACATCACCACCAGCCAGCGACCGTCCACCTGAAAAGGATCGCTCAGCACCACCGGATTAACGACAGTACCAAAGACCTTGACCTCGTCACCTGCCTCAGTCTCCAACCTGCGGACACGAACTCTCTGCTGCACCTCCGGAAGCAGCCCCGCGATCGCCTGCTGAATCTTTTGCGAGACCGCGGATCCAACACCAATCGACTGCAGCCTGACCTCACCAGCCTCCACCGAGAACGCTCCCAGACTGCCCTCCCGATAGCTCCGCATGTCCCTCAGCAGTCCCGCAGTCGAACCGGATCGCCAGTCAGGATCAATACCATCTTCGCGCCACTGCAGAATCCTCTGCAGCGTGACCGAGTTCTCCTGCAACAGCCTGGAAATGGTCATTCCCTGCAACAGCAGACGATCGTTAAAAACCTGCACCTGCCCGTTTGAGGTCAACCAGAGATTCACAAGAATAAATGGCGTCCACAGACACAGCACCAGCAGACTTACAGCAATCGCATCCCAAACGGGTCGACTCTTCAGCAGACGCAGCCGCTCTCGGTGTACGCCGCGAATGCCACCACCCTGCATCGCTTTCAAATACTGTTCCACAAACCATCAACGTGGCTTCACTGTGCCCTCAGGCACAATACCACCCTCGGAAAGTATCGAATTCTGGCCGCTCGGCACCTCAGTCGGTGACTGCGCTGACTTTTCACCAAAACCAATCATCTCAACAACCTTGCCCGGCAGCTCAGCACCCTGCTGCCAGACAAACCACAACCCCCAGCCAATCGCACCCAACAGCACCAGCAGACTGACTGAACCGTAAATGTTTCGAAAGACATCCTTCAGCTTGCGCTTCAGATAGAACATTTTCTGATCACGCTCAACACGGTTGTACAGAGACTTCATGTCCTCCTTGCGAATCGCTGCCGTCCGCCGCGCTATACTGTCCTCCACCGCCTTCGCGAACTCAGGAAACTGCGACAGCGGGAAATATGCCCCGTCCGCAGACACCTTGGCCTTCGCCTTCGCTGACAGCTGACCAGCCGCCAGCATCTTCAAAATCCGACCCGTGGAATGCTTCTCAACAACGGACTTGCCCTTCGCATCCTCGAACTGAACATACCAAATGCGAGTCCCCGTTTGAGTCGCTGTTTCGGAACCAAATGACGGAGACGTCGAACCGGCCCGCCGAGCACCCGGAGCAGAAGCCGTCAAAGGACCATTCCCAGATGGCTTCAACGCCGGCGCCGCCTCAGCACCAGCAATAAAAGACAACGCCTCCGTCTGCACACCCAGTGCCAGCAAATCCTTCAAAACATCGTCACAGGACTTGTACCGCTGGGCCGGATCCTTCGCCATCATCTTGTCCACAATCATATCCAGACGCTCTGACAGCTCAGGACGCAGCGACCGAGCAGAAGCGTAACGCCCCTTCTCCTTCGCCATGATCACTTCCAAAGTCGTCTTGCCCGTGTAGGGCAGCTGACCTGTCAGCATGTGATACAACGTCACACCCAGCGCGTACACATCACAACGCTCGTCCACATGCTTGGCATTGCGAGCCTGCTCGGGAGCCATGTACAACGGTGTCCCCAGACCCGTGCCGCTTTGAGTCATCGAGACGTCGTCGTCCATCGCCTTCGCCAGACCAAAATCCGCAACCTTCACCAGCCCCTTCTTCGTCAGCAAAATATTGTCCGGCTTGATGTCACGATGCACCATGTTCTCTGCATGCGCAACACGCAAAGCCTCAGCACAGCGAATCGCCAGATGCACCGCATCGCCAATCGGCAACTTCCCCAGCTGGTCCAGCCACTTCTGCAGACTCTGACCGTCCACATACTCAATCGCCGCAAAATGAATCCCGTGCGCAGCATCTACCGCATAAATCTTCAGCACATTCGGATGGTCAATCTTCGCCATCGCTCGAGCCTCTCGCTCGAAACGCGCTATAAAACCATCCTTTTTGGATAACTCACGAGACAACGTCTTGACAGCCACCAGACGGTCAAGACTGACCTGTCGAGCCAAAAAGACCTTGCCCATGCCGCCCTGACCAAGCTCACGCTGCAAAGCAAAATCGCCCAGCTGCGTCACCTTGTTCGATGGTTTGGAATTCTGAGATTCTTCAGTCACGGCCTGATTCCCAATTGTCCCAAACGGAACAGAACACCCGCACAGTATCACTCTGGAACAGGTCCCGAGCAACCCGGCAGCTGACGCCTAAGAGCAAATCTGGGCAAAAAACCGCCGGGAAAATCCGGAAACATCGCCCGAAATGTCCCAATTCCGATGAAATTTGTCAACAAGCCCACAAAGTGCACCCGCCCGGAGCAGGCCTCACGTCGCCCGGACCCCCCAGTCTTAGCCCCCCAAAATCGCATCAATCGCTCGCCCATGATCAAGGTCCAGACGCTTCCGATCCGGTAACTCCAGTCGACGCGAATCCAGCCCCAGCTGCCGCAAAATCGTCGCATGAATGTCCGTCACGTAATGCCGGTCCTCAACCGCATGAAAACCAATTTCATCCGTCGCTCCATGCACCATCCCGCCACGCACACCACCTCCAGCCAGCCACACAGAAAATCCATAAATGTGATGGTCACGACCGTCAGATCCCTGAGTCCCCGGAGTCCTGCCAAACTCGCTGGCAAACAACACCAGCGTCGAATCCAGCAAACCCCTCTGCTTCAAATCCCGCAACAATCCTCCAATCGGTTTGTCCACCGCCCGAAAATTTCGCTCGTGGTTCCCCCTCAGGCCCCCATGAGCATCCCAGACGCCCGCACCGCCAGCACCATGCTGCACCTGAATGAAACGCACTCCCCGCTCCACCAGACGACGTACCGCCAGCATCTGAGTCCCGAACTCGCGAGTCTCCGGCTGGTCCATCCCGTACATCCGCTGCGTCTCCTCAGTCTCAGCGCTCAGCTGCAACACCTCTGGCACCGACATCTGCATTCGATACGCCAGCTCATAAGCACGAATTCGAGCCGCCAGACCAGCATCCCCCGGATACTGCTCCCCACGCAGACGATTCCAGCGCTCCGTCAAACGAAATCCCAGCTGCTGCTGACGCTCACTCACACCCGCAGGTCGCTGCCCATAATCCAGCGGATTCCCAGGATCAATTCGCACCGGTACCGCATCGTGCTCAGGTCCCAGATAATGACCGTCCTTCGCGTTCCAGTACTCACGCCCGCCAATCGATATGAACTGCGGCAGATTGTCATTCAGCGATCCCAAACCATAGTGCACCCACGCTCCCAGCGTCGGAAATTCACCGTCCAGCATGTGACGGCCCGAATGAAACTGCGTCTGAGCACCATGGTTGTCGTCCGTCGTGTACATCGAACGTACCACCGCCAGATCGTCCGCACACGAACCCACCTCCGGCACCCAGTCGCTCAGCTGCATCCCGCAATCACCATAACGACGAAAACCCACCTGCAAAGGATACAAACGGTTGCGCTGCTGCCCGTTCGCGTCATTCACAACAGTCACTCGCGCCAGCTTCAGCCTCGCCGGATCCTGAGAATCCGCAAAAGGAGTCTCCGCGATCGTCTTGCCTGCATACTTCGTCAGCATCGGCTTCGGATCAAAAGACTCCATATGCGACACACCGCCGTTCATGAACAGCCAGATCACACTCTTCGCGCGTGGCTCTAAATGCGGCTGACCATCAGGAGCCTGCCAGTCCAATACACCACCCCCCTCACCACCCTTCACACTCCGGTCACCCGCCAGCATCGCCCCCAAAGCCAGCCCGCCCAGCCCTCGACCTGCAGCACCAAAAAACGGACGACGGCCCCCAAACTCCACACCCGAGAACACCGGACTGCGCTGCCACATCACATCACCCCCTGCCACATCACATCACCCCCTGCCAAATCAAGCCCACCCGCCACAACTCACACACTCGCCAGCATCACCCCACTACCCCCGGAACCGCATACAGCAACGGGAAAAACTGCCCCCCCAAAGGCTGCCCCTGAGCAATCACGGGAACACCCTCCAGCAGCGGCTGATCCGACTCACTCCGCACCCCGTCACGCACCATGTTCACCACCACCGCCCGACGCGGATTCTTCGTCCGATTCTCAAACGAACCGTGCACAGTCAGCGGATGATGAAACACACACTCCCCAGCCCGCAGCTGCACCGGAACAGGATTGCGAAACTGCTCCCACTGAGCCTCTGACAGCACACCGCGAATCGCACCCATATCACCCGCCAGACCCGTGATCGGCAACAAGTCCCAGCGATGACTGCCCGGCACATAATACACACAGCCGTTGTCAACCGTACTGTCGTCCAGCCCAATCCAGCAGGTCAAATGAGCCATCGGCCTCGTTCTCGTCCAGTACGAATAGTCCTGATGCCACGCCACCACACCCCCATGCTCCGCCGGCTTGCAAAACAACTGGTCATGCCAGAATCGCACAGAGCCCCCCAGCAGCTGTGATGCCGCTGTCGTCAGCGCCGGGTGCCACAACACATCATGCATCCCCACCCCAATCCGCCACGCTCCCAGCGCATGAAACAAAACCCGGCCAGGCTCACGCGATTCGTTCGAATGATACTCGTACCAGTACTCACTCCCCGGATGACCAGGCTGAGTCATCATGGAGAGCTCTGCTCGCAACTGCTCCAGCTGCACTCCCTCCAGCAGCCGCGGACCCGTCACATACCCGTGCTCCTCGAAAAACTCAAGCCGCTCCCCAGACAGTCGCCACACATCACGATCCGACTCCGCACACGCCCGCGGAAACAAATCACTGATCGGACCATG
The DNA here is from genome assembly GCA_046075365.1 of Planctomycetaceae bacterium. Lineage (GTDB taxonomy): Bacteria > Planctomycetota > Planctomycetia > Planctomycetales > Planctomycetaceae > SXXK01. The sequence goes on from JBJTPZ010000107.1 coordinate 4,947, forward strand.
CTGCAATGACAAATCCCGCGCCGCACCAGTATGCATCCCAACCTCCACAACACTGTCCACTTATCAACCCCCCCTCGCCCCCGGAACGGGGGAGAGGGGTCGGGGGTGAGGGGGCACACCCTCCCCGAACTCACTCCCCCGTACCGACCGCCAGGAAGCCAGCGCCACTGTTCAAAAATCGAGTACGAGTACGAGTACGAGTACGAGTACGACAACACAAGAAAACAACACCCCCAAAAAAAATCCCCTGGTACTCGTACTCGTACTCAGTGAAACGGTACTCGTACTCGTACTCGAAAACTGCCCACTAACAACCGCCTTTTGGGTTTCCCTTCGCGGCTTCGCGGCTTCGCGTGAGACCCACTCACCACTCACCACTCACCACTCACCGCTTTTCGGGACTCCCCCCCGTCAGCTTCGCCCCCCGCCGCAACACATCCCTGAATCGATATGGCTCATATTCACGTACCTGATACTCCTCCAGCCAGCGTTGCTGCCCCGCTCCCAACTGCACCGGCTGACTCGGATCACCCGGGTAACGCTGCATCCCCCGAGTCGGATAGGGTTCACTCGTCTGCCCATAAACCGTATTCAAATTCGCATCTTTGTCCCAGCCCACATTATACAGCACAAAATCTCGCACCCAGCCCGCCGGCGGCTCAGACTCGGGAACATCAAACTCCACCGTCACCTCATCACCCGGCCCCATCACAATCATCCGATCGTCCTGCTGCACCAGCAGCTCCGCAACATCGCCGTATCGAGTAAACCGGCCGGACATTTCGCTCCATCGAGGCTCACGGACCACCCGCCCATAATCATAACCCTCCGGACCAGCACCGCCCCTGAACAAAGATTCCACACCATACACCCGCTGCGAAAAACCACGATAATGCAAATCGGCCGCCCGCAAAGAACAGGACTGCAGCACCGGCGATACCTCCGGCTCATTCACCATGAAAAATGCCGCATCCCAGTACAACTCCATGCTCGACCGAATCCGCAGCCTCGAATTCTTCGCACTCACGACCCCCTCCAGATCCACCACCATCGCCTTCGTCTTGCCACTCGGAAAACCAATAAACGGACGCACAACCTGCCAGCCGCCAGATCCGTCCGGGATTTCAATCGCGGGCGGAGCCGGCACGGGCAGGCCGGCATTCTGTCGTATCGCTTCATTGATCGACGTGTCTGTAGGAAATACCCAGCCGGTCAGCACAAGTCGCGGTTCTCGCAGCGGCAACTCACCACCCAGCTCCCCTAAATCAAACTCCATCGTCCACTCATCCGTCAGCCCCTGCACAATCCGCCGCTCAAACGCCTGCACATACCGCTGATCCTGCTGCTGCAGACCCGGCAACAGATCCCGGCCACGACCATCAACCACACTCGCCGGCAAACGCGGCCGCTGAACCGTATGGATTCGGTGAGCCGCTATGTCCGGGCCGCCCACCTTCTCATTCGTAAACACCTGCACGTCCGGCGGATGATCCACCGCCACCAGCTGCACCTCGTCAAAATACGCAGCCTCCCACAGCTCCTCCGTCAGCTGCAGCACATAGCGTCCGTCCCGCGGACGCAGACTGCCACCCGGAATCAGCAGATACTCCCACTCGCGAATCGGAGCCATTTCGCCGGAGGCCTGCACCAGACCCAAAGGCGCCGCCCACAAACAGTCACTGAAGAACTCAAATCGCTCGCCGTTCCACGTGTAGATATATGGACATGATCCCAGCAGAATCTGCGGCGCCAGCACAGCCAGACGAGCCCGCAGCAATTTCAAATCCGTAATGTTCTGAGGCACTCCGTCCGTCCAGATCACTCGCGCAGCGTCCGCCTGCTTCGCTTCCCCCAGACCAATGTGCAGACGCGGCTGGTCAATCACCATCGCCTGCCAGTTCGTACCCGCTCGCACCTCCAGCACAGCACCCACGGCATGCATATTCACACGATTCGAGGGAAACTGAGAATCCTCGCCGATCGCCCGCGGCACAATCTCAATCCAGCTGTTCCGCTCACCACCCTCATTGCGATACGCCTGCAGAACAGCAGGCCCGCCCTCTGCCGATGCTGCCGCTGCCAGCAGATCCAGATCACCGTCCTGATCCAGATCGGCCGCCTCCACCGTGACAGACGACAATCCCTGCGGCAACAGATTCGTCAGCTGACTGAATGTTCCGTCAGAAGCACCCCGCAGTAACTGCGTCTGAGCCGTATGACCCGCCAGCAAATCCGTCACGCCGTCATTGTCCAGATCCGCAGTCGTCAGACGAGTGAAAGCACCGTCCAGCTGCAGGACCGGTACCGCCGCCGACAGCCGACCGCGCCCCTCTGACAGCCACACCCGCAGCACACCGCCCGCCGCGGTCGCCAGATCCCAGAAACCATCCCGGTTAAATTCACCCACCACCACGTCAGCACAGTCCGCACCCGCATTCACCCCCTCCAGCGAAACCCAGCGAAAACGCGAATGCAGCAGATTCTCCAGCACACCCGCCGTTCCATCATCCAGCACCGCCACCACGTCCATCGCCAGATCACGATTCCAGTCGACCGTGACGACATCCCGCACTCCTCCGCTCGGTCCGGCAATCCCCGCTGTCGCCAGTTCAAACACCGTTCCGTCCAGATTCCGCCAGATCACCAGTCCGTCCGTTGTGCCCAGCACGATATCCAGATCACCGTCGGCCTCCAGATCCGCCGCGCAGGCCGTACGCACCCCGGTCACGGCAGGCAGCCCCGGCACCGACACCAGACTGCGCTGACCATCCGCCGCCCGCTCATTCCGCAGTATCTGCACGCCGCCGGAATTCCACAGCACAACATCGTGGTCAGCATCATACCAGCGATTTTCACCCGCCAGCTGCGGCACCGTGCGACGATCACCGTCCGGATCCAGCAGCACCGCAGCACTCTTGACATCCGCCAGCTTCGCACGGTCAAAATCCCGATCCAGATCCGCCAGCAGGAATCCGTCGGCCAGGATTTCCGCCGGAGCCTGGCAAATGTCCGTCCAGCCCGCCGGGCCTGCTGCTGTCGAAACTCGCAGTCGCCCGTTTTCCAGCCACACCAGATCATCCACACCGTTCAGATCCATGTCCACCATCTGAAAACGACCGCTCACCGAACCGGTCGGCAGAGCCACCCCCGGCACAAATGACTGCAGCACCGTGGGCTGCTGCACACCCCGCACCAGCTGCAGTGCTGCAGCCGACAACCCCAGTTCCGGACGCAGCTCAAGCTGCACAAACTCAAGCAGATTCAGATTGATCCGCCGCATGTCAATCTGCTGCGCAAGCTCAGGCAGCAGCAGATTCTTCGCCATGATCGCCGGACCCATCAGCCCCGCCAGCTCACCAGGCTTCGCAGCAGCAACCGCCTTGTTCAGCACATCCACAATGTCCACGCGATTTTGCTTTTTGATGGACTCATTCAAAGGAGCCAGCAGCTCGGCAGCACGCTGCAATGTCTGCGGCAAAGTCGCAGCCGCAGACTGCACCTGCGGATCCCGAGACGTTGCCGCCAGTCCCTGCTTGTCCAGCAGCCGAGTCACAATGGCCAGATTCTCAGGCGCCAGACTGGCCGTCTTCTGCAACACCTCAATCAGCTCGGCCGAATCCGCATAGTCACGATGACCATCCATAGCCAGCGCCAGTGCATACCACATCTCAGGACGATCGCCCGACAGACGGATCGCCTCCTGCAGCAGCTGCAGACCGGCCGCAATCGTCGGACGCTCGGGACTGTCCTGAAACACCGCCAGCTTGCCCGCCAGCATCGCTGCAATCGCCTGCTCGTCGGCGGAAGACCGTGCCGCCAGCTCGCGGTAGCGAGCCATCGTGGCGTCAGCCTTCTGCAGCGCCGCAAAAAACTTCGCCGCATCCTTCGATTCGTTGTAAGGACTCTCCCGGTCCGTCAAGGTCAACAGACGACCAACCGCCAGATTGCGAGCCGGCACGAGTGCTTCCGGGAGCAGGACCGTTAATTCCTCAAGGGCCGCATCCGCCTCCAGCCACTGCTTGTTCTCCAGCAAAGCAATTCCGCGACTGTGCAGTTCCAGGGCCCTCCGAGCACGCTCAAGCTGCTGCTCCTGCGACGGACCGCAGCCGCACAGCCAGAAACTTGCCAGCAGCAGCACCGCCACCGGCTGAATCGCTCGCAATACACCCCCGCACACACGCTCCGAAACCATTTTCTTAATCCCGCCCGCCGTACCCGACATATTTTCAAAATGCCACACTGCACTGCGGGAATTCTATCCCCTGCAGCCCCCATCGCACCACCCACACCACACCAGAATTTCCCCGCACCCCCCGACACTGCCTGCCCTTCACATGACAACAACCGGCCGGATTGCTAACATCTGGTCCGGTCGGATCCATGCAGAGATCAGACGCAGCGACGGTATTCCCGCCCTAAGTCACCTCTGCAGGCTTCCACCCTGGTGCATGGCGTACGTTTTGCTGGATTCCGCGTTCCTCTCCGGAGAAATCCCCTTGTCTACCGCTCGAACCGTGCCCAAAGGGCCCAAAGTATCGCCAGTGCGGACCATCGTCTCGCTGGTCGTGCTGCTGATCGTTGGCACAGTCTGCGTCATCGAACTGCGTGCCGGACTCGGCCTCTACCTCACCGGAAAAGCGCTCGCCACACACCAGGGCGATGATGCTGCGTCTGATCCCGCATCAGACGAAAACAGTAACGCACCCCCCAAACCCCGGCTCGAAGTCAAACGCATCACCATGCAGGAAGCTCGCGCCATGGTGAAGATGTTCCCCACCGAATCCGTGCTTCGTGAAAATGAAGCCGAAACCATCTACCGCTATCAGTGGTTCAGCCTGCTCCGCGGCCTGATCGGAGAAAAGGCCCCCGAAATCTTCATCTCGGCCGACAAAGGCGATCCCCCAATGTACCAGACTTTCTTCACCGATGGTGATGAAGTCGGCGCGAACTACGTCGGTCCCTCCAGCCCCGATGTCGGCGGTGCCGGACTGCCTCCGGAAGACTTCGCTGCCGGTGGACCCGGTCGCGGCATGGGCGGACCGCCCCCAGGCATGGGTGGTCGTGGCGGCATGGGCGGACCGGGAGGCGGCATGGGCGGACCACCAGGCATGGGCGGTGGCGGCGGCGGTCGCAAAGGTGGCGGTAAAGGCGGCAAAGGTGGCGGCGGAGGTGGCGGCGGAGGCGGTGGAATGCGTCCGCCGGCCGAATTCCCCGACGAACCAAAGACTGAAGAACCAAAGACCGAAGAACCAAAGACCGAAGAACCAAAGTCTGAAGAACCAAAGTCTGAAGAACCAAAGACCGATCCGGCTCCGGCAGCACCTCAGGGCTGACCTCAGCCGATTAGTCACCTGCAACCACCTCAGCGCCGGCCCGGTAAAATCCGACGCCGGCGTTTTCTATTCCCGCAACCACCGCCACTAACGCTCAAATTGCCCGGTACGATTCTCCCCGAAAATCGTCGCTGATCCGTTGCAAAAACACATTCCGCCCCCGTGTCCATTCCCGGCTCAACACAATGCAACTGTTTAAAGTTCATCAGGATCTCGTGTCTCGGCCGCTGACTGATATTCGGGCTGAAGTCTTCAATCAGCTGTCGTCACTGCAGCTGACCATCCCGCGGGGCGATGTCGCCATCACGGTAGGCAGTCGCGGCATCAGCAACATCCCGGTAATCATTCGCGCCTGTGGAGACTGGCTGAAAGAGCAGGGGGCGTCACCATTCATTGTCCCTGCCATGGGTTCACACAACGGTGCCACGGCAGCCGGCCAGCAGTCCATGGTCGAATCACTCGGCATTACTCAGGCTGCCATGGACATGCCCATCCGCAGCAGCATGGAGGTTGTGCAGATCGGTGAAGTCCGCACCGGCCCCGTATTCATGGAT
>JBJTPZ010000108.1:0-5666 GCA_046075365.1 Planctomycetaceae bacterium
TGCAGTTCCTGAACCCTCCTCCCTCGCCTTGTTCGCCATCAGTTCATGTGTCGCAGGGCTTGGAGCCGCCCGTCGTCGCCGACGTGAAAAGCAACAAGAGGCCACAGCCTAAGCTGACTGAAATGACAGGGCAATCAATGCGGACGACCATCACGGTCGTCCGTTTCTCGTTGGTACGAGTGAAAACTTCGGCAGCACGGGATGCAACTGCGGCTTGGCCGGCCTCACGGCCTGCGTGAGCGGCTTACGTTGGGGAGGTTTCTTCGGCCTGGGCTGCGGCAACTTCGACAGACCTTCCACGGCCTTGTCGTCGTTCAGCCACAACCCTTCCCGAATCGCCAGCCATTCTTGAAATGTCATCATCTTCATGCCTGTATTTACGCCGGTCGGTCATAAAAACGGACTAGGCCAGCCCCCTCGAAACATGCCAACACCATGCCTACAACAGCATCTAAATGGTTGCTAGTGCTGGCGTTTGTGGGGGAACGGTTTCGGGGCGGTCCACGGGGAAAAACCGGCTCGCGCACCCGGCTAATAACGGGCAGGGCCGACGCCATCACGCTCTGGCGGTGGTGACGTGCGAGCGGCCATAATCGCGTCGGCTCCCGTCGGTCGTCTGTTCGTGGTTCGTCTGTCTGTTGGTCTTCATCCTGCCGGCCTTCCGCATCGGCGGCCAACTGCTCCTCGCTGGGCTGCCACCTTGGCCGCTGGTGCGGCTCAGGCAGCCTCCACTCCTCGATGTAGCTTTCGCCAAACCATTCCCGCCGACATTCCTTCCACAACTCCCCTTTGGTCTTCACAAAGTAACCGCCGAACTGCCCCGACAGGTTCAGCCCCAGCCCCTTCTTGAACAGCAGAACTTCCCGCTCCCCGTCCTGCACGTCGGCCATGTCCTTGACCGTGTAGCGGGTGATGGCGGCCACCGAGCGGATGTTCTCACAGTGGACCAGTTCCGCCGTGGTTCCGCTGGCCTTCTCCACGATCTTCCCCAACACATCTGCCGGGTCTTCCATGCTGGACCTTATGAGCAGATGCAGATGGATCAGGTTGTTTCGTTCGATCTCCCGAACGAAGTAAACGGCCAGTTCCACCGCCCTCGTCTTGGCGAAGTAGCCGGTTTGCCGTCGTAGTTTTTCATGGAAGTCCCGAAACTCTGGGATCGTGCGAACCACGCTGAACTTGACCACCGCTTCATGCGTCGGCTGGGCATACCGATGGTTCATGTTCAGAATCCCGCACTCCCTCACCGCCCAATTCTGCCGGGACTCAATAGAAGCCGATGGGGTCCGGTTCTTGTGGTTTCCCCAAGGAAGTTCCCATCGTTGTCGGGGATGGGCTTGGTAATAACAGGGAACCCGTGGTTCTTCGCCCTCCCATTCTTCAAATTGTTCGTTAGTAACCGCCTGACAGACCATCTCCACCGCTCACACACGTCCTTTCCTCTTGCCACCGTGCTTACAAGAGTGTCGTGAGCCAGATTTTTTCGATTGATCAGGGGAAGATTTCTTTCGAGAAGCCGGTTTTCGTCGTGATGTGTGTTTCTTTGTAGGCCCATTTCCACGCCTACGCCGGCCATCAGGCTTGCTCCCACAGGGAAGGGTCAGGCAAAGAAGTTCATAAAGAACCTTCGCCGTGGCATAAACCAGTCCGTGGCATAAACCAGTCCGCGGCATGAACCAGTCCGTGGCGAAAAAACAGTGTCGCTCCCTTCCGCCCGAAATTCTGCCGCCGTCGTGAACGTTTCCGGATCCGCATTTGCTTTGTTTGGCATTCCGGGCGAGAATACCGCGAGCGGCAGACTGGCGGGTCCGTGTTGGCGGATCTGCGGCTGTTCGTCCCGCCCGGTGCTCCTGCCCGTACTTTTCTTCGTCGGTGCGATATGACTCCCCGATTTTTCAGCGTGTCTGCATATTTCGCGGTACTGTTTGCGGTGACTGCTGCCGCGGCATCGCCGCAGAGCTCGGCCGACGAACAGGCTCAGTTTTTTCACGAAAAAATCCTGCCGCTGCTGGAAGCTCGCTGCTTCGAATGTCATGGTGACGGTGATCTCGAAGGGGGGCTCCGCGCAACCTCACGGCAGTCGCTTTTGGAGGGCGGTGAAACGGGACCGGCCATTGTGCCTGGCGATCCGGACCGCAGTCTGCTGATTCAGGCCGTCCGTTATGAAACCCTGCAGATGCCTCCGCGGGACAAACTGCCGGACGAAGAAATTGCTTTGCTGGTGAAATGGGTGACTGACGGTGCTGCGTGGCCGGATGCTCCGTCTGCACCGGCTCCTGCTGCCATGGCTAAAGCTCAGTTCCCGCTGCAGGACCGCATTCAGGCTCACTGGTCATGGAAACCGATTCAGCGTCCGCAGATTCCGCAGGTGCAGCAGGCCGACTGGCCGCTTACAGATGCGGATCGTCTGATTCTGGCTCAGCTGGAAGCAGCCGGACTGGCTCCGGCTGCCGCTGCGGACCGTCGCGTGCTGCTGCGGCGACTGTGTTTTGATCTGACCGGGCTGCCACCTTCCCCTGAGCTGCTGGCTCAGGTGCTGGCCGATCCGGCTCAGACTTCAGTGGTACTGGAAAAGGTGGTCGATCAGCTGCTGGCCAGCCCTCAGTTCGGTGAACGCTGGGCGCGGCACTGGCTGGATCTGGTGCGGTACGCAGAAACTTTGGGGCACGAATTTGATTTTCCGCTGCCGCATGCCTGGCGTTATCGTGACTATGTGATTCGTGCTTTGAACGCGGATGTCCCGTGGGACCAGTTTGTGCGGGAACATCTGGCCGGTGATCTGCTGTCTCAGCCGCGTCTGCATCCCCAGCAGGGATTCAATGAATCGATCATCGGTACAGGGTTCTGGTATTTGTGCGAAGACAAGCATGCTCCGGTGGACGTGCGGCTGGAAGAAGCTTTGCGGATTGACAATCAGATCGATGTGTTTGGCAAGGCATTTATGGGTCTGACGATTGCCTGTGCTCGCTGTCATGACCACAAGTTTGACGCCATCACCACGGAAGATTACTACGCTTTGTCCGGATTTCTGCAGAGTTCGCGGCGGCGTGTCGAATGGCTGGATGCTGGTCAGCGAATTCATTCGCTGGTGCAGGATTTGCAGCAGCAGAAGCAGCAGGCTGATCGGCTGACCGCGGCCGCGCTGCAAGCCTGGAATGCTCAGGCGGTCAGTCGTCTGGTGGCTGCGGCCCTGGATCCGCAGCAGCCCGTGACAGCTCCGCTGACAGCCGACGTCGTGCAGAAGCTGCGGCAGCAGCTGCAGGATCCGGCCTTGCCGGCTCAGGGTTCGCTGTTGTCACTGCCTGCGGCGCTGCAGCAGAAGTCACAGGATGTATCGGACATGCAGGCTGCAGCGGCATGGCAGTCTGCTCAGCAGCTGGTGCGACAGCAGCAGCAGGTGGCTCCCGCAAAGACGCCTCAGGATGTGCAGGTCTTTGCTGATTTGCGTCAGGGTTTGCCGCAGGGCTGGTTTGGCTGGGGTGAAGCCTTCTCGCAGGCGGCCGGTCAGGTAGCAGACGGTCAGGCAGTGCCGGCCGGCTGGCAGTGGCAGCCGGCTGGGCTGCAGCTGGTGACAGGTCGCGAAGTCTCCTCGGCCACTTTGTCGCCGCGGCTGCGCGGCGCGCTGCATTCCCCGGAGTGGGACCTGCAGCACAGTGAGATTCTGGTGCTGGTGGCTGGCCAGAATGCTCGACTGCGGCTGGTTGTGGATGGTTACGTAATGAATGAATTTACTGAGCTGCTGTTTGGTGGTCTGCGGCAGTCGATCAATACGGACGGTCGGTTTCAGTGGATCCGCATAGCCGGCGATTTGCGTCGGTATCTCGGACATCGCTGTCATCTTGAGTTTCTGGACGAGGGGGATGGCTGGTTTGCGGTGCGTGAGGTGCGTCTGGTGGCTCCGGGGGTAGATCCGGGGGTGCCGCTGGAATTTTCGACTGCGGCTGATCAGGCGACGGCACTGGCGTCCGATCGTGCTCAGATGCTGCAGAAGTGGGCAGAAGCGGCTGTGTCTGATCCCGCGTGGCCTGCTTTGGCGGTGTCACTGGGGCTGGCCGGTGATCTGGCTGCCGGGGAATCTGGCATGGTGCTGAATCGCTGGCGTGAACTGACTGCCGCCGATCCGGGCGGGGAACCAGTGCTGGTGATGTGCGAGGGTACGGGGGAGGATGAGCGAGTTTTTGTGCGGGGCAATCATCGCAGTCTGGGGAAGATGGCGTCGCGGCGACTGCTGACCGCGCTGGATGCCGGTGCACCGCTGCAAAATCCTGCCGCCAGCGGCAGGCTGGAGCTGGCGGAACGAGTGCTGGCGGACAGCAATCCGTATCCGGCGCGAGTTGTTGTGAATCGTGTCTGGCAGCATTTGTTTGGCCGCGGTCTGGTCAGCAGTTCAGACAACTTTGGTGTGCTGGGCGAAAAGCCGACACATCCGGAGCTGCTGGATCTGCTGGCGGACGATTTTCGCCGTGACGGCTGGTCTCTGAAGCGTCTGATTCGACGTCTGGTGCTGACTCGCACATATGCACAAAGCAGTGCTCGCAATCCCGCTGCTGAAGAGCGTGATCCAGCGAATCTGCTGTGGCATCGGGCGGAAGTGCGGCGACTGGAAAGTGAAGCGATGCGGGACGCGATGCTGGCGATTTCGGGGCGGCTGGATTCTGCCATGTTTGGTCCGCCGGTGCCCGTGTTTTTGACTCCTTTCATGCAGGGACGCGGTCGTCCTGGTCAGTCCGGGCCGCTTGACGGTGCCGGTCGACGCAGCGTTTATCAGGCGGTGAACCGCAATTTTCTGAACCCGTTCATGGTCACTTTTGATACGCCGCAGCCGGCCAGTGCGGTTGGTCGTCGCAGCCTGTCCAACGTGCCGGCTCAGGCTTTGATTCTGCTGAACAGTGAATTTGTGCATCAGCAGGCGGTCGTGTGGGCTCAGCGACTGAAGGCCGGCCAACCTGCTGAGCGTCGAGTGGAAACGGCGTGGCTGCAGGCATTTGCCAGGTCTCCGTTGCCGGCGGAATCTGTGGCTGCGGACGAGTTTTTGAAAGCGGCGGCGGCTGAGCTGGGGGTGCCTGCCGAGTCGGCACTGGACAACGAGTCTGTGCTGGCGCAGTTGTGTCACGTGCTGCTGAACAAGAAAGAGCTGATCTATCTTGAGTAAGCGGTGCTGGTGTTGGGTGCGTCGCGGTGTCAGCGAGCAGCGTGCTGGTGATAAAGGCGGCTGGGGCTTTCCAGACGCAGGAACTGTCCTTTTGCGTCTGGGGCGACTCGGGACCGGCGAACCTGGGTGAATGCTGAACTCGCTCTTTACCCGTTTCTCTGCCGGTGTTCAGCAGACGGTCTGGTCTCACGCGAAGCAGTGAAGCCGCGAAGCCGCGAAGGGAAGCACATTGGACAGTTGTCAGGCGAGCCGCGGACGGGAGTCCGCGGGTGGTTCTCTCCGTAGCTCGGGCTTTCCAGCCCGAGCACTGTCCATTGCGTTTTGGTCGCTCTGTGATCACCGTACCGGATCGATCGTGAGAGGCATCGGTTTTACTCACGCGAAGCCGCGAAGCCGCGAAGGGAAGCACAGTGGACAGTGGTCAGGCGAGCCGCGGACGGAAGTCCGCGGGTGATTCTTTCCGTAGCTCGGGCTTTCCAGCCCGAGCACTGTCCATTGCGTTTTGGTCGCTCTG
>JBJTPZ010000109.1:0-5643 GCA_046075365.1 Planctomycetaceae bacterium
GGTCAGGTTTGTGCCTGTGTAGCTGGCTTCATAGACGGTGATGGATGGTGCGACGGAGCGATTTCCCTGCAGTGTGACGTCATTGGAGGCGACAATGCGACCGGGATCCAGCATGGTGATGCTGCCTGTGGTGGCGGACGCGGCGGAGGCGGTCGCCTGCAGATTGACGATACCGGGTGCTGAGTCGAGCACAGAGCCATCGACAATCGTGGTGATCAGATTGTTGACCACGATGTTTGTGGTTGTGACGTCGACTCCGGTGGCGGAGGTGGTGTTGACGATGCCGTTGAATGTTGTAGTGCCGGAGCCGGTGGTCTGGATCAGCGACTGGGCAGTGACATTTGGGTAGACCATGTTTCTGCCGTTGCGAACATAGAGAGTGCCTACTCTTCGAGTTCCCCCGATGTCACGAAGATACACGATGTCACCATCAGTTCCTGCATTGAAATCAAGGTTTTCGTTGCCGGTTCCGTTGAAGCCATCGATGTAGCCGCCGAAGGTGATGGTGGCACCTCGTGAGTAGTTCGGATCTCCTCCGTTTGTCGTGTCGATGACTGAGGCAGCGTTTCTGAGGTAGACTGGTGTGTTGCTGTCACCGAGCGTTACAGCGGATTCGCGTGTCCGTATTTCTCCGAAGAGCTGGACGACAGAAGGCGTCAGCACTGTAAGAGCGGACAGGAACAGGAGTACATCAGTCGAGGCATCTCCAAAGATTGCATCCTGGGTATTCTGGAAGTTTGCGGTTCCAATAATCGACTGGTGCCCCGCAAGATTTACCAGGTACGGGCCTGATTGAGCGGAGAACGCGTCTGTTACCATAGCTCCGTGGAATACAACTTTGGCTGATGTTTGCGCGTACTGAACAGTGACAAAGCTGGATGCGACCAGCCAGTCGGCGTCTGTGGTGCCAAAATCGACGCCTGCACTGTTGACCAGTGTCAATGATCGGAGGGCTGTTGTTTTGCCGACAGCCCCCTGCACGTTGATCGTGCCGGCCGTGCCAGCGTTCATCGTGAGATTGTGGGTATTTGCGGGCAGGCAGTCGATTGTTTTGGTATAGAGAATATTTGCGCCTGTGGTGCCACTGTCGATAGTCACATTATTGGTCAGGACCACAGTGGCATCAACGGTGATTGGGTCATTTGTTGTTGTGATGTTGCCACCGGTGGTCAATTGGGTGCTGGCGGTGATGGAGACGGCCCCATCGGAATTAATATGGGCAAAATTGTCGAAGATGGCGAAGCCATTTGGAGAGGTGCCCGTCAGCAATATTGTCACGGTGCCGGAATTTGTCGTCGTGATTCCGGTTGCCACGTGCAGATTTGTCCCCGTTATGCTGACTCCTGCTGCCGTGGACGTGTGTAACAGTCCGTTAAACGTTGTGGTTCCAGAACCCGCCTGCTGGACGAAAGCCTTCGCTGATACAGCAGCGGCGAACGTTGCGTCTGCCGTACTGACGATTTTGAGCAGGTTCAGGCGTGACGTCTGTCCAGCTGACTGGTTGAAGTTAATACTGCCGAGGCCAGCAGTGAGAGTCAGGTCGTAACCACCATTGACAGTCTGGTTGAATGTAATCGATCCAGCGTCGCTTCCTGTATCCACGGTGACGGCGTCTGAGAGCGTCAGCGGGGAGCTGACGGTGACATTATCGGCAGAAGTTGAGATTTCAGCACCCGTCTGGATTCCCGCTGCTGCCGTCAGCGTCACTGCACCATCGGCGCTGATGTCGGCGTTGTCGGTCAGTGTCAGAGTTGAGGCGAGTGACTGCAGCAGGACTGTGCCGACGCTGAGCGAGCCGGCAGCACTGACTGGCGATGTGCGAATGGGCTGATCAACGGACAGGCTGCCGGTGGCGACGACCGAGACAGCCCGCCCCTCAGCCACACCATTGACGGTGCTGATGCCAGACACTGCTGCACCTCCGGCTGACGCTGTGACTGTGGTAATCTGCAGTCCGTCAGCATCCCGGTAGGAGACAGAGCCGCTGGTCAGAGCGGCGATATTGTCCACATCGTTCAACAGGCTTGTACCCAGGCTGAAAGAGGCGGCTGAGCTGCCGTTGCTGAGCAGTCTAAGGTTGGTGGCCAGGATGCTTCCTGTTGACCCCTGTACTGCTCCCTGCTGGTCGTTGAGATTCACGGTGACGAACTGACCCGCAGTTTGTGCATTGAGCAGTCCGTCCAGCACCATTCCGCCATCACCGTCAATGTCGTTGTGGCCTGATCGAAGCACGATTTCACCGAGCTGTGCGCGAAGTTCAGAGCCGGAGCCCAGCAGGATCCGGTCACCGGCTTCAAATGTGATATTTCCACTGGTAGCCCTGATGAGAACTCCGGGGTCTACGGTGATATTATCGTAGTTGGTTGCAGCAATGTCGACGGCCTGCAGCAGGAGGGATGCCTGAGTCATGGGGGCCGACACCGTGATGGGGCTGGTGGCGGTTATGACGACGTTATCCGGAGTCGATGAACTGGTGAGTCCGTCGACACTGGTGATTTGCAGGCCACCGAGATTGCTGATGTAGACGCTGCCGCTGAGTGTGTTGGTGAAAGCGAGGGTTTTGATTGTGGTTTCCAGCGGATTCAGACGGCCAATGCCTTTGAGGGCTCTCAGGGCAAAAGCGCCGCCCTCAAGATCCCGTTCCCCGTCTCCGCCATCAGTGATTTCGCCAAGCAAGGATGTTAGTCGTCCTTCGCTGGTCGTTCGAACCAGACCGAGCACGATGTCACCGGGTGCTTCGATATCGACCTGGCCACCCCCGGCATCGATGCTGCTGCCATCTGACATGCGGACGGCGCCACTGCTGGACAGCCCGTTTCCGTCATAGTCCGCGACGATGCGAATATTGCCTCCGCCGCTGTTGATGTCTGCGGCCGACGTGAGTGAAAGGTCCTGATTGGCTCTCAGGGTGATCAGGCCGCCAGCGGAGGTCAGTGTGGAATTCAGACTGACATTTGCGTTCGCTCCCTGTGCGTGCACCGTGACGGCACCCACTGCTGTGATATTTCCATCGACAGTGAGACCGCCTGTGCTGGAAGTCAGGTCGACGGTTCCGCCAGTGTTGTTCCCCACGATGCGGCTGGAGCTGCTTTCAACAATTCGGACGTTTCCCGTAGAACGGAATGAAAGGTCGCCAGTATTGAACGTGCCACCGCCTGTACCGCCAATGCTGATGGAAGCACCGGAGAGAGAAGTCGCGCCTGGAACGGTCACAGAAAAACCGCTGGTGGTTGAAAGGCTGTCGGCACTGCTGAGGGTCATGGAGCTGACACCAGTCATTGCACCGGACAGCAGCAGATTGGCACCTGCGCGGGCCGTGATCCCGGTGCTGTTTCCGGTTCCGCCCGTGATTGTCAGATTGTCTGCGTCAAAGATCGCCAGACTGCTGCCGGCTGCGGTCAGGTTAAAGTTGACGGTCTCAACGCTGGTATTCAGAACGTCGGAGACAGTGGCGGCGTTAATACTGAGATTGCCAGCGGTGATTTCGCCGGCCATCTGCAGGTTTCCGGGTGTCTGCAGCTGCACCGTGTTGTTACCGGCGTTCAGGTCTGTGGCGATCACCAGTTCCTGAGACGCTTTCAGGCGGATGGACTGCCCCGGCATTGGGTCGAGGTAGACGACGTAGAGTCGACCGGTGACATTGATATTAATGTCGCTGGTGTAGTCCGGAGCGTAGAGGACGTAGTCGCCCGTCACTTGTGTTGGGACAGTAATGGGCGTCGGAACTCCGCTGGTGACACCATTGGACTGCGCGGTGTACAGAATCTCAAGCTCATTTGAGTAACCACGTTCACCCTGTGATTTAATGAGTGTGGGCGCGGGGCTTGCCTGACCGTACTCCAGTTTAATCTGGAAGGCAGTCACGTCGATCATGGAAGTGCCTTCGGCGACGACGTTGTCGATGCTGGTCGGCGGTTCGGTGATCTGCTTCTTTGACCGCAGAGTGACTTTGCTGGCGTTGCGGAAGAGGCCGGAGCGGCGACCGGCGTCAACGTAGTCAACGTACAACGGACCATCGGCGATGAGGGTAATGTCACGACCGACAGCATCCGTCTCACTGACAACACTGCGTGCCGTCAGTGTTCCTCGGGCCCGAGCCGTGATGGTTCCATTTTCAGCGTAAACACGGTCCAGCAGAATATCGTTCTCTTCCAGAATCGTGATATTTCCCGCTGTATTGCTGATGGCAACGACGCTTTCCAGCGACGTGTTGAGGGTGATCGCGCCGCTGGCTTCCACTTCCAGGCGTTTACCAATCACTTTTGCGGTTGAGCTCGCAGCGACAGAACGTCCTGTCAGGATGACGAGGTCAGCTGAAAGCGTGGCGCCCAGGAACTGAAGTGCCTGCAGACTGCGCCAGGTGAGTGTTTCAGCGGGAACATCATTTGTGAGGCCTCCGATGTAGCCCGAGACGGTGTTAATGCCGGTGGAAGCTGCAATGTCGAGGACAATGTTTCGCAGAGCGCGCGCGTCCCAGGCAACCGCGTTAAAGCTGCCCGCCTCGATACGCATGTTGCCGGTGGTCTGGGTGACCGTCTGTGTTCCGCCCGTGGCCGGGTTGTAGACCGTCGCCACTACGGATTCTGTTCCCAGGGCTCGCATGACGAGTTCACCAGCACTGATCGTGCCTGCATTCTGGATCGCGAGGTTTCTGTCTGTCAGCAGTTCGAGGTGCTCTGCCTTGAGGCTTGTCTGGTTTTTCAGGCGAATTCCGTTGCGTTGCTCGAGGATAATGGTGTCACCCTCAAGCACGGCGGGAATTCCCAGTCGATCCGTTACGCCGGCAATAACAATCTCGTCGCCGCGGTATTCCATGAGGTCGGGAGCCTCGAAGAATCGGTAGACATTGAGTGTTCGTCCGGCTGACAGTGCGACGCCACGGTTGTAGGTGATCGTGTCACCGGTTTGGGGCTGAATGAATGTCAGGTTGCCGTTAAGGCTTGTCAGGCGCACGGTGCCATCGAATCCACCAGCAACGACGTTCAGAACGTCGACTGAGCGATTGCCCTGGATCGTGACATTGCCGTCGGGTGCAGCTGCACTGACGATCTTCAGTCCGAGCCCGAGTTCACCGTAGCTGTCGGTGTCTTCAATATGAATCGAACCTTTGAGTGTGGAGGCCGTAAGTTCGTTCACAGAAGTCTGCAGTTGCCCGATTCCGGTGGCTGCTTCAATAACGAGTTGATCAGCGATCAGATCCACGGCCGAGTCAACGGCACTCTGAGTGACGCTTCCGCCCGACTTGAGGCTGATGTCTCCAAGTGCGATATGTCCGCTCACAGCTCCAGCCCCGGCTGACGGCAATTCGGCTGCGGTGGAGTAAAAGTCGCCGAGGAAGATTTGTCCAATTTGAATCGACCCACCGGCCGATACCGTCAAATCGTCATCGTCGCTGTTGGTAAAAATGCGGACGTTGTTGAGTACGAGGCTGCCGAGTGCGTGATCGATTGTCACGGCTCCGTCACGTAAGGCGATGTCAGCGGTTAGGGTCCTCGTTCCGATCTGGGTGAGTAAGAGCGAGCCCGGTTCCAGCGTGGTGAGATTGACGGAGTTGACGTCTGTTACCAGAGTCGGAATGTTGTCTGCCTGTATGGTGAGCTGGTTGCCTTTGATAAACCCTGCAGTGCCGGTGACAGTGCCGTG
>JBJTPZ010000110.1:0-18635 GCA_046075365.1 Planctomycetaceae bacterium
CCAAAGGACAAATCTATCGCTTTGGGGAATCCCCTACTAATTCCCCGAAACCGAAGCTTGCCCCGCCGGCCTGGCTTGCGTATCCCATTCCTGTGGTATCCTTATCGGTGTCAACCAAACCTCTGGCAGGATATTTGCTCAACTCTTAGGTTCGTCGGGATCTTGTGCCGATCTGCGACTCACGTCGCAGGCAGGACTCCAACACAACTGCCGACAAACCCGTCCTGATTTCTGCAGATCAACGCTGTCAAACACCCCGCCAGGGTGCCTGCGAGTCGTCACTATGAGTTTTATATTGCTCACTCTGGTAGTGGGTTTTTCTGCTGCAGTGCTGGCAGCACCGGCAACCGCAATTGTCTGCAGACATCTGCAGATCGTTGACCGGCCAGACGGTCACCGCAAACTGCACTCAAAAATCGTACCCCTGACCGGCGGACCAACACTGCTGATCTCCGTCGCTGCGGCTGTTGCTGCCGGGATTGCATGGCAGCCCGACGTTCTGGCCGCCACAAAGGGCGATGCCTGGTTCCTCTTCTGCCTCTCACTCGCAACCGCCGTCCTCGTCACAGTCGGCATGCTGGATGACCGATTCGGACTCCGCGGTCGCCAAAAACTGGCCGGCCAGATCATCGCTGCCGCCATTATGGTCCCTTCCGGCATCGAAATTAATCAGGTGTCCATCTTCGGCGAACCCGTCTCACTTGGCGTGTTCTCCGTTTGCTTCACCGTATTCTGGATCGTCGGGGCAATCAACGCCCTCAACCTTATCGACGGTGTCGACGGACTCGCCTCCACCACCGGTATTGTTCTCAGCCTCTCAATCGCTGCCGTAACATTCCTGCAGCACGGGCGAAACGACGGCCTGCTCATCGCACTCGCACTCGCCGGCGCCCTCTGCGGCTTTCTCGTATACAACTTCCCCCCGGCACGCATGTTCCTCGGCGACTCCGGCAGCATGCTTATCGGACTCATCCTCGGAACAGTAGCGCTCAAATGTTCCGTCAAACAGTACACCGCCGTCGCACTCATCATGCCCACCGCCATCTGGGCGATCCCCATTTTCGATGTCGCGATGGCCATCGTTCGCCGCCGACTTACAGGCCGCAGCATCTACGCGACTGACCGTGGCCACCTGCACCACTGCCTGCAGCGACGCGGACACACCGGCGGCAGACTGCTGCTCGTGGTCGGTACCCTGTGTTCCCTCACTGGACTCGGTGCCGTCGCCAGCGCCTTCTTCGACAACGAAGTCTACGCAATCGCCGCTGTCATCACGGCACTCTCGCTCCTCATCATCTCCCGCTCATTTGGACATACAGAGATGACACTGATGGCCAAACGGTTTCGTCGGGTCACTGTGTCAATGTTCACACGTCGCCGTAACGGCGATACCATGCACCACGAACAAATTCGGCTCCAGGGACACCACGAATGGGCTTTGCTCTGGGACGCCCTGATGCACGCCTCAGTCACTCAGGGACTGCACTTTGTTGAACTGACCATCAATATGCCAAGCGCAGGTGAGTTCTATCACGCAACCTACAGAAACACCCGCACCGTTGACGCCCATGAACTCTGGCGCTGCGAACTGCCCCTGATCGTTGATAATTTCGTCATTGGGCACATCCGCGTCGAAGACTCAGCCCGCGGGCAATTTACCGAATGGCTGTCTGATCTGTCACGCAACCTGCAGCCAGTGCAGCAGACACTGCACACCCTGCTTGCTCCGCTCCGCAAGAAATCGGGCCAGGTGCAACTGTCTCCGTCCGCAACGTTCACGACCCTGCTGCCCGAACGAGCTGTCACCTGAAATGCCGCAGTGTCGCTGGCTCAGTCGCCAGTCAGCACCACACGAAACCCGGCAAGATCGTACCGCTCGCTACCCGGAAAACTCATCCGGAAACTCGCCTCTGAGTCCGCTGGCCCCGTCAGGAAAGCGCCCCCACGCACCCCATATTCCCCGCCAGACTCGGCCACGCCGTCCGGTTCACACCACTCCATGACATTCCCGTGCATGTCATAAAATCCGCCCGCATTTGGCAGCAGCGACCCGCAAGGCAAAGTCGTTGCCGCCGAAATCCTCGCGTAGTCGGGCAGGAAAGACTCGTCATCCGAACAATGAAACGCTGTCGTCGTGCCACACCGACAAGCTCGCTCCCACTCTGACTCCGTCGGCAGCCGATAACCAACAGCACCCGGCCGAACTCGCCACTGGTCGACCCCGTCAGCACCTCGCGCTCGTTCGTAACTCTCACCAAGCCCGCTGCGGCGACTCAGCCAGTTGCAAAACAGCACGGCATCATCGCGGCTGACCTGCTGCACGGGATGATCGAGCCCCGGCCCAACATCCCGATCCGGCCCGTCCCAGGCCTCCGGCTTTTGATCAGCCAAAGTCATCTCGTCGTCCATAAATCGCTGAAACAATGCCTGGCTCACCTCGCGGTCCAGCATCCAGACACCACTTTGCCCGGCGGACTCCTGCTGTCCGCTGGCCGGTATCCGAATCAGCGTCATTCCCTCGGCCGTCCGTCGCCAGCCCCGAACTACGGGAACTGCAACGTCCACAGAAGCCCCCTCGCGACCCGCAAGGTCTGCCGGATCCGCTGATCTGCCCGATAACAGTCGAACCGCCGCCGCATGCTCGCCCGCATCAGCCGATTCCACCAGCTGCTCTGCACGACGCAATAACTCCTGCTCTGCAAAGCGAGTCATTCTGATTCCGAGGGCAGGACGCAGCGCCAGCATCAGCGCCGAGTTCAGGGCACTGCTGCCTCGCAGCTCCAGCTCAACTGCTCCCTGACCAAAACCGCCCCACACTGACACTTCACGAATCCACCAGACTCGCCCAGCCGGATCGCCAGCATCCGTCCGACACATCTGCTCCGACCACCTCGGTTCACCCAGCTGCAAAGCAACCAGCGACAGCCGCGCCCTCGCCCGCCACTCACCTCGATCAGGCAACAACCCCAGCCGCCGCTCAATCGCCGACAGTGCCACCCCCGGCTGATCTGCCAGCGCCGACACCAGCACACCAGAATCCGGCAGCAGCGGATTCAAAACCTGCCCGGTCAGATACTCAGTCTGATCAACTCCCACCGCAGCCAAAGCCAGCGACAATGGCAGACGCCGCCCGGCGTCAGACTCCCGCTCAAACTCATCCAGCAGTCGCCCCCTCAACAGTTCCCGCGGATAACCGCCTGAAGTCAGTTCCTGAACCGCACGAGTCAGCTCAGTGCCACGCACATCACGAAGTCCGTCAACCTCCGCTACCATCCGCTCCAGCTGACTCTCACGCACCAGTCGCTGCTGGTTCCATTGCCATCCTGCTGACAGCAACAACAGACTGGCACCCGCTGTCCCCCACCGCAGCAGATGATGACGTGACGCCACTCGCATCATTCGCCGCTCGTCTTTCGTCCACCGCACCTCCGGCACCAGCCAGCGAATCCACAGCCATTCCCGCAATGATGGCAAGTTGCCACTCGTCATTCTCAGTGCCCACGTCCCCGCGCGCTCCGACAGCAGCAGCTCTGTCCGGCCTCGCAGCGTCTCACGCTGCCTTCGAGACAGCCACGCCTGAATCGACGGTACCAGAAAATCATGAGTCAGCTGGTAACGCGATCCCTCGTCGGCGTCAGTCGGAGTCAACAAACGCAGATCACGATCCAGCACGTTTAACAGCGCATCAAAACTCGCGTCGCCCGCCGCGATCCCGCTTGCTTCACGCAATGATTCTCGAGTCTTCGCGGCGCCGCGAATTAACAACTGCCCGGTCGGCAGCATCGCTCGCAATACACGCCGTGCTGCCTCCGACTGCATTCGCAGTCCTGGATTCGCACCGCGTCCCTCAAATATCGACTCCAAATACGCCACACCAGCGCCCTCTGCACCACCCAGCTCCTGCAATGTCTGCGGTAACCATTGCCGCTGACGCAACAGCTCAGCCAGCACCACCAGACGCACACACACAACCCTGCCACCCTCCGACACCTGCTCCACCGCCAGCCTCAGAAACTGTTGCTGCGCCGCAGTTAAAGCTCCCTCGGCCGGCAATCGCCCCCACGCCCGACCAAACTGCTCCAGCACACTCTCCGCATGCAACTCATCAAACAAATCCACCACCGCAGTGTTCTCACCCTGCCGCATCGGGATTTCCAGGGCGTTCATCAGGCGAGCTGTTCCCAGAGCAAAATCGTCCCGTACCAGCAGCACCGCTCTGAGAAACTCCCCATCACACTGCCGCAATGCCCGCACCAGCAGACTGTCCGACAACACCTCATGACCACTCAGCCATTGCTCCAGCTGATCAATCACCAGCACCAGCCGCCGCTGACGACGCTGCCGAATCAATCCCAGCAGACCCGCCACATCCTCTTCAGCCGGCAGGCCAGGCACACAGCGCCGCAGCCCGGACTCAAGTCGACGCTCCGTTTCACCCGCTGCCGCCTCGACAAAAATCACGTCCACCCCCGGCGGCAGACGAGGCACTATGCCCGCACGCACCAGCGATGATTTGCCACAGCCACTCGGACCGTAAATCACTCCCACACTCAACGCAGGCCCAGCCCCCACACCACTCAGACGACGCACCCAAAACGCTGCCGACTCCGCCAAACCGTCCCGATCCACCGGACCCGGCAGCAAACGCAGAAATACCGCCGCGTCATCCTGAGTAAAACACTGCAGACCTCGCGGTACCAGCACAGCCTCCGCTGAACTCGCCAGACGAATTCCACCCGCACCCGCATTTCCGTCCAGCCACTCCTGCAGCTCGTTCGCAAACTCCTCCAAATCCCCATAACGATCGGCCGCCCGCTTCGCCAGAGCCTTCAGACAAATCCGCTCCAGTTCACTCGGTATCCGAGCACGGAATTCCCGCAATGAACGCGGCGCAGCAGCTATCACCTGACTTAGCGTTTCACGCAGTGAACCACCGCGAAATGGACGCGAATCCGTCAACATTTCATACATCACAACACCCAGCGAAAATAAATCGCTGCGACCGTCCAGTCGATGACCCTCACCGCGAGCCTGCTCCGGACTCATGTAGGCCGGCGTTCCCGCTATCGCATACTCCGCAGGATGCTGATCCCCGTGAATCGCCAAACCAAAGTCTGCCACATACGGAACACGACCAGCCTTCGCAATCAGAATGTTGGCCGGCTTCACGTCCCGGTGAATGATCTTCTGCTGATGAGCCGCGTGCAGCGCTCGAGCAACCGGGATCAGCAGCCGCACCGTCTCACGCTCCGACAAACCGCCACCACGAATCTCTGACTCCAGAGTCCCCCCGTCGATAAACTGCGATACCACATACACACCACCCACCGCCGTCCGCCCGGCATCGTACACCGTCACCACATTGGGATGATCCAGTCGAGCCGCCAGCCTCGCTTCAGCTAAATAGTTCTCCAGCTCAGAGCCACTGGAAAAACGCCCCGGTGACGGCACTTTTACAGCCACGGCGCGACGCAGCTCAGTGTCAAAACCCAGATACACTCGACCAAAGGCACCCTCACCAAGCACACGATCCAGACGATATCGACCCCCAACAGTCGCATCCCGCAGGTCACCGGCCACAGCCGAATCACCCGCACTCTGCAATATCGTCTTCAACTGATCCGCACTGTCGGTCACACGAGATTCAGACAAACGCACGACCTGCGTGGCATCATCAACGCCGTCACCCCCGTCAACACCGCCGACAGCAGCCGAAAATCGACCGTCCTCCGTCCGTAACTCGTCCTCCCCCTCAGAACTCATACAGACGCCCCGGCTCAGCAATCGTCAGCATCGGTCTCGGCAACTGCCGCAACTCAGAAACAATCTCCTCAAAAAAAACCGGCTTCAAATGCCATGCCAGCACCGGAATTCCACCACGCAGCTTCGTAAGCTCAGCCGCAAATGTCACACTGCACAAATGCCCCGACTTCTCCGCCAGCCAGCACTGCGATGCAGGAAAACTGCATTCCAAAAATACCGCCTTCAGGTTCTCACAACCCGCCAGCAGATCCCACACTCGAACTGTCGGCAATGTATCCGTGATAAACGCCACACTGGACACACCGTCATCCACCAAAAAACCAAGTGTCGGCACCGGATGATCCAGCGTTACAGGAGTCACCCGGAGACCACATGAATTGACCGGCTCCTCCGCTTTCAGCTCCTGCAGCCGTAAAAAAGGAGTCTCCTCGCGAGATAACCGGACAAAATCCGGCCAGATTCGGTCGTTAAACACGTCCTCTCGCAAACTCGCAAACGTCGCACTGCTTGCCAGAATTCGAGGACACTCAGGGACCGGCCGATAGACGTTGTCCAGAAAAAAAGGCAGCGAACAAATGTGATCCAAATGACTGTGCGACAGAAATACATCGCGAATCAACTGCTGACGCTCAAGCGGTACCAGACAACCCACAGTTCCCGCATCGATCGCCGTATAATCGTTGATCAGCACAGACTGGCTGAACTGCAACAGACCCGCTGAACCTGTACTCGACGGCAACAGCTCGACTCTCATGCTCAGGTTCCGTCAGCAGATCCCCATAAAAACGCGCAATACAACCCGCTGCAGCTTAATCGGTACGTCACCGCAAATCCAGACCCCCGGTTATCGCCGCCACCCCGAATCTCCACGTCCGCCCGGTCCAAAATAGTGATTCAGACCAATATGCAGCTCCGAATCAAACTGCCGATCAGAACTCGTCGGCACCACCACACTCATCGTCAGGTTCGTGCGACGATAAAGCTGCGCCGTCAGACCGGCCGTCAGATTCACCACATTCGAACGACTGCCCACACCCCCAAACTCCAGCGGAACACCGCCCACATTGGCCGCAAACGAATCTGTCGACTGCAGCATCTCGTTAAAATGCAGCTCCAGCACACTCGCCAGACCTGTCAATGTCACGTCCGCAGCCGGATCCGCCCGGTAGAGCCATACACCACCCTGAACACTCGCGTACAGCACCGAACTGTCCTGCAGTCGCCCGGTCGCCGACTGACCGGAAAACCGATCCTCAACCAGCACCGTCTCTCCGTTCGTGTCAAATGACACCTGGCTAAACCCCTGGATAAACGTACGGTCTGTTGGAGCCACCAGCAGACCCAGATACGGAGCCACCGTCACAGCTTCTCCACTGCGACGCATGTACAACGCGCGGTTCTCAATCACAGTGTCGTCCGCTGTCGGCAGCTCCACCGACAGGCCTCCCGACACTGCAGCCGAATCAGTCCGCCACAACAGCTGCTTTAATGCCACCGACAGGTTCCCCAGCTCAGCAGCCGAACCACCCGTCGTCAACAGACTCTCGTTCAACCTCTGAGTACTGTCGATCGTGCCGGCAAACGGCAGTCGCACCTCAGCCGATGTCCAGCTGTCATTAAACGTCCGCTCAAACCCCGGTACAAATCGCTGCACATCCCCGTAACCCGCAGGACCCACAACCGAATTAAAGTAGTTGTAGTTAAAAAACACACGGTCACGCGGCAAAGGACTGTTCTCTTCACTGATCTTGTACTGCGAAATCTGCGAACCAGCTCGAGACAACGCAATACTTTGACCCTCAGCAAAGCCACCCCGATAAAAACCGTCCTGCACGTCCAGCGACAAATTTGCCAGACCCGAACCCGTGGACTGACCGCCAGACAGCTCAGCTCGCAAATCCCGCAGACTCGAATCACTCACACTACCCGTATACCCCGCCGCACCGCCAGATCCCGTCCGACTCACCAATTCCCCCACCACTCCCCGCTCTGCCTGAGTCAGACTGTCGTAATTCAGCAACTGGCCATCAGGGTTAAAAAACAGTGCCACCGGATCCCCGTTCGGACGCCCCGCGCTGCCCTGACCACCAGGCACCTCCACACGAAACACGTCCGCTGTTACCCGCTCCGCAAACAAACCGTCCATCGCGCCGCCCGAAATAAACAGCGACTGCGGCTGAAATAACGGCCCGCTCGCCACAAACTGCTGCTGATTCGTAAAACCCAGCATATCCCCGGCGATGTTCGGAGTCAGTCCCGTACGACGACCCGCCGTACCCACACTGCGACTTGCCAGCCTCCGCTGACGACCACTCATCGCCGGTGCTGCACCCCGCCTCGCACTCGACTCCACCTGCTCGGCTGCTGTCCCACCAGCAGTCAAACCAGGTACAGGTACCACCTGTGCCCCAGCGGTCTGACCCAAAGCCTCAGCCCCAAACATCAACACCGCCGCCGCCGCAATCCTGCCAGCACCAATCATAACCCTGCCCGTCCCTTCCATCCATGGCCGACGAGTACCCTCTGGTGCCGATCAAGCCTGCAGGCCGCTCCACGGCGCGCAACAGCACACAAACCGGTCATCGACCGATCCAACACACCGCAAACATCCCCCAGGCCCCGAAAACACAACCACCCGCACCTCTCACCCCACAGCAGCCCGAGCTTTCTATCCAATCAGCAAAACATCACAACACACACCACAGCATTCGGCAAAAACCGCCGTTCAAAGCCGCACCCCAGACACTTAAGACCCAACCCCCAACAACGCCCCCTCGTACTCGAATGCCGCTGACAACAGCAGCGACCGCGATTCGCTCCAAAGAATTCCAACTCGAGCACGAGCACGAGCACGAGCACGAGCACGAAGAACGACTCGAACCCCCACCCGCATTCGTGTCCGTTCGCGGATCAAAAATCACCCGCGTATCCACACCACAGACCACCGATCACTAATCCTCCCCTCGCCCCCGTGAAACGGGAAAGAAGGGTCGGGGGCGAGGGGGCAAAGCACCCTGGAAGGCTGCCGGTCAGACAGTCAAAATCGCACTGCGCTGCGCTCGGGCTGGAAAGCCCAAGCTACAAAAAGAACCACCCGCGGACTCCCGTCCGCGGCTCGCCCGCCAGAACACCGGAAACTGACCACTGATCACTGACCTTTGCGTTTCCCTTCGCGGCTTCGCGGCTTCGCGTGAGACAACCGCCTGCTGAGCGCAGCTGCGGGAACTGGGCAGGGCGTGCTATACCCCTCACCCCCGTCCCCTCTCCCCTTCCAGGGGCGAAGGGTGCTATTGCGCTTTCCAGAACACACAAAACGCACAATCCTCCCCTCGCCTCCGTGAAACGGGGGAGAGGGGTCGGGGGTGAGGGGGCTATGGCATCCATACCATAGAAAGTAGATTCGAGAAAGTTGAAAGGAGAAAGCAGCAGTTCAACACACACCTCACCGCCCTCCATGCGTTTCCCTTCGCGTCTTCGCGGCTTCGCGTGAGCCCAACCGCCCCCCAGCCCCTGCAGCGATCTCCAGGCACTCCAATCGCAGAGGACAGATCTCGGGCTGGAAAGCCCGAGCTACGAAGACTTCCCCCGGCGATCCCTCGTACTCGTGTACCGACCACCGACGACCGAACACCGATCACCGACCACTGAACTCCCAGACCTGCGGAGTCCAGCTGGCCGTCTCCCACGCGTCCTTCGTCCCATACTCCCGCACCAAAACCCGGTCCGGCCAGATCTCAAAATATAAAATCGCCTGCTGAACACCACCAAAATGACTGCTGTTGTCACAGTTGAATGTCGGTATGCCACTCTTTGCTGCCTTCGATGTTCCGTCCCACCGAAAGATGTTGCGGCCATGAGTATGACCGTACAACACACCCGCTACCCGATACCCCCGCAGTGCCTCATAATACGCCCGCACGTCCGCCGGATCCCACTCCATACCCTCCGCTTTCGCCGTCTCCACAGGCAAAGACTGCGAATAACGCAGCACGTCAATGTGATGAGTCAACACGATCGGGCGATTACTGCTCCCCACACACTTCTGCAAATCCTCCTGCAGAAACTGCAGACTGCCAAGCGGCGCATAGCGACGACGTCGCGCCGGCTCAGTGACCTCCCCCACCACAATCCCCAGATTCACAAAATGAACCGGACCCCAGTCCCACGAATAATGCAGTCCGTTCTCCGAAACCGCACTTAGTCCCAATCGATCAGAATTCCTGGCCCGAATCCGCTGCACCGCATAGCCGTCACCACGCGGACTGTCATGGTTGCCATGAACCTCATACAGCGGCAACTGCAGACGACCGTCCCGCCCGGTCAGGCCATAAAAGTCTTCAAATCCGGCCCACTCTGTCCGCTGCATCTCCACTCGCGGCTTGTCCCCCGTATCAATGCAGTCACCGCCGTGTATCACACCACGCAGCTCCCGCACCTTGCCACCACCCGCAGACTCAGGAATCTCCGTACCCGCAAGCACGTTCAGCCGATCCACAAATCGCGACGTTACGGCAACACAGCGAGCATCCAGCTGCGACGGATCAGCCGCATCAGCCAGCACGTGCGTATCCGAAATCATCAGGAAGGCCACCGGAGCATCAGTTTCAGAATCAAACCCGCTCAGCCCGCCAGACAGTACGCTCCGAGGCCACTGCAGGCCCCCCGCCAGCCCGGCTCCAACACCACCCAAAAAATTACGCCGTCGGATACTCATCATTCTGCTCCCCGCACCGTGCACACACGCTATGACAGCCCAGTGTCGAACTGACAGGTGTCCTGCGGAAACACCTGCTCCCCCGTTCCGCCACGCCGATACAAAACTTCCGTCGTGCGAAAACCCAGATCCTGATACAGCCGCACCGCCACTTCATTCTCTGCCGTGACCTCCAGAGCCGCTGCCGCCATCCCGTTTTCCGCAAACCCATGCAAAGCCTGCACCAGCAACGCACGCCCCAGACCCAGACCACGATGCTCCGGCACCACTCCAATGTTCTGGATCGCTCCAATCCCTCCGCTGCGCAGTATCCCCTGAATCGTACCCACGTCGGACGGTGGCCAGTCCGGCTCTGGCTGATAAGCCACCATCCAGCTGGACTGAGGACAAAATGTCCGCTGCGACGCAATCTCTCGCATCAGCGACAAACAGCCATCCGCACGACTCAAACACGAAAACACCTGACCGTCCAGATCCTCACGGAATGCTCGCCACTTCACCTGCGCGTGACGCTCCATCAGCAGCGAACGCCAGGGCAGCCAGCGATAGCCTGGCGGCAGCACGCTGCGAACCGGCAGGTGTCCCGCCAGCTGCAGTCGCATCCGCAGTCGCTTGTACGTTCGCTCACTCATTCAGTCACCACGCTGCTCATCGCGACACCCGAATCCGTATCCGCCGATATTCCATCTGCCCCCGATCACCCTCCAGACCTATCGGACCTGTCGCCGGCAGCTTCACCGGGTCACCCAGCACCTCGCCATTGCAGGTCGCCACCGCCATCCCCCCACGAACCTCCACCACCAGTTCGTTCCAGTCACCCGCCCGATACTTCTGCAGCTCCTTCCACGGTCCCGCCAGAACAAAATCACGACACTGCAGCTGAGGCTCACGCAAAAACACTCCGCTGTCGGCATTCGGAGTCGCCCGGAAATCCAGCTTCAGCGTAAAATCCTCAGGAAACTCACGCACCGTCCACAACTGCTGAATTCGACGGCCTTCCGCAGGAGTCGCCACAACGAGCCGACCATTAATCGCACGATAGCGACCATCCGGTGACTGCACCGCTCCCGCAAACGCCACATCCGCATCCACAAATGGCCACACCACACCCTCCGGATCACGAGCCATCCACTTCTTCGCCGACTCTCGCACTGCATCCGCCGTCCGCCGAAATCCCCAGCCCGTCAGATCCCGACCATTGAACAGCAGCTCATACCCCGGCTCAGGCTGAAAATCATCCGCCTCCGTCTCCAGCATCCCCAGTGTCGCCAGCACTGGTCGCAAAGCGCCGGCCCACTTGCGATAACCTGCCTCGTTCGGATGCAAAAGATCGGGCATCTCCTCAGCCTTCGCATCACCTTCCGAATTCGCAAACAAAGACCATGTGTCCAGCACCGTCACCAGCGAATCCCCGCGCACCGACTTCGCATACAGCTGATTGATCTGCCGAATCGCCTCCGCCGGACGCTTCTTCCCCGCTGAACTGGGAAATACCAGGTTGAGCACAATCGGTGTCTCCGGGCACTCGCGATGAATCGCCTCCACAATCAGCTTCAGATTCCCCGCAATCACCTCCGGAGTTGCCCCTTCCTCAAGATCATTCGTTCCCAGCAGCAACACGACAGCCGCCGGCCGCAGCGACAACACGTCCCGCTGCAGTCGCAACAGCATCCCGCGAGTCGTATCGCCGCTGATCCCGCGGTTCGCCAGCCGCAAACCCGGCAGCAGACCCAGAAAATCATCGCCCGCACCCTGAGTGATCGAATCGCCCAAAAAAACAACCGCTCCGCGATCACCGTCACGCACTGCCTCCCAGACTGCTCTGCGACTCTGCCACAAACCACGAAACCAGTCGTACCGCCGAATCGGACCGGCTCCCGCCAAACCCTCGTCCGACTCCGGCAGACGAAACTCAGGCAGATCCGCAAACGCCTTTGCATCCACCAGCTCCGGCTGCCATGTTCGCTGCACACCCTCCGGCACCAGCCGAATCGCACGCACGTCCATCACCGCGCCACCCGGCTTCTGCAGACAACGCAGCGACAAACGCTGCTCACCGCCCGCCGTCAGCTCAAACGTCCCTAATGCACGCCAGACAAAGTTCTGAAAATGACCCGTCTCCCGCACCACAAACTCCAGCTTCTGATCCTGCACGGACACCTGCACCCGACTGCCGCCATGACCACGACCACAACCCTGCAGAATCTCCACGGAATAACGGCCCGCGGCAGCACCCATCAGCCACTCCGCAGAATCCTCCGCCACACTCCAGTACCCCACTGTGTTCTTGTGCGGCTGCGGCTCATAACGCAAATTCCTGCCCGCCACAATCGCATCACTCGCCCGCAACACAACCATCCCGTCAGCACCCGCAGACACAGGTCGATCCGGATCAAACAGTCGCACCGCACTGTCCAGCTCAAACACCAGCACCGGCTGCTCACCAGCCACCGGCTCAGGTACATTCGCCAGCCTGACCAGCCAGTGCCCCGGTTCCGGCTGCACAGACAAATCACCACTGCCACCCTTCAGCCAGCTCACCCTCTGCACGACGGCTGAAAAACGCGGCAACTGCAGCAACCCGTCCCGCTGCACCTTCTGCGGAACAACAAACAGACGATTGTCAAGAAAATAAGCCTTCGAATCCGACTGCTTCCAGCCCGCCAGCGGCTGTGCACCGGGCGGCACCTGAGCCCTCACGGACGCACACGAACCCCAAAAACACAACAGCAGCATCACACTCCGGAAACAAACCCCGGAAATCCCGCCGAACTTCATCCGACACACACACGCTGCCATCGCCCGCTCCCCCCAACCCCCAAAAATCGTCAATACCCAAAGCAATGCCGGCACGCAGTGTACGTTCAACACCGCTCCGGAATCCAGGATCCAGCAGGAAATTGCAGATCGCTGACGGGAATGAGCACTGTCGTCGCTGTACCACCGGCACTCTTCCGCACACAATACCATCAGCAAAACCCCAAACCGCTCCCCCGGAACCCTGCATGACCGAACCTGTGCACAACGTCGCCAGCGTACTGGGAACGGCAGGCTCCATCGCGCGCCGACTGCCCGGCTACGAACCCCGGCCCGAACAGCTGGCCATGGCCCAGGCCGTCGAACACGCCATCGCCAGCAAAAAACACCTCATCGCCGAAGCCGGCACCGGAGTCGGCAAAAGTTTCGCTTACCTCGTACCCGCCATCCTCGCAGCTCAAAGCGAAGAACCACCCCCCGGCAACAAAAAAAAATCCCGCGACGATGACGACGACGACGACAAACAAAAAAAACGCCGCATCATCGTCTCCACAAACACCATCAGCCTGCAGGAACAGCTGATCCAGCACGACGTGCCCTTTCTGCAGGCCGTACTTCCCGTCGAATTCTCTGCTGTACTTGTCAAAGGACGCAGCAACTACATCAGCCTCCGACGTCTCGAAAAAGCTGTGCAGCGCTCCGGACAAAAAATGATGTTCGAAGCGCCCGGACAACAGGCCCTCTCACGCATCCAGCAGTGGGCCACTCAAACCCGCGACGGCAGCCGCGCAGACCTGTCATTCCAGCCACCCATGGATGTCTGGGATGAAGTCTACAGTG
This sequence comes from Planctomycetaceae bacterium, assembly GCA_046075365.1. GTDB lineage: Bacteria > Planctomycetota > Planctomycetia > Planctomycetales > Planctomycetaceae > SXXK01. The sequence continues at coordinate 14,075 of JBJTPZ010000110.1, forward strand.
ATCACGGTGACTGCCTCCGCAAAAAATGCCCCACACACGCCGAATGCTTCTACTACGCGGCAAGACGGCGAGTCTGGAATGCGGATCTGCTGATCGTCAACCACGCTCTGTTCTTCTCGGACCTGGCACTCCGCCGCGATGGCGCCAATATCCTGCCCGATTATCAAACCGTCATCTTCGACGAAGCACACACCATCGAAGCCGTCGCCGCAGATCACCTGGGTCTGTCCGTCAGCGAAGGACAGGTCGACTTCCTGCTTAATAAACTCTACAACGATCAGCTTCAGCGAGGCATTCTCTATAGCCATAACCTCGTCGACGCTCAGAAACTCACTCAGGACGCAAGGATCCAGTCCACCATCTGGTTCTCTGATCTGCAGGCATGGACCCGAACCAACTGCCGCCCCAACGGCAGACTCAATAACCCAGTCGGTATCCCCAACAGACTCTCCCCGGCACTCGAACAACTGTCACTCGAAATCCGCGAAAAAGCGGAAAAACAGATCAACGAATCTGCTCAGGTGGAACTCACCGCCGCCGCCGACCGCTGCCAGATCCTCGCCGGACAAATCAATGCCTGGGCCGGACAGTCCATCGAACGCTCCGTCTACTGGATCGAAGCCACCGGTAAACTGCAGCAACGACTGACACTCGCCAGCGCACCCATCGAAGTCGGCGGAATACTCCGCGATGAACTCTACAACAAAATACCGTCCGTCATCATGGCCAGCGCAACACTGGCCACCGGGCAAAAAGACTTCCAGTTCTTCCGCTCCAGAATCGGGCTCACCGGCGGCAGCGAAATTCGACTGGGCAGCCCCTTCAACTATCGCAAACAGGCACGCCTGATCCTCTCCACAAATATGCCGGACCCCGCTGCCGATCCCCGCAATTTCGAAATGCAGGCCTGCGAACGCATCAAAAAACACGTCGCAGAAACCAGCGGTCGCGCCTTCGTGCTGTTCACCAGCTACTCCATGCTGCAAAACTGCGCCGAACGACTTACCGGCTGGCTCGCCTCACAAAACCTCACACTCTACTGCCAGGGAAAAGGACTCCCCAGATCCGCCATGCTGGAAAAATTCAAGCAGGACGATCGAGCCGTACTGTTCGGAACAGACAGCTTCTGGCAGGGCATCAATGTTCCCGGCGAAGCACTGCAAAACGTCATCATCCCCAAACTGCCCTTCAGCGTACCCGATCACCCGCTCCTCGAAGCCCGACTTGACGTCATCCGCGATCGCGGCGGAAACCCGTTCCGCGACTACCAGACACCCGAAGCCATCATCAAACTCAAACAAGGCTTCGGCAGACTCATCAGACACCGAAATGATACTGGGCGAGTCGTCATACTGGACCCGCGAATGCTCACCAAACCCTACGGACGACTGTTCCTCGAAAGCCTCCCCGACTGCCAGCTCGAAATCGATAACGGACAGTCCATCCGACCCGCCGAAAAGAATTGACCAGACACCCCGCACTCACCGCCCACTAATCCCGCCCGGTCGCCGCCCGCAACTCAGCCACAATCGCCGCCAAATCCTCCCGCTCTCCATAAATCTCCAGCGCCGCTGCCAGCGGACCCCGCAGCTGCTGCCGCTCGGACTCACCCTCCGCCGCCACCCACTGCCGCAATAACTCCCGCAACAGTAACTCCGCTCCCTGACCAGCACGCTCAGAACGCCAGTCTGCCAGCGAATCCGCCACAAACCGCTGCAGATAACTGCCACCTCGCACGCGATCCAAAATCTGCTGCACACCCTCCAGACTCGCACTCGCACCCAGGAAATCCCCCGCCCGCCGCAACTCAAATGCTCGCCTGATCAGCCCGCGCAACTCCTCGTCAACCGCCTCCCCGGCACTCTGCTCACCCGCCGCTGACTGCTCACCCGCCCGCTCGCCCAGACCCTCGCCCAGCGATCGCACGAATTCATAGTCGTCCGCCTGCCTGCATAACTCACGCAGTCGTGCCGCATCTGCCGCACCTGCCGCATCTGCAGACCCTGCAGCAGCAGACCCCAGCAATGGACGCAGCAGTTCGTCTCGAGCCTTCAGCCAGGCCGGTCCCGGTACTCCCGACAACACACGCTCCGCCTCCGCCAGACGCTCCGACACCGTCGGCTCACGACGACCACGACTCATCCAAAAACCAAATCCCATCAGCAACACCAGCAGACACATCAGTACCCAGATATTGTCGAGCCACGCCCCAAGTCCCGCCGGTGCACCCCGCTGACTCTCAGCTCGCAGCCAGTTCCGCACAGTCGTCGCTGTTCCTGCTGCCGCTTCAGCCGCAACCCCGTCGCCTTCCACCCCGCCGACACCGACAGCCGGTCGCACAACCGTCTCCGCCTCCAGCTGCCGCTCCACAAACTCAGCTTTCAACAGCACCTGCTCCAGTCGCCGCAGCACCACCAGCGCGTCCGGCGGACGTCGCCCCGGATCCTTCTCCAGCAGCTGACACACCAGCTCCTCCAGACCCGCCGGAATATCAGGCGCATACCGAGATGGCAGGTCAAACTGACCGTACTGCTGCTTACGCAGCAGCTCCGCCGTCGTCTCACCCGTAAACGGAGGCCTGCCAGTCAGCATCGTGTATATCACGGCACCCAATGCATACAGGTCGCTCCGGGGTGTACTCCGCTGGCCACGCGCCTGCTCAGGAGACATATAGTCGGCAGTCCCCACAATTCCGCCAGTTCGAGTCAGTCGCTCGGCCGCAAACACACTGGCGACACCAAAATCCGTCAGCTTGAGCTGACCGTCCGCTGCCACCATCAGATTGCCAGGCTTCAGATCGCGATGCACAACCCCGGCATCATGCGCCGCCTTCAACGCACCAGCCAGTTGCTGCGATCGCTCCACAACCTCCCGCCACGGCAGTCGCCGACGCGCCTGAATCTCCGCAGTCAGCGTCACGCCGTCCACAAACTCCATCGCGTAATACAACAAACCGTCGTCAGAAACACCGTTGCCGTACAGTCGCACTATGTTCCGATGTGACAGCTTCCCCAGAGCATCAATTTCCCGACTAAATCGCTGCTCAAAACCGTCCTCACGCGCCATCGAAGCCGGCAAAACTTTCACCGCCGCACGCTCACCCGTCTCAGCATGCACCCCAAGATACACGTTCCCCATTCCGCCCGCGCCAATCCGACGCTCAATCTGCCAGGGACCCAGACGCTCCGGATGCATGCGCTCCCCCCAATCCCGCAGAAATCAGCCCCCCGACAACCGCCAGCTCACACGCCGCCAGCTGATGCTGCGATCCGAGGTATCCGCAGCACCTTTCCCGGAACCAGCTGATTCGGATTGCTCATCCGATCACGGTTTGCCTCATAAATCAGGGAATAACGCCCCTGAGCACCCAGGGTGCGCTCGGCAATCCCCGACAACGTGTCTCCGTACTTCACTGTGTACTCGTCATACTCCTGCGGCGGCTGAAATCCAGCAGACTCAGACCGCACCTCAACAGCCAATGGCACACCGCCACCCGCCATGATCTCACTGTCAAAGACAGGCTCGTCCGCAGACACAACCCCATCCTCTGATCCGGTCGTACCAGCAGACTCACCAGCAATACCAACCCCCGCGTCGGCCTCCGAATGCCATGCCGCCGCAGCAGCAGCCCGCTGCGGTTTCTCCGCAGTCCCCGAATCAGCAGCAGCAGCACGTCCGGGCGAAGCACGACGAGTCCTGAAGCCGTCCAGATTATTCCGCAGTACCCCGCCGTCCAAAGTCTGCTCCGGCGGTAAAACCGGAGCTGGCAAGGTGCGGTTCCGATCATGCATGTCCTTCAGCACATCACGCAGCGTCCACTGCGGTTCCCCGGCTGCACCGCCCGCACTGCTGCGGTTCGCATAAACAGCCACCTGCCGGTCACGCAGTCGCTGATTCAAAAGCTGCTCAAACTCGCCCACCACCCCGCCCGCCCCGGATCCGCCCGAATCCAGCGGCTCGTTCCGAAAAAACAGCGCAGCCACGATCCCGACCAGCAGGATTCCCATGGCAAAACCGATTTTTCGATCCGTATTCATCCACCTGGCCCCAATCCACAACGCCGCCGCAAACCAGCAACGCCACACTTGAATACTTTACCCCACATTTTTGAAAATGAGTCAAAAAGTCCACAAAATGCCGCCCTGACACCACCTACCCCTCCCAAAATCCACAAAAACCAGAAAAAACACTCAAGTCACCACTCAGCACCCTGCCACAACCACCCGTCTGCTCGCCCCCTGCTCCCTGCAGCCGTGAGACATCCCCCACCTCCCGGACAACCGCCGACAAGGGGGCAACTCCCGGCGGTTCGAGTCAAAATCGAGTACGAAAAACACAAGAAAACGCCCCCCCAAAAAAAGCTCACCTCGTACTCGTACTCAGTCCGCCCTGGCGGACGGTACTCGTACTCGATTTTGACTCGAACGGCCGGGAGTTCTCACCCCTGCCGGCGGTTGTCCAGGAGGGGTGGACTGAACGGGGTTGGGGATGTCTCACGGGGGCAGGGAGCAGGGGGCGAGCAGACGGGTGGTTGTGGCAGGGTGCTGAGTGGTGACTTGAG
>JBJTPZ010000111.1:0-4680 GCA_046075365.1 Planctomycetaceae bacterium
ACAAAACGAGCGCCCGTTCTGGCGGATTGAGATACAGGCCAACGACGTCAGTCAGCTTTTCAACGAAATTCGGGTCGTTGGATACCTTGAAGGTCTTGGTACGGTGAGGTTGTAGTCCTTTGTCCGACCACACTCGTTGCACGGTGGCCTTACTTACCCCCACAGCTTTTGCCATGGACCGTACCGACCATTGCGTTGCGTTTGTTGGCTTCTCCTGCGTCGTCTTGCGAATAATTTCGGCTTCCTTGACCGCCCGTACACTTGGTTTTCGCCCACTTCGAGGGGCATCTTTTTTGGTTCTTCACCCGAATCTGTGGGTAAAGAGTGTGGTTGAAAAGCTCCGCTCAGGTTCAGCAAACGGGGTTCCGCCCCTTTTTGGGAACGCCGGTTTTGTCACCCGCAGTTTCACCGGTTTTGAGGTCAGCACCCGGCGGGGTGGCTGCAGGGTGCGTTGCTACCCGGGCTCGACGCACGTGTTTGACGCGTGCGGAGCTTGAGCTGTTCTTCTTGTGTCAGCGTACGGGCTTCAGAGCGGGCTGAGGGCGTCAGGAGGCGGCGAAATCGGGTCCGCAGAAGTCGCCGTCCACGGAGGATGCGTGCCTGCGATGCTGACTCAACTCGAATTCACCATGCGGGGATGAAGCGGCCCACCTCTGGGGCTGCTGTCACAGAACGCTGGTCAGGGCGAGGATCAGGGGTGAGGCACGGATCGGACCGCAGACAACTTCAGGACTACATCCTGGTCCGAAGGGCGAACAGGTTCTCGGGCGGGGCCTTCAAGGCCGCTTCCGACAGCGTCAGGGCTGATTGGGCTGTGTGCTGAGCGTGGAGGTGACTACTCGTCGGGTGTGTTGTCTTTCATGCGGAAGCTGGATCCTTGAATCAGGATGGCATCCCCGTGGTGCATCAGTCGGTCGATCATGGCGGTGGCCAGGGTGTTGTCGACATCGAAGATACGACCCCAGTCTCGGAAGGGACGATTTGTGGTGATCACAATCGATCCGGACTCGTAGCGGGCCGTGACGATCTGAAACAACAGGTCAGCACCGCGTTTGTCGATGGGCAGGTAGCCCAGTTCGTCGAGCAGAAGCAGTGAGGGTTTCGTATAGAGCTTCAGAGTCTGTTGAAGAGTGCCATTCATCTGGGCGGCAGTGAGGCGGTTGATCATGTCGATCACACGAGTGAAGCGGACACTGATCCCACGTTCGCAGGCGATGTAGCCGAGCGCAGTGAGGAGGTGGGTTTTGCCGACACCGGTAGGTCCGATCAGGACCGCCGACTGATGCTGTTCGATAAATTCACAGTCAAAAAGCCTGGTGATTTTCTGCCTGGGGATTTTCTTCGGGAACCCGAAGTTGTACTCCGCCAGAGTCTTCACCTTCGGGAGTTTGGCGTGGAGAATTCTGCGCTGCAGAGCCCGTTGCCGGCGTGCTGTGATTTCGCTGGAAATCAGTGTCGACAGCACTTCCAGCATGGAGCTGTTTTTCCGTGCTCCTTCATCGAGTGTTTCGCGATAATCTGCGGCGATCTGTGTGAGGTTCAGTTCAGCAAGCTGCTCCTGCAGAAGCTCATGCAGTTTTGGTGGACGGTCACTCATGTGCAGGGTCCTCTTGAAGCGTGGTCAGGTGGTCATAAACAGCCGGATCCGGTTCTTCCAGATCCGTTTCCTCCAGTAACTCTGTGCGGCATGGGTGGACCAGCGTCGGCGACGGTAGTTCGCGTCGTCGTCGATCCTGCAACACAAGGGTTTCGATGTATGCGGCATCAAATGTCCGCCAGTGATTTGCCTGAGTGATGGCATGAATTACGGCATCACGCCCATAAAGATGCGCAAGGTTGATGATTCGTCGCAGATGTGTTGTGGTCCTGACTGGCTGACGTCGCAGTTCAAGGTGAAAGCTTCGAGCCTCATCACCGAACGCATCAAATGCTTCTTCGATTTGATGACCTCGCACTCGACTTCGCAGCTTCAATGCTGCAAGGCGATGGTCGGGCAGGCTGAGACGCTGGTTGCGGTCATAGCAACGAATGTGACTGGTCACCAAACTTCCATCCGCAAACACACGAACGTGCATTGCATTTGCCCGAATCATCACCGTCGCGCCCGTCAGTTGAGGCGGAACAGAGTAGCGATTGCCGTCGAACTGAATCATGCCATGCGAATTCACGCCAACTGAATTCACCTCATCCGTATCGAACTCATAGGACGGCAGCGGTCGAAGCGATGCGGACTCCTGCGCGAAGCGGTCGATCGGTCGCTGTCGTGTTGTGGAATGCAGGCGCACATTGGCGACGTCATCTCGCCACGTGACGGCAAGCTGCTGATAGTCACTCCATGTGGTCAGATGCTCCTTACGTCCAGCCAGTGCATTGTATTTGACATAGCGTACACCAGCTTCGACGATACCTTTGGATTCAGGATCTCGCCGTTCACAGGCGATTGGTTCAAGGCAGAAGTGTCCACAGAGTGCCAGAAACTCGGGATGCAGACATGCATTACGGCCGGATCCGTTGATGACGGCTGCCTTCAGATTGTCGAAGATGATGCGTCGCGGGCTGCCACCGAAGAACTTTAAAGCGTTGGCAATAGCTCTGTAGAATTCGGCCTTGCGCTGAGAAAGGCAGAATTCGATGTAATACAAGCGGCTGTAACATAGAACTGCTACCAGCACGGACACTTTTCGCTGAGTGCTGCCGATGCGAATACTGCCACAGCATCCCCAGTCCACCTGCATGGCCTGGCCAGGTGCGTAATCGACTGTTTTATACACTCGCGACGGGCGTCGCCGGACTTTCCGGATATAGTCCCGAACCACTGTGATGCCGCCACGGTAACCATCAGGGCTGCGTTTGATCTCCTCGTAAATACGCGAAGCAGAAAGTTCCGGCGAGCGTTCCAGCAGCTCGCCAATCTTTGTTTTCCACGGATCGAGCCCACTGGGTCGCGGCGTATTCCTCCGTCTGTCCGGCGGATGCTGCATCCGCAGCGCTTGTGCAACAGTTCGCTGACAGCACTTCATTCGCTGCGCGATCGCTCGTTGAGACAGCTTTTCGACCTCCGCCAGACGACGAATTTCAGCCCAGATTGAGACATTCATGATTCACCTCCCGAGAGACGCGATTGCGCCTGGATTTCAGCGGAGCGGAACAGGTCACCGAGCGACTGCAGGCCGCCTCGGCACTGCAACTTTGGATGCTGGAGCGACAGCACCTGAATGAGGGGTCGCTGCCACGCAATCAGGTCCATGCTGATCAGTTCAGTGCGTGCCGCGGCTACAGCCTGCTCGGGAAGCCGCAGACGGACAGCGATCGTGGCATCCCCGTAAAACGACAGACCCAGTTGGTCACTGACAGCCGTGAAAAAGAAATACAGCAGGACTGCGTCCCGTGAGAGACGCGGGGCGTAATCCTGCAGAAATCGGCGGTCGATCCAGGAAAATCCGTCTTCAGGTGGGTGGCGGACGCGATTGGGAAGCAGTAGGCGCTTCTGAATTCTTGATGTCATGGCACGAGACCTCCTTTCGGTCGCCATAACCTACAGCGGATTCCGGGGGAGGGCGATAGGGGTGGACGCCAGGAGCCCGTGGAATGACTGGTTCAGCCGGGCAATCTGAACGGCTCGCAGCGGCAACAGACTGTCGATCAAGGCGTCGCCTTCGAGCTGTTAGTTCACTCTTGAGACGTCCGGCCGAAGTGCGTCGCCACAAGTACTTGCGCTCTCGATCTCGAACACGACGCACGGCATCGCGACATTCGTGGCTGCAGTATGCGACACCGCATTGGGGGGAAGTTCGAGGTGATTCGTAACAGCCAACACGGTCGCAAATCGGACCGAAATTTTTCTTGCTGCGCAACGACGCGCACTCAGCTGTGGGCGATTCTGTCGGCGCAATCGACTCTGTCGGCACAATCGACTCGGTTGGTTCAACAGGCCCGGATTTCTCCCGCTTCCGGCGCTCGCGCTTTGCCCTGGCCGCAGCCGCCTCGGCAGCCCGCACCGCTGGTCGTTTAAGTCGACTCTGCTGGCGTTTCAACGCCAGCCAATTACGCACTTCCTGATAACAGTGGGGGTCACCGCAGTATCGTTGATTGATGGCCGTCGGAAAATACTGACGCTCGCAGCCCTCACGCAGACAAAATCGTGGCGGAAATCGGGGTTTCTGCCGCGCACACGGATTGGCTGTGCCATGCTCTTTGTGTCCCACGGGAGGTCTTGCTTCCCAGAAATCCGCCCGATCGGCTGTTCGAAGCCGCTCGGGCATTTTTATTAAGGCCCCACACCATCGGACGCCTCCCCCGTCAGCAAACTTAGCTCATGCTTCCGGCCAGGCTGGAATTTTGACGCCCTGCAGATTGCGGTTTAGCCGCAGTCCCCTCCACGCTGAATCCAGCGCCCCCCCCGGAATGAAACTGCGGCGAAGGAAACGCAGAAGGAAATTCAGTGGGTGCAGGCTCTTCGAATGAAACAAGTTATCGCAGGAGCTGCAGGGAAGGAAGCAGGCTTCAACCGCTGGAGGTAGCCTCGCTGCTGAAATTGGCAGCAACGAATGTGCGTGTTTCCATGAAGCTGGTGAGTGAGGGTGTGGAAATTCGCGGTCGTTGTGGTGTCTGGGCGGAAAGGCGAGCGTGGGGCCAACAATCGTGCGACCACTGTGAGCGAGCGGGCATGAGGTCTGGAAG
>JBJTPZ010000112.1:0-26617 GCA_046075365.1 Planctomycetaceae bacterium
GGTGGTGCTGGCCACCGATCTGCTGATTGGAGTGGCTGCTGGTGTGCTGCTGAAGATGATCATTCATCTTGCCAACGGGGTACCGCTGAGATCCTTCTTCAAGGCCTATGTGGAGGTGGAGGATGTGGATGAGCACACGACGCGAATCATTGCTCGCGAGTCGGCTGTCTTCAGTAACTGGATTCCGTTCCGCCGGCAGATCGAGGATATCGGTCTGGTGCAGAAGCGAAATCTGATTCTGGATCTGTCGGGTGCGGTGATGGTGGACGCCAGCGTGATGGAGAAGCTGGAAGAAATGCAGGCGGAGTTTCAGCAGAATGGCCTGATGCTGGAATTGCGCGGGCTGGAGGACTTTCGGGCGTTTTCACCAAGTTCTCATTCTGCACGCATTAAGGCGCTCACGCCGGTACGGCGCATAACGATTGTGTCGGATGAGCTGACGGCTGCGGAACTGATTCCCGAGATGGTCCAGATGGGAATCTCGGGCTGGACCAGGCTGGACTGTCGCGGATCTGGTCGCAGCGGGCTGGAGGACAGTGGTGCTTCCGGCGTCGAGCAGGTGCGTCTGGAGGTGATTACAGTTCCTGAGGTGTGTGATCGAATCATTGAGTATCTGCGTGTGCACGTGATGCCGGCAAGGCACATTACGGCCTGTGTGGAGACTGTGGACGTGATTCGCTTGAATTCGTTTCAGCCGCAGTCCGTGGCGAGCGTGCAGCACATCCATTGAGGGACAAAACCAGCGGGGGTTGGCCACAAGTGTTTGCGGAACCTCGCGATTATTTGCGGGGCCTGCTTCAGTTGTAGCCGTTCGGCGGAAGTTTCTCAGAGAAATCCCCCTCGGGATTTTCCCTGTTTTAGCGTCTGGTTGTTGTCATTGTCGGAATTCGTCAGATAGATTCTGCGTAGTGTGAGTGTTGGGATTGCGCAGCAGCCAGTGAGGCAGCTCGTGTTTTCCGACTGCCGCTGTGCTGGAAGATTCGGAATGACTTCTGCGACAACAATCCCCGCATTGACTCTAAGCAATGGTTCTCATCTGCCCGCGGTGGGCTATGGATTTTGGAAAGTGGATCGGCCGATTGCTGCTGCGGCCTGTGTCAATGCCATCGCGGCCGGATACCGTCATCTGGACTGTGCGTGTGATTACGGGAACGAGACAGAGGTGGGGCAGGGCATTGCTGCGGCTTTGCAGCAGGGCTTGTGTACTCGCGATGACCTGTGGGTGACATCCAAGCTTTGGAATACCTATCATGCCACGGAGCACGTGCGTGCGGCCTGTCAGCGTTCATTGAATGATCTTGGTCTGGACTATCTGGATCTGTATCTCATTCATTTCCCGATTGCACAGAAATTTGTCCCGTTTGAGCACCGGTATCCTCCGGGCTGGTTTTCCGATCCGGCTGCGGCTGAGCCGCGGATGGAGGAAGTGCGAGTACCGATTCTGGAGACGTGGCGGGCACTGGAAGAGCTGGTTGATGCCGGACTTGTGCGGAACATCGGCATTTGCAATTTTGGTACCAGTCTGTTGCGCGATCTGCTGGCGTCGGCGCGGATTCCACCGGCTGTGCTGCAGGTGGAGTCACATCCGATGCTGGTGCAGTCGAAACTGCTGCGTTATTGTCAGCAGGAGCAGATTGCATTTACGGCGTTTTCACCGCTGGGTCCGGCCAGTTATTACAGTCTGGGGATGGCGGTGCCAGCGGATTCGCTGCTGGACAATCGGGTGATTCATTGTTTGGCGCTGCAGTATGGCAAGTCAGCGGCTCAGATTCTGTTGCGGTGGGGCGTACAGCGGGGCACTGCTGTGATTCCCAAAACGGTGACTCCTGAGCGCATGAGCGAAAACCTGAACATCTTTGATTTTGAGTTAACGGCCGAGGACATGGCGGCGATTTCGTCACTGGATCAGGGGCGGCGGTTCAATGATCCGGGTGTATTTTGCGAGTCGGCGTTTAACACGTTCTGTCCGATTTACGAGTGATCCAGCTCAGCAGGGAGTCTGCCAGCGGTGTGTGGCATAGCCGGTGCGGTCTGGTGGGATCCGACTCAGCGGATTTCAGCCGACATTCTGCAGCGAATGACGGACAGTCTGCGGCATCGCGGGCCGGACGCGGCCGGGGCGTGGTTTTGTGAACCGGGAAATTCTTCAGCGCTGACTGTTGGGCGGCCTGCGGTGGCGCTGGGTCATCGGCGTCTGAGCATCATTGATGTGGCCGGCAGTCCTCAGCCGCTGGGCAACGAAGACGGTTCGGTGCAGATTTCGTTCAACGGCGAGATCTACAATTATCGCGAACTGCGTTTGCAGCTGCAGCAGCAGGGGCACCAGTTTCGTACGGACGGTGACACAGAGGTCATTGTTCATTTGTACGAGCAGTATGGGCTGGATTTTGTGCAGCACCTGCGTGGCATGTTTGCTGTGGCAATCTGGGACGGTGGCAGTCAGCGACTGGTGCTGGCCCGGGACAGGCTGGGCAAGAAGCCGCTGTTTTATTGTCAGCAGGATCAGCGACTGGTGTTTGCCAGTGAATTGAAGGCGCTGCTGCAGATTCCCGGTCTGCCGCGGAAAATCAGTCATTCGGCGGTGCTGCAGTTTCTGACGCTGCAGTATGTGCCGCATCCGGATTGCATTTTGCAGGGCTTTCAGAAACTGCCACCAGCATCGATTGGTGTATTGGAGCAGGGTAAGTGGCGTGTGCAGCGTTACTGGTCTGCTCCTTATGATCAGCCGCAGCTGCAGCGGCGGACGGTACAGGACTGGCAGGAGGAGTTGCGGGCGGAACTGACTGAAGCGGTACGGCTGCGTTTGCGGAGTGACGTGCCGCTGGGAGCTTTTCTTTCCGGGGGCATTGATTCCACAATCATTTGCGGACTGATGCAGTCACTGCTGCAACAGCCGGTGCAGACGTTTTCGATTGGCTTCCCGGTACGTTCGTTTGATGAGCGGGAGTTTGCTGCTGAGGCGGCCGCATTTTTGGGAACCAGTCATCACGAAGACGTGGTGACTCCTGATGCACTCCGGATTCTGCCTGCTCTGATCTGGCATTATGACGAGCCCTTTGGTGACAGCTCGGCAATTCCGACGATGTATCTTTCGGAGATGACGCGCCGTCATGTGACGGTGGCGCTGACCGGAGACGGCGGTGACGAGCTGTTCTGCGGGTACGAGCGATATCGGGCGGCCCGTGCGGCTGCGCTGATGGACCGTATTCCGGGCATACTGCGACGAATGCTGGCAGCGGTTGCGACCAGACTGCCGGCATCCGTTGAGCAGCGATCGTTTCGTCGCAGACTGAAGCGGCTGCTGGAAGTACTGGCTCAGGATCCCGAACGACGTTATTTGAACTGGATTACGATTTTTGACGAAGCTCGTCTGCAGTGGCTGGCGGGACCGCAGCTGCAGCCGCTGCTGCGGCAGGAAGATCCGGCTCAGTGCATTTCCGCCGCGTGGCAGCGTTTTCCTGAGCGAGACTTCATTACTCGAACCACCGCAGTTGACCTGCAGACGTACCTGCCCTGTGACATACTGACGAAGGTGGATATTGCCAGCATGGCTGCGTCGCTGGAGTGTCGTTGTCCGTTTCTTGATCACCGTGTGGTGGAACTGGCTGCGCGGATGCCGATCGAGGTCAAGCAGACACTGCAGCAGTCCAAGCTGGTATTGAAGGAGACATTCCGTGATCTGCTACCGGATCGCATTCGCACGCGGGGCAAAATGGGGTTTGGTGTACCGATTGATCACTGGTTCCGTCAGGAGCTGCAGCCGCTGTTGCGGGATGTGCTGTTGTCTCAGCGGTGTTTGTCGCGTGGGCTGCTGAATCCTGTGGCGGTGCGGACCCTGGTGGACGAACACTGTGCCGGGCGGATGAATCACTCTTACAGACTGTGGAATCTGCTGTGTCTGGAGCTGTGGCAGCGTTTGTTTCTGGACCAGGCTGCTCCTGTTGCCGCACCTGATGTGTTGCCCTGACCGGCTGTTGCTGCGGACGCCGTGTTAAGCCGTTTGAACAGGCATGTTTACATGGTGTGCCTGTTTCTTTGCGCGACTGGCTGGCGATGAGGTCAAATCGGTGGCAAAACCGGGATAACCGTCTCATTTGGATCATGTTGGTCCTGTCGATAAAGCCAGCGTTTTTGTGGCAATCGGTACAATCGTCACGGCTGGTGCGACTGGAGTAATTGGAATTCATGTTCTAATGGGACTAATTGGCTCCGTGATTTGCTGACTGCACGGGCAGATGCCGCAGTCGCGGTCAGAGAAATTTCACGGGGGGAGGGCAGGTTCCTGCTGGTCGGGAACCTGCCCGCTTTTTTTCTGTGGTGGCGGCAGAGTCCGGCGATCAGTTGCCGATAACGCCACGCAGACCGCATGGTGCTGTCATCAGCCGACAATTCTGCCTAGAATGCGGTGGTGTGCGAGTGATGGACCCCGATTTGTTCTTCTGAGCCGAGCTGTGTAACGATGTTTCGACCTGTAGCCGACAGCAATTTTGTCAGTGGCGAGCACGCGGTACTGCATTTCTGGAATGATCGCAGGGTTTTTCAGCGTCTGCGGGTAAAGAACCAGGGGGGGCCTCGCTGGAGTTTTCTGGACGGTCCGATCACGGCGAATAACCCGATGGGTGTGCACCACGCCTGGGGCCGCACGTACAAGGACGTGTACCAGCGGTTTTTTGCGATGACCGGGCATGACCAGCGATTCCAGAACGGCTTTGACTGTCAGGGTCTGTGGGTTGAAGTGGAAGTTGAGAAGCAGCTGGGGCTGGGCACGAAGACGGCGGTGCACGAATTCGGAATTGACCGTTTCGTGAACGAGTGCAAGCGGCGCGTCTTGCGATTTGCAGCTCGCCAGACCGAGCAATCTGTGCGTCTGGGTTACTGGATGGACTGGGACGACCCGGATCAGCTGCGTCAGCTGGCCGAGCATCTGGGTGAGCAGTCGGAGGTAACCTTGCAGACTCCATCCGGGAAATCTGTCTCAGGGCCTGCGCATCAGCTGGTCGAGCGGCTGGGTAATCCGGAGTGGGGTGGCAGTTACTTTACGTTCAGCACAGAGAACAACGAGACGATCTGGACATTTTTGAAGAAGTGTTTTCAGCGCGGGAAGATTTATCAGGGCCATGACGTGATGCCATGGTCTGGTCGTGGTGGCAGTGCGTATTCGCAGATGGAGATTGCTGAGGGCCGTCGCCTGACGACTCATCGCAGTGTCTTCGTGCGTTTTCCGCTGCAGCGTCCGGATGCGGGTGACGATGGGGCGCAGCAGTATCTGCTGGTCTGGACGACGACTCCGTGGACATTGACCAGCAACGTGGCCTGTGCGGTGAACCCGGATCTTGAATACCTGCGGATCCAGGCGAAGCGTGATAATGCGATTTACTATTTCGCCAGGGACAATCTCAATTTTCAGCGTTTGGCGACGGAGTTCCGGGATGGGTTTGGTCGTCCGGAATGGAAGTGGCCCGAGGGTGTGCCGAAGCTGAAGACTTTGGCTCAGATTTTCAAGGAGCAGGGGGGCTTTGAAGAGCTGGGTACGGTGCGCGGATCGGATCTGGTCGGGTGGCGTTACAGTGGTCCATTTGACGATCTGCCGGCGCAGCAGCAGCGTGGCGGTGTGCCGTTTGATGAGCGGACGGCTGGCGTCTCGGGTGCAGAGAGTCATCGGGTGATTGACGGCGGTCGCGATTCCCGCGGGAATGCCAATGTGGTGGCGGGCGAGGGAACCGGCATTGTGCATATTGCTCCGGGCTGTGGTGATATTGACCATCGGATCGGGCTGGCACTTGGCCTGCCTGTGATTGCTCCGCTGCGGGATGATGGCACGTATTCTCAGGAGTTCGGCGAATTTGCCGGTCTGGAAGCAATTGCTCCTGCGACTGCTGAGCTGGTGTTTGAACGGTTGAAGCAGCGCGGGATGCTGGTGGCAGTGGAGACCTATCCGCACATTTATCCTCACTGCTGGCGGACTGGCGACGAGCTGGTATTCCGGCTGGTTGACGAGTGGTTTATCAACATGGACTGGCGTGAGGAAATCAAGGATGTGACTCGTCAGATTCGCTGGTTGCCGGACAGCATTGACGGTCAGGAGCGTGAGCTGGAGTGGTTGTCCAACATGGGCGACTGGATGATCAGCAAGAAGCGATTCTGGGGTCTGGCTTTGCCGGTGTGGGTGGACGAGCAGACTGGTGATTTCGAGGTGATTGGCTCACTGGCTGAGCTGCGTGAGCGAGCGGTTGAAGGCTGGGATGAGTTTTCCGGGAATACTCCGCATCGTCCCTGGATTGACCGAGTGAAGATCCGGAATCCGCAGACGGGCAATCTGATGTCGCGAATTCCGGACGTGGGGAATCCGTGGCTGGATGCCGGAATCGTGCCGTTCAGCACGATGGGTTACAATCACAATCGGGCAGAGTGGCAGAAGTGGTATCCGGCGGATCTGGTGACGGAGTGTTTTCCGGGTCAGTTTCGCAACTGGTTTTATTCGCTGCTTTCGCTGTCAACGATGATGCGTCATGACGAGGCGGAGACGGCTGCCGGACGGATGCCTTTCAGGACTCTGCTGGGGCACCGTCTGGTGCAGAACGAGCAGGGCAAGCCAATGCACAAATCGGATGGTACGGCCATTTGGTTTGAGGAAGCGGCAGAGCAGCTGGGTGTGGATACGATGCGCTGGATGTATCTGGCGCAGAACCCGGCGGTGGATCTGCGTTTTGGGACTCGGCATCCTGATCGCCCTGTCACGCTGCAGACTCCGACTGGCCCCGCTGACAAGACTCGCGAAGGCGTCCCAACATGCCTTGTGACCAGTGGTCCTGCCGACGAAACTCGTCGTCGCATTCTGATTCCGCTCTGGAACTGCTACAAGTTCTTTGTGGATTACGCGGTGGCTGATGGTTTTGTGCCGACGGCGGAATTGCGGGCCAGTGCAGCGACTGGTCGGCGTTCAGCAGCAGCGGCGGCAGGGATAGCCGAGCGTCCGGAAATTGACCGCTGGATTTTGTCCAATTTGCAGTCTCTGGCGGCAGCCGGGCGGCGTGAGCTGGCTGATTTTAATGCCCCCGGTTTTTGTGCGGCTGCGGCCGACTTTATTGATGATTTGAGCAACTGGTATATTCGCCGCAATCGCCGTCGCTTCTGGCGTGCTCGCGATGCGGCTGATGGTGACAAGCAGGCGGCCTACGAGACGCTGTATGAAGTTCTGGTGGTGCTCTGTCGCCTGCTGGCTCCCTGCATTCCGTTCCTGACGGAGCGTATGTATCTGAATCTGGTGCTGGGTCGGAATCCCGAGGAGGCTGAGGAGGATTTGGACTTGCCTGGGTCGGTCCACCTGTGTGACTATCCGGCTGCGGATGCTGTGCTGCTGGATGCCGGGCTGAATCAGCGTATGGCTGCTGCACAGAAAGTAGTGCGACTTGGGCACAAGCTGCGTGAGGAGCATAATCTGCGAGTTCGTCAGCCGCTGTCGGAGCTGCGTTTTGCGGCGGCTGTGGCAGAGACAGCTGCTGCTGTCGAGACACTGGCGGATGTGATTGGTGAGGAACTGAACATTCAGCGAGTGCTGCGGCAGGACAACCTTGACGCCCTGGTCAGCTATTCTTTCAAGCCGAATCTGAAGACGCTGGGTCCGAAGTGTGGTCGTCTGCTGAACGCGCTGAAGACGGCCATTCCTGAACTTGGTGATGCGGTACTGGCGCCGCTGCGACGTGGCCAGAATGTCACGATCGAACTTCAGGGTTCAGCCATAGAGCTGCAGCCGGAGGACGTGCTGATCAGCACGATGCAGGCTGCGACGTGGATTTCTGCGGATGATGCGGGCATCCAGGTGGCCATCAGCACTGTGCTGACACCGGAGCTGCTGCGTGAGGGAATGTCACGGGACTTTGTGCGACACGTCCAGCAGCAGCGGAAGGATGCCGGACTGAACATTCAGGATCGGATCCGTATCTTTCTGAACTCGGACGACCCCGAGGTGGCTGCCATGGTCAGTGAGTGGGGCCAGTGGATCAGCACAGAAACCCTGGCAGACTCAATTGAGCTTTCCGGAGCGGTGAGTCCGGACGCGCGGGCAGTGACTGCAGGCGACAGTTCCGTGAATCTGTGGATTGCGCTGAACCGTCAATAGAGTGATGGTTGTTCAACTCGGTTCAGTGTGTTGGTTCGATGGGTACAAACGTGGTGCGATTGCGTTCGAAGGCTGCTTCTGCGGCTTCTCGGGCGCGTCGCTGGAATTCGACCTGACATCGTGTGCTGCGGTTTTGGGTGTCTGTGGTTTCCGCGGCTGACTGTTTACGGCGTCCTCGACTGCGTTTGCCTGGAACAGCCGGTTCTTGCCCGGCCGGGGCAAGATACGAGCCGTCGGCGGTCAGCAGCCGTCCCTTGACATTGTCTCGCAGGCAGCTGCGGAGGATCGCGATGGCGCGTCTCTTGCAGGTTTCGTCAAGGACTGGAATCAGCAGCTCGACTCGCCGATCAAGATTGCGCGGCATCCAGTCTGCGCTGGAGATAAACACGTGTTCGTCACCACCGTGGTGAAAGTACAGAATGCGTGCATGTTCCAGAAATCTGTCAATGATGCTGACGATGCGGATGTTTTCGCTGCGTCCTGGGACGCCGGGTTTCAGGCAGCAGATGCCGCGTATATTCAGGTCAATTTCGACACCTGCCTGCGAGGCTTCGCAGAGGGCTTCGATCATGACTGGGTCAGCGAGCGAGTTTAGTTTTACCATAATGTGGCCGCGGTCGCCGTTGCGGGCTCTTTCCGCTTCGACTCGAATCATCTGCAGCAGTTTTTCCCTGAGTCCGATGGGAGCCGATTCGATGCGTGAGAACTGCTGAATCTGTGAAGCACCAGTGACGGCGTTGAACCATGCGATAGCGTCATTGCCGAGGTCACGATTGCAGGTGAGCAGGCTGAGGTCTGTGTAGAAGCGGCTGGTGATTTCGTTGTAATTGCCGGTTCCGAAATGGCAGTATCGCTGGAATCCCTGGGGTTCGCGGCGTACGACGATGCAGGCTTTGGCGTGAGTCTTGAGTCCGCGGACTCCGTAGACCACCTGGACTCCGCTGTATTCCAGTTGTCTGGCCCATTCGATATTGCGGGCTTCGTCAAAGCGAGCTTTCAGTTCCACGATGACGGTGACATTTTTGCCATTTTCCGCAGCTCGGATCAGCGATTTGACAATGGGGCTGTTGCGGCTGGTGCGGTACAGCGTTTGTTTAATGGCCACGACATCACGGTCGTCAGCCGCCTCAGACAGCAGTCGCAGCACGGGCTCAAATGATTCATACGGATGAAACAGCAGAACATCCTGTGATTTGATGGTATCAAAGATCGACTCGGCCGGGTCGACTTTTGGAGAAGGGCAGGGGGTCCATGACGGGTAGAGCAGCGAGTCGAAGCTGCTGATGCTGGTCAGCTGCATGAGGTCGCTGAGTCCTACCGGGCCGGGGGTCTGATAGATGTCTCGCTCACCGACTCGCAGCAGCGTCTTCAGGAATTCCAGCATTGGTCTGGTAACACTGTCAGAAACCTCGAGGCGGGTGCAGAAGCTGTCTTTGCGGTCTTCGAGTACATCTTCCATTTCCGCCAGCAGGTCTGCTCCATCATCATCACTGACTGTGACGTCGGCATTGCGAGTGACGCGGAAGGGAACGGTCGAGACCACTGTCGCGCCCGGGAAAAACCTTGAGACCAGCAGTTCGACAGCGTCTTCCGTCAGTATGAATTCGTATCCGCCACTGCCTGGCAGGGTGATATAGCGGAGGTCAAAACGACCGAAGGGGATCACAGCAAACCGGAAAGGCTCGTCTTCACTGCGTCCCAGCAGCTGCACCGCGAGGTTCAGGGTGCGTCCGAACAGCAGCGGGAAGCGGGCAGGGTCATGGACGGCAATCGGTGTCAGTACCGCCTGCAGCTGCTCATGAAAGACCGTTTCCAGGAATTCGAGCTGTCTTTCAGACAACTGACCGGCTCGGCGTCGGCGAATACCGGCTTCTGCCAGTGCCGGTTCGATTTGCTCGAGGTAAATCTGATACTGGTCTGCGGCCATCTTTTGTGCGCGCACGCTGATGGCCATCAGCTGCTCAAGTGCCGACATGCCGGAGTGATCTGTGACGGAGTCGCCGGTGCGGATGGAACTGAGCAGACTGCCCACTCGCACCATGAAGAATTCGTCCAGGTTTGAAGCCGTGATCGCCAGAAACCGCAGACGTTCCAGCAGCGGTACCGCCAGGTCTGAGGCCTCATCAAGAACTCGCTGGTTAAATTCCAGCCAGCTCAGTTCGCGGTTCATGTATACTTCAGCAGTCGACATAGACAGATTCCTGAGAACAGCGGGAGCATCGCAGAGCAATCAGCGAGATGGTTCTCGCAGCAGCACTCCCAGCCCAAATGTATCCTCGAACAGTGACCCTTTCTGGCGCAGCTCCATCCGCTCCAGGCTCAGGTCACCCACAACTCCGGTGGCTGTCACCACCAGTCGATTTTTTTCAATCGTGCAGCTGATATCACCGATTCGCTGGGTGCCGGAATGATCGAGTGCCACTGCGACTCGCAGAATTCCGGCCAGCCGCGAAACAATCACGCGACTGTCTCGGTCAAGCCTCGCAAAATACTCGTGTGCCGGCTTGGGAACTGCGCGACGGTGGTAACGGGCAATCAGAGCCACCAGCTGGTGATCCAGTGAATTCAGTCCGAACAGTTCACTGTTCATAATCAGGTAGTAGGAATGCTTGTGGTATCCTGAAAGCCCGACAAACAGGCCCGTCTCGTGCAGGAGTGCGGCGGTATAAAGCAGTGTTTCGCAGCGGGCATCCATCGGATGTTCGGGCTGCAGCGTCAGGAAAAGTTTGCGTGCCAGCCTGGCCACATGCGTCGCATGGGCCAGATCCACCTGGTACCGACGAGCCATCTCCATCGCCGAATTTATAATCTGCTCGCGAAAGTCCTGCGACCAGTCATTCGTACTGACCATCCCCTGCAGCAGGGCGTCCCGCAGGTTAAACCCGGTCAGCTGAATGGAATCCACCCGCAGCTGTTCAGCCAGTCGCACATTTGCCAGCAGTGCAGGCACCAGTGTTTCAGCCTGGGAAAGCTCAATGTGATACTTCTGCATGATCCAGTCCACCGGCATGGGCAGGAGCTGGTCGACAAGTGATCGCAGTCGAGCAGTGGGGATGGAGCTGAGGCCCGGAGCGCGGGGATCAATGTTCATCAGTCGAGCCGCAAAGCGGATGTCGCCACCCAAAGCAATCAGGCTGACCGCCTGGTCACGCGGAATCAGGTCCAGCAGCGGTTCCAGGGAACGATCGATCTGATTCAGCATGATTCGGCCGACATCCCGTCGCTGAGCATCGGCCTGCAGCAATTGCTGCTGCATTCGCAGTGAACCCAGGCGATAGGGCTGAGCATGCTGGATGTCTTTGCCCTTCAGCAGCAGAACCTCTGTATTGCCCCCTCCAACTTCCACCACCACCGTTGTTGTATTCTGGCGGATCACATCTTCCGTCAGCAGCGGCCGGACTCCAAGGTAGGTCAGACGAGAAATCTCTGCGTCATCAATCAGCTCAACTGCCAGCCCTGTGGCGATGTAGATGCGGTCGAGAACGTCCAGTCGATTGATTGCTTCACGAACCGCACTGGTGGCAACGACTCGGATGTAACGAGGGTTTGTGCACTGGTATTCCTGCAGCTTGCGGCGATAACTTTTCAGGACCCGGATACTTTCCAGCAGCGTTTTGCGCTGGATTTCACCGATGGTGAAGGTGTCTTTACCAAGACTGACACCTCGCACAAGCTGTTCCAGGACTCGAACCTGTCCGGCACCGTCGGATTCACCGATCGCCATGCGGATGGCCGATGTTCCCAGTTCCACAACTGCGAGCGGAAAAAAGCGACGATTGCGGGAAGCATCCTTGTCTGCCTCTCCGCGAACACCGGTTTCAGCTCGATTCAACTCGTTTCCCGCAGACATGTTCAGGCTCTCGATGCAGCCTCATGGATGATACAAAAATTCAGGACTCCGCCGGCTTCCTCCTCAGGACTCCTTCAGTTTCTTCTTCGGCTGCTCTGTTGCTTCCTGCCTCACCAGTGCCGCAGCACCAGTGGCTCCGGCAAGATCGCCCAGTTCGCTGACCTTCAGTTTGCCACAGTCGGCAAGAGACGGCAGGACATTGCGACGAATGCCCTCCGCCGCCGACTCGAGATACAGCTTCGGCATCGCCTCAACCAGCCCACCGCCCAGAACCACAACGTCAGGGGCCAGAATGTTGATCAGGCTGCCTATTCCGCGACCAACCTGCTGGGCAGCGCGCTTCACGATCTGCTCGATCACCTTGTCACCCTTTTCGATGGATTTCGCAAGCGCTGAGCTGCGTATGCGCGAAATATCGGTACCGGCAATTTCCTGCAATCCCGGTGCCTGCCCGCGGTAGACAGCCTTGGCTGCCTCTGCCGAAATCGCCAGCCGACTGGCCAGACCTTCCAGAGTTCCCACGGGACCAACGCCAGCAGCCGAGCCTTCCGTCGCTATCTGCAGATAGCCGACTTCCATGCAGGACGAACGCGTCCCGCGGAAGATACGACCCTCGTACACAAAGCCACCGCCAATCCCGGTGCCCGGAAAGACTCCCAGGACCGAACGAAAGCCCCGGCCGGCGCCCATCGAGTATTCGCCGAAAACACCGGCGTCCACGTCGTTGCAAATTACAGCCGGACAGCGGAACTTCTTTGACAGATAGTCCTGCAGAGCAACATTCTTCCAGCCCAGATTCGGAGCTTCGAAGACGACGCCTTTCTGCAGATCCAGCGGGCCGGGCACGCCGCAGCCGATGCCTGCAATCGCATCAGGCCCGGCGCCGATCTCTTCCAGTGCCTTCACGATGGTCTCGGACAGGCGTTCGAGACTGACCGGCTCGCCCTCGTTCGTACGAGTCTTGCGGCGTTTTCTCGCCACAGACTGCAGGCTCTCGTCAAAAACTACGGCCAGCATCTTGGTGCCACCCAGATCAAAACCGATCCAGTACCGGCGTTTGTCCTGGCTCTCACTCATGTTACGCCTTGCCTTTCCGCCACTGTGCTGCAGCCGGAATCCCTGAGTCCACTGTCCACGTGCAGTCATGCACGAATGAATGCTAGCAGAATTCTGCAAGAGCTGTACGCCCCAGATCTGCCCTTTTCAGCCCCCGTCTGCGAAACACTGCCCTGATCGCAGCAGAAAACACGCCGATTCGTGTTGATATTTCACCACATCCCGGCAAGTTGCGCAAACCCAGTGTCGAGAGCGGGAATCGGAGCGGATTCTGGTTTACTTTCCTGTTTCTCCCTATTCTGCGGATCTTCCGCTCCGCTCCACCTCTGTCACGCCAGGCTGTCACTATGGACCAAAATACCCTGAAAGCCGTGCAGGCTTCTGTAAAGCAGCTTTACCAGAACCGACCGGAAGCCGGCCTTGCAGAACTCACAGCCGAAGGGGTGGTGGATTTCGAACGCATCGGCTGCCACGTTCCGCTGCTCACCAATAACGGTCGACAAATCCTCGCCGGACTGCACCCGGCAGCCGGTGGAAATGGTACGGCCGCCTGCTCGGGCGAAATGCTGCTGCAGGCCCTCGTCAGCTGTGCCGGTACAACCCTGGCCGCAGTGGCCACATCCATGGGACTTCAGATTCACACAGCGACGGTCAAAGCCGTCGGCAAAATGGACTTTCGCGGAACGATGGGTGTCAGTCGTGAAACACCTGCAGGCATGACTGAGGTTCAGCTGCTGTTCCGCCTGCAGACAGATGCGGCAGCAGAGTCCGTCAGCAAGCTGGTCCAGCTGACTGAACGCTACTGTGTGGTGCTGCGCACGCTGGCTGGCGGCTGTTCAGTACAAAGTCAGGTTGTCAGCACTGATTGACCGGCGCTGACGGGTTACGTCGTGCCGCGACGCTGATAAATTTCTTTCATCAGCAGTTCGATGGCCCGCGCGCGTGCTCGGATTGCTCTGTCCGGTTTCTCTGACTGAATCGCAGTGGTTGCCTGACGACCCAGCTGAGTCAGCTCATCAAAGTCGACCCTCCAGCTGCTGTCGCGAGCCGCCTGTGCAAGTTCGCTTTGCGCTTCTGCCAGATACTTCAGCAGTGCCAAAGGATTCTGGCAATCCACAGTACGATAGGGCGGTGATGTGCGGAAAGAAGATCGCAGGGCACTGGACATGGACGGGTCCGCCTGCGGATCATCGGGCAGCGGTGCCAGCGGGGCAACTGGCAGATGAGTTGCAGCTGGTGCTTCGGGGCGGAAGTAACGGCTGAGCAGAAAGGCTGCAAACGCGGCAATCGCAAAGATCGCCGACAGTTCAGGTCGCCTTGTATATAAGGTCCAGCCGGCAAGCCCCAGGCTGATCAGGGCCATGAACAGCATCAGTGCCACGGGAAAACCGCCCGCTGGTGCTGCGGCAGCGGGAATCGGCAGCGGTGACGAATCTGAAGGACGCACCGTCAGCGACGGATAACTTTCAATATGCACAACGATCACTGTGGAATTATCAGAACCACCACGGCAGTTGGCCAGATCGATCAGCAGTCGCGAGGATTTTTCAGGAGGCAGTCCCGACAGGATCACGCCGATTTCTTCGTCATTGACGTGGTTTGTCAGCCCGTCGCTGCACAGCATGAACACATCACCAGGCTCGACCGAAAACGGGCCTTCCACATCAATCTGCACAGTCAGGTCAGGTCCGAGGCAGCGAGTGATCACGTTTCGAGGATGGTACAGCTCGACATTTTCCGCAGTGGCTCGACCCAGTCGAATCATTTCCCACTGCAGACTGTGGTCAAAGGTCAGCTGCTCAATCCGGCCCCGACGCACGCGATACACGCGGCTGTCACCAACATGCCCGATCATGGCACCGGCTTCAGACAGGCTGAGCACGCTGCAGGTTGTGCCCATGCCCTCGAATTCGCGGTTTTCGCGGGACTTGTCGTTGATGGCCTTGTTGGCGGCGATGATCGCCTGCCGCAGGCGACTGGTGACGTCCGTGGCCTCGTGTTTGTAGTACGCCAGAGGCAGCGTGCTTACGGTGATGCGGCTGGCAAGGTCCCCAACGGCGTGTCCACCCATGCCATCCGCGACGGCAAACAGATGCCCGCAACGGCTCCATTCTTCATAATCCGTGCACATCCGCACAGCAAGATTGTCCTGGTTCGCGGCGCGTCGCATCCCGACATCTGTGCGTGAGGCATATTGCACAACGGGAACGGATGTCATCGGCGTGGGCTGCCAGGGATGCGATTCAGCAGGCGGGAATAAAACATGCTGGACAGAAGTGTACAATTACCGGTGCTGATCACCAGCGTACAGGCCGGAACAAGTTCGAAATCCCGCCAGCGAGCAGCCTGCGGGCCCGGGGGAAGTTTCGAAATTCTCCTGCCACTCGCTATCCTCATGTGCAGCGTGCCGTGCGAGCAATGAAAAACCCTGGTCCTGCCGAGGGAATATCGGCTTTCAGCGGTTCAGCCCGCAGTACCTTCCCCAATCTGCCCGCCCGCCAGTCCGGAATGCCACCCAAATGGTCAGTCGCCGTCAGTTTTTGATCCAGTCTGGTCTGTTCGCAGGGCTGGCTCTGCCGCGGTCAGCTTTCGGGCAGCATCAGTTCGGGGCGGCTGGCGATGATGATGAGCTGCTGCGGTCGGGGCCGGCTCAGGGGCCATGGCGGCGGCTGTTTCTGGATGCGGCGGCTGTCGAAGAGCAGCAGGGTCTGCAGCGAGTGTTCCACTCCGCGACACCCTTTGAGGGTAATCCTGTACTGACCGCCGATCTGCCACGTCAGACCCTCGGGGCCATCAATGGTCCCTATGTTTACGGCACTGTCATGCGTGAGGACGGCCGTTTTCGTATGTGGTACCAGCTGCTGCTGAACGGCAACCATGTGGGTTATGCGGAGTCTGCTGACGGCATTCAATGGACGATCCCTGCTCTCGGAATTGTCCCTGGCCCGGACAATCAGCCCACCGGGCTGGTTGCCTCGGCATGGAAACCCGAGCTGTTCCGCAATGTGCAGTGTCATAATCCGGCGGTCCTGCTGCGGCCGCATGATCCTGATCCGCAGCGCAGGTATGCGCTGTACGGCTTTGACGGCAGCAGTCGAGGTCCGCGAGTGGCGTTCTCCCCGGATGGCCTGCACTGGCAATACCCGGCTCAGCCTGCGGAAGATCTGCATCGGCCGTTGTTTGAGTCTTCTGACGTGGTGAGTTTTTTTCGCGACCCGTATCAGGACCGCTGGGCCGCCACATGGAAGACTCGCAACCGCCGCGGGCGTGCCGTGGGAGTGGCGGTGTCCCGGGACGGGCTGGAATGGCAAAAGACTCTGAACGGACCCGTCTTTGGGGCTGACGACCTTGATCCATCCGCCGCGCAGATCTACGGGATGCCGGTCTTTGCGTGGCAGGGGCTGTATATTGGTCTGCCCTGGGTCTATGCGGCTCAGTACTATCGTTATGGCCAGTATTCAGTTGAAAAACTGCATGATGCTCAGCAGGATTCTGCTCGGACGATTGATGCGCAGCTGGCGTGGAGCTGGGACCTGGTGAGCTGGAACCGACCGCCTCAGCGGCAGCCCCTGATTCCTCGCGGTGCGCCCGGTCGCTGGGACAGCGGCATGATCGTCACAGCGCGAGCTCCTGTGGTGGTGGGAGATGAGCTGTGGTTTTATTACGGGGGGACTGACAAAGTGCATGATGAGCCTCGGGTGCGAGCCGCTGTTGGTCTGGCAAAGCTGCGTCTGGACGGTTTTTGCTCGATGCAGACGGCGGGCGATGCTGAGGGGTGGCTGCTGACGCGTCGGGAACCCTGCAGTATTCCCCGAGTCACGATTAATGCTCGAACGAAGCCCGGAGGTTCCGTGACAGCCGAGATTGTGGATCGCCGGGGGCGAGTTGTGCGGGGTTTTGGTCGTGAGGACTGTCTGGCTTTTCAGGGAGATTCGGTGCGGCATGAGCTGACGTGGCGCACGTCCGAATTTCCGCGGGCCGGTTTCGGTGACTATCGCTTTCGATTTTTCCTGCAGCGGGCGGAATTGTATTCCTGGCTGCCGTTCGGGCTGGACCCTGAGCAGCCTGATCTGGCTCGGATTCCAGACCAGGGGCCTTGATTGAGCTGTTGTTTGTGTGGTGGAATTTGCAGTTGTCTGCAGGAGCATGCGGTGTTCCTGCGTTTTTTTAAACGATGGAGTTTCCGATGCCGGTTCATCATCGACGAGCATTTCTGGCCAGTGGTCTGGCGCTGGCGGCGGCTGGCCGCGTGACTGCGGCAGCCGACGATCTTCGTGGCCAGCGACCGGTGCAGGATGCGGCTGTGAAGGTCGAGTTTCCGCGGCGGCGAATTCCGGTCAGCTTCATCATCGATGATTCGACCTGTCTTGTGAACATGGGCCACTTCTGCATGCCGCAGTTTCACTCGTGCTATCCGGATCGGCCGGCATATCAGAAACCGTGGCAGACATATCCGCGTGAAATTCCGGATGCCTTTGTTCGCGAATTTGGCGAGTGGTGTGCTGAGCAGGGTGTGAAAGGCAAGTACAGCGTGGTGCCTTATCCGGCTTGTGTGGGCTGGCTTGATCGCGAGCTGCCCGGCTGGTCTCGCAGGGCTTTGCAGGACAGTCTTGAACTGGTTCGCTCACTGCTGCTGCCAAACTGGGATGTGCACCCCGAGATGATTACGCACACGCGAGTGATTGATCTGAAGACTGGTCGACCGCTGGAAGAGATCAGTCCGGCCACCATGGAGAACTCGTATCCGCAGCAGGCGCAAACCGCCGACCAGCTGGCGGAGTATCTGGCTTATGCCCTGCGGATCCTGCGGAACTGTGGCCTGCCCTGTGAGGGTGTGACGACGCCAGGTGGTTTTGGCAATCGGGTGAAGCCGGAACTTTCGCTGGCAGTGCAGCAGGCCGTCCGTGACGTGTACCAGGCTCCGATTCCGCATTTCTTCAAGTATGTGGTGGATGGTGCTGGCAGTACGGAGCCGGTGGTGGAGCATGTCACGGGACTGGGGACAGATGCTCTGAATCTGACGGTCAACATTCCGGCGGGTACTGGTGACTGGTTTGGCGGGTGGGAAGGCGATGTGGTGCCAGAGCCGGATCGTTATGCTCTGCCGGATGCCTCGGGTGGTCGGATGGTGGACCTGATTGAACGCGGTCAGCCGGCACTGTTTTTGTGTCACTGGCCCGGGATGTACTGCAACGGTACGAAGGCGGGGTTCAGGGCGTTTCAGCGAGTGGTGACGTCGATTGGCGGAAAGTATGCAGACCGCATCCTGTGGCTGAAGCTCAGTGAGATCGCCCGGTACTGGGCTGCGAAAGAGCTGACTGAGATTCAGCGCAGGGGTGAAGTGTGGGCCTTGCAGGCGCCGTTTGCCTGTCCTGACTTCACACTGACGCTGCCGCGTGCAGCGGCGGGTGCGGAGGCTGCGCCTGTGATCATGCACCAGGGTCAGCCTGTGGTGCTGGAGCGGACTGACAGTGTGACTCAGTTGAGCGGTGGTCGCTGGCATGCGGGTGACGGCAGGGTGACGGTGTGTTTTGCGTTGCCGCAGGGGCTGACGGAAGTGCGAAGCTGACGGCTGGTGAATTCGCATACTGCGGGAATCCCCGCCGATTTCAAACTGGCTGCTCCCTGCGGCCCCCGCCAGAGTCGTATGATATCTGGCAGGCGTGTGAATTTTTCGGATTCATTTTTTTACCGGACCTGCCATGACTGCGATTGCTTGTCGGATCAGGCTTTTCGGCATCTGTTTTTGCGGGCTGCTGACTGTTTGCTCAGTCGCAGGTGCTCAGGATGCGATTGACTTCAATCGCGATATCCGCCCGTTGCTGTCAGAAAACTGCTTTCACTGCCATGGCCCGGACGCTGCTCAGCGGCAGGGTGAGCTGGCGCTGCACGAGCATCAGCTGGCGCTGCGTGCGATTCAGCCTGGCAGTCGGGCTGACAGCCAGCTTTACCAGCGAATCACGTCAGTGGATTCCGATGTGGTGATGCCGCCGCCGGATTCTGGTCGTCAGCTGACTCCGGCACAGCGTGAGCTGCTGGGGCGGTGGATTGATCAGGGTGCAAAATGGGGGCTGCACTGGTCGTGGGAACCACTGCAGCGACCGCCGGTGCCGCAGCCTGCAGCTCGACCGCAGGCTCCGATCCGCAATCCTGTCGATGCGTTTGTGCAGCAGCGTTTGCTGCAATCAGGGTTAAGCCCGTCGGCTGAGGCATCGCGGGAAGTTTTGATTCGGCGAGTGACACTGGATCTGACGGGGCTGCCTCCGGCACCGCAGGATGTTGCGGCATTTGTACAGGATCCCGCAGCGGATGCATGGGAGAAGGTTGTTGATCGTCTGCTGGCTTCACCGGCGTATGGTGAGCGGATGGCGTGGGACTGGCTGGATGCGGCGCGGTACGCGGATTCAAATGGCTATCAGGGCGATTCTGATCGCACGATGTGGCCGTGGCGGGACTGGGTTGTTGATGCTTTTAACCGCAATCTGCCGTGGGATCAGTTTACAACGTGGCAGCTTGCCGGTGATTTACTGCCGCAGGCCACGGATGAGCAGCGGCTGGCAACGGGATTCTGTCGCAATCACATGATCAATGGTGAGGGCGGGCGGATTGCCGAAGAAAATCGAGTTGATTATGTGATGGACATGACAGAGACGATGGGGACGCTGTGGCTGGGGCTGACTCTGAATTGTTGTCGTTGTCATGATCACAAATTCGACACATTGACGCAGCGTGATTACTACTCGCTGTTTGCCATCTTCAATCAGACTCCGGTGAACGGAGGCGGTGGCAGTGGTCAGACGGCGCCTGTGCTGTCCGTTCTTTCGCCGCCGCAGCGTTTACAGCTGACTGAGGCTGAGGCGGCAATTGCTGAATTTGGTCGACAGCAGAATCAGCGTGCTGCGGAGCTTGCTGCTCTGCTGCCGGAATGGATCCGGCAGCAGTCAGGGCAGGGCAGTGTGTGGCGGACGCTGCAGCCGACTGAGGTGCGTGCTGAGCAGCAGCAGTTGACGGTGGAAGACGGTGGTGTGGTGTTTGCCAGCGGCGTGAATCCGCCGCGGGATGCGTATCTGGTTGTGGGGGCCTTGCCGGCAGGTCCGCTGGCGGCTGTTCGACTGGATGCATTGCGGCATGCCAGTCATACGCAGGGCGGTCTGGCGCGATCGGACAGTGGCAACTTTGTGCTGACTGAGGTGCAGCTGGTGCTGCGTCGCGGTGATGTGGAGCAGTTACTGCGGATTGGCGGGGCGGTGGCGACTTATGAGCAGGGTAATCTGCGGGTGGCGACTGCGTTTGACGGAGATTCGCAGACAGGCTGGGCGGTGTACGAGGGCAAGCCGATTGATCGGGAGCATGCGGCCGTGTTTCGTCTGGCTGAGGCAGTGCAGGTGATGCCCGGGGATCAGCTGATGGTTCGTCTGCGGCACGATTCGCCGCACATCAGTCACAATCTGGGGCGATTTCGGATTTCGACGTCCGCGGTGGCTGGTGCTGGACTGGAAATGCAGCGGGCTGCCGAGGTGCAGCAGGCGCTGGAGACGGCAGCTGACAAGCGTTCTGAGTCGCAGCTGCAGCTGCTCAGGCAGGCTCAGCAGTCTGAGGATGCGGTCTGGCAGCAGCTGACGCAGCAGCGGAAAGCTGCGGAGGACCGGGCAGCAGGCATCAAAAATGGTGTTGCGAAGGTGATGGTGATGGAGGATCAGCAGCAGCGTCGTGAGACCTTCATGCTGCAGCGCGGTTTGTACACGAATCCGGGTGCAGCTGTGCAGGCTGCTGTTCCGGCCAGTCTGCCGCAGGTGGTCTCGCAGCAACCTTTAAATCGCCTCGATCTGGCTGTCTGGCTGATGTCTGAGCAGAACCCTTTGACTGCTCGTGTGACAGTCAATCGATTCTGGCAGCAGTTGTTTGGTGTGGGGCTGGTGAAGACTGCCAATGATTTTGGGGTGCAGGCTGAGGTGCCGCTGCATCCTGAACTTTTGAACTGGCTGGCGGTGGAATTTCGGGACAGTGGCTGGGATGTGAAGCGACTGATGCGGCTGCTGGTAACCAGTCAGGTGTATCGTCAGAGTTCTGTGGTGACACCGGAGCAGCTGGAGCGGGATCCTGAGAATCGGCTGCTGGCACGAGCTCCAAGATATCGGCTGCCGTCGTGGATGCTGCGTGATCAGGCGCTGGCGGTCAGTGGTCTGCTGTCGGGGCAGCGTGGTGGTCCGGCGGTGAATGTGTATCAGCCTGCGGGGGTTTGGGAAGAGGCGACATTTGGAAATCGGAAGTACGTGCAGGATCACGGCGAGGCGCTGTATCGTCGCAGTTTGTATGTGTTTTGGCGTCGCATTATTGGGCCGACAATGTTCTTTGATACGGCCAGTCGGCAGACCTGTACGGTCAGTGCAGTGCGCACGAATACTCCGCTGCATGCGTTGCTGACCAGCAATGACATGGCGTGGGTGGAGGCAGCTCGAGTTCTGGCGGAGCGGGTGCTGCTGGAGGGTGGCAGTGATGCAGAGCGTCTGGAGCGAGTGTATCAGCGGGTATTGTGTCGGCAGCCGCTGGTGGCGGAGCGTGAAATTCTGCTGGGGACACTGCAGCGTTCCCGCAGTGCTTACCGGCAGGAAGCGGTGGCGGCGACAGCGTTGTTGAGTGTGGGTGAATCACCGCGTTCGCAGCAGCTGGCGGTGGATGAGCATGCGGCGTGGACGGCGGTGTGTCTGGCGGTGCTGAATCTGGATGAAGCTCTGACAAAGCAGTGAAGCGTGACGGGAGACGGTGTGATGCATCCGATAGCAGAGAGTCAGCGACAGCTGGTCCGGCGTGAATTTTTTGGTCGAGCATCCACGGGAGTGGGTGTAGCGGCCCTGGCATCGCTGCTGGGGCGTGACAGTGCAGTGGCTGGTGCTGCGGCAGGTTTGGCGGGTGTGCCCGGTTTGCCCGGTTTGCCGCATTTGGCGCCGCGGGCGAAGCGAGTGATCTATTTGTTTCAGAACGGTGCTCCGACTCATGTTGACCTGTTTGACTGGAAGCCGCGTTTGCGTGAGCTGCATGGGCAGCCATTGCCGGCGGGTTATGCGGACGGCAAGCGATTCAGCACGATGACAGGTCAGGCGGATGGCAAGCTGATGCTGGCGCCGGTGGAACCATTTCGTCAGCGTGGTGAGAGCGGAGCGTGGGTCAGTGATTTTCTGCCGTACACGGCAGGGATCGCTGATCGTCTGTGTTTTGTGCACAGCATGCATACTGAGGCGGTCAATCATGCGCCGGCGATTCAGTTTCTGCTGAGTGGATCGCAGCTGCCGGGGCGCCCGACGATGGGAGCCTGGCTGACGTATGGCCTGGGCTCAGAGACGGAGAGTCTGCCGGGTTTTGTGGTAATGACGTCGATTACGAAGAACACGTCGTGCGGGCAGATTTTTTACGACTTTTACTGGGGCAGCGGTTTTCTGTCATCGAGATTTCAGGGCGTGAAGTTTCGTGCGGCGGGAGATCCGGTGCTGTATTTGTCAAATCCGCCGGGGATTTCGCGGCAGATGCGGCGTGAGTGGCTGGATGATGTGGCGGCGGTGAACCAGCTGAATCAGCAGCAGTATGGTGATCCGGAGATTGGCGCCAGGATTGCTCAGTACGAAATGGCTTTTCGGATGCAGTCCAGTGTGCCGGAGCTGACGGATTTGTCGGGCGAGACCCGAGAGACACTGGAGATGTACGGTCCTGGTGTGACGGAACCGGGGACTTTTGCCCACAACTGTCTGCTGGCCCGGCGTCTGGTGGAACGGGGGACTCGTTTTGTGCAGCTGATGCA
Source organism: Planctomycetaceae bacterium (assembly GCA_046075365.1). Taxonomy (GTDB): domain Bacteria; phylum Planctomycetota; class Planctomycetia; order Planctomycetales; family Planctomycetaceae; genus SXXK01. Next base: position 22,819 of record JBJTPZ010000112.1, read on the forward strand.
TGCGGGCTGGGATCAGCACAATTCGCTGACGACGGAGCTTTACAATCAGTGTCGTGACACGGATCAGCCGAGTGCGGCGCTGGTCCGGGATCTTGAGCAGCGGGGGCTGCTGGATGAGACGCTGGTGATCTGGGGCGGGGAGTTTGGTCGAACGCCGTTTATTCAGGGCGACATCAACAACCGACCGCGCTGGGGGCGGGATCATCATCCGTATGCATTCACGGTCTGGCTGGCGGGTGGTGGAGTCCGTGAGGGTTTAAGCTGGGGTGCGTCGGACGATTTGGGGATCAATGTTGCGGAGCGGGGCGTGCATGTGCATGATCTGCAGGCGACGATATTGCATCAGCTGGGTATTGATCATGAGCGGCTGACGTTTCGGTTTCAGGGTCGTCAATTTCGTTTGACGGACATTTTTGGTGAGGTGGTGCAGGGGATTTTGAAAAACGGCGAATCGCAGGCTGGCGACGGCTGAGTTTGGCATCCTGAGCGGGGTTTGTGGCGGTGTCAGGCGTCCAGTTATGCGGTCCCGTTTTCCCGGACCGTCCCAATTGGGATCCTCGCAACTGGAAACTCGTTGACAATCCGGCCTTTGGGGCGTAGCATCCGCCCCGGAGAGATGGCAGAGCGGCCGATTGCACCGGTCTTGAAAACCGGAGTGCCCTTACGGGTACCCAGGGTTCGAATCCCTGTCTCTCCGCTTTGGCAGAACGCTTCAAAACGCAGTGTTTTTCCACGAAACCCCGAGGTTCCTCGGGGTTTCTTTGCGTTTATGGACCTCAGTTTTGGCCCCTGTTCGCGACCCTGTCCCCTCGCTCCAGGAGTGCAAAAAGGGGAAAACTGTGACAATACGAGGAAAACTGAATGGCACCAATACGGGCACCTCGGCACCACTGACGGCACCGTTTTTCGGGCGTTTTTTGCGCAGCACCGGTTGGGGGAAGCCGGTGCATGGCGGGGTCGGCTGGTGTGATCGATTGAATTCTGCCCGCCGCAAAAGAGAATTCACGAATGTGGAGTCCGGGAACATCGCTCGTTGGAAATTACATCCAGGCTAAGGAATTGACATGATGCTCTCCGCAGTCCCGGTTTCGCCAGAAGAGTTTGTGCTGCTCACACGGGCCTGCGAGCAACTTCCATGTACGAGCGTGCAGGACGAAGAGAAGCACGTCGCCAACGATCCTGTGCTCACAATCATGTCGACAGTGCTGAGTTTGAATCGTCAATGGTACCGCCACGCATTACCAGCCCGCCGTTACTTTGAGGCAAACCTCTACAACGATCTCAAGCCGCCCACTCTTGCAAACTTCGCATCGCTCCTTGATCGGATCAGCCTCAACCGGACTGATTGGTCCGCGGCGGCGAAGAAACTATGGGACAGGAACGAGTGGAACAAATGTCGCATGCTTAGTGAACTCACAGAATACTTCGTGGTCTGGAAGGGGCAAAATTTCCCGGATCATTCCGATAGAGAGGCGTTGAAGCAATGGGGGCTGACAACAACCAAAGGGGACTTTCTCGGCAGGATAAAGGGGCTTGCCGCACGAGCGCACGAACAATTGCTGTGGTACATCGAGGGAACACAGGCAATCAAGTTGGACCGACACGTCGTTCAGTTCGTTTTCAATGCGATTGGCCGTTCGCCATCTGATGACGACACGATTGCGGCTCTCAGGACAGTTGCGAAACGGCTTGGAATTTCGGCCACCGAACTTGATGCGAGAATCTGGGATGTCATGCAGTCACAGGGCGCAAAGAACACGCGATGGGCCTGCCGTTAGTGACAGCCGTCGTCAGCAAAACATTCAGCGCTCGTGGATGCGGCTGGGGATGCCGGGTGGATTCTGTTCATCGGATCCGGCGACAGGGGTCACGTGTTGCGGCTGGCTGAGACGCATTCTGCGTCCCTCAACGATTCGCTTTCTCAGGCGATTGCCGGTGGTCGTCCATGGGTTGTTGCCGCGGAGTCTCCGCCGCCGGCGGACCTGCAGCAGCAGCACAGTGCTGCGATGCTGACGTTTCTGCACCGATTGCAGTCTGCGGATCTGGTGCTTATGCCTCGCCTGGCTCTCACTGCTGACTGTTCCCTGACCCTTGCCGATGCTGTGCTTCAGCACTGTCCGCAGCTGGAGATTTTGCCCCGGGGGGCCGGACTGCAGTCGCACTCCTGGCCCCGCGGCGTCTAAGATTGTGCAGGGCTTTGAGGGTGTTGGTCGCCTGCGGGTTTGCATCTTGTGGCCTATCCAGCGGAAGAGGCCACGTATAAGGGAATTCTGTCGATATGGACATTCGTTCCTACAATCGTGATGCGTGGGACCGACAGGTTCGTGCCGGCAATCGGTGGACCGTTCCAGTTGGGCCGGAGGAGACTGCATCGGCCCGCCGTGGTGATTGGCGGGTGCTGCTCACGCCGACAAAGCCGGTTCCGCGCGACTGGTTTCCGCCACTGCCTGGTCTGGATGTGCTCTGCCTGGCGTCCGGAGGTGGTCAACAGGGGCCGATCGTGGCTGCAGCCGGGGCCAGCGTCACCGTGTTCGACAACTCACCCGCGCAGCTCGCCCGCGACCGTGAAGTGGCTGACCGCGACGGTCTGAGAATCGCCACCGTTGAAGGCGACATGCGGGACCTGTCAGCGTTTTCTGATGGCCAATTCGGGCTGGTATTCCACCCGTGTGCCAACGGCTTCGTACCCGACATTCGCCCGGTTTGGCGAGAGGCTGCGCGAGTTCTGCGTCCTGGTGGCCTGCTGCTCGCGGGTTTTACGAATCCCCTTCTGTATCTGTTCGACGACGCCCGCATGGCAGCGGGGGAATTCGTCGTGCGGCACCGCATCCCGTACTCGGACCTGACCTGCCTGACCGATGAGGAACGGTGGCGGTACGTGGATAAAGGGGAGCCACTCTGCTTCGGGCACACTCTGGCCGACCAGATCGGTGGCCAGCTGGACGCTGGCCTGGCCCTCACCGGGTTGTATGAAGACGGTGGGGTGGCATGGAAATTGACTGAGTACATCGCCTGTTTTGTTGCCACGCGGGCGATGCGATTCTGAGGGACTGACAGTCTGCCGCGTCGTGCCACGAAGGTTGAGCGCAGAGAGGGACAAAACAGCAGGCTGTCTGATCCGCTCTGATGTCAGTTCAGTTGCTGCCCCCAACCCTGAGGGCCGCGAGTGTTTGCCTGAGCTTCTCAAGTTCCGCTTCGTTGTTGGGGAGAGTTTGATTCTGAAACGCGGGCAGCAGGTATTCCCAGATGAGGTCCAGCTGCCGCTGCATATTGCCGGTTTTCGCGGTGATGGCGATGACTGCGTCCTGTTTCGGCAGCACGATGCAGAACTGTCCGTCTCTGCCATCGCCGCGGTAGGCTCCATGGCGACACTGCCAGAACTGGAATCCGTAACCTTCGCGCCAGTCAGGATTGGTACCGCTGGGCGCCTTGTCGTTTTCCATCTGCCGACTTGTGGCAGCCACGATCCACTCGGAGGGAACGAGCTGCTGGCCGTGCCATTTTCCCTTTTGCAGGTATAACTGCCCGAATTTGGCGATGTCTTCTGTGCAAATGTACAGCCCGTAGCCGCCAATCGAGATACCCTGCGGACTTGTATCCCACTTTGGTTTTTCGATCCCGAGAGGTTCGAACAGTCGCGGCGTCAGATAATCGAGCACTGTCTGGCCTGTGACTTTGCTGACGATCGCTGACTGCATGTACGTGGCGGGCGTGTTGTAGAGAAACGTTGAACCTGGCTTGTGGGCGACGGGTTCCGCGAGGAATTTTTTTGTCCAGACATCATCTTTCCCGAGCTTCG
>JBJTPZ010000113.1:0-7877 GCA_046075365.1 Planctomycetaceae bacterium
CCGTCCGAATGTGCCGGAGTGTGTCCGCCGTGAAGGTGCAGAGAAGTTTCAATCGGCAGTTCGTTCGTCACGCGGACGACGGCCGGTTCACCGATCCGGAATCGCAGAGTTGGGCCCGGATAGGTGCCGTTGTAACCGTAGGTCGGAGTTTTCACCCCCGGAATGATCTCATGGACGGACTTCTGCAGCCGCAATTCATAAAATTTGGTGGGGCGATTTTCAAAAAATCGCAGGTCCGGACGTTCAGCGACTCGCCGATCGAAGTATTCCGGAGCGATCCCGTGGAAGACAGCGCCCGGTTCCCACGGTGGAGTGCCCACAGAAACTGGCTGCAAATCGGCCGGGATGGCCAGCGGTACAGTGAACGGGGTGAAAGGGAACGGGACAACATCGGCTGGAGGCTGCGGGGGGGCCGGCATTCGAGGAGGCGGATTTGGCGCGGGGCGCGGTGCTGGCGGTCGCGGAGCGGGCGTTGGTTTGGGCACCGATGCTGTGGTGCGGGGCGGTTTAGGGACGCTGGGGGCGGGACGGGGGGGAGCCTGCTGCGCGGCTGAGACGACGCCTGATGCTGTGGCAGCAATCAGTCCCATGGTCTGAAGAGATTTACGGCGGCTGCCTGCGGACGGTTTTTGGTGCGACATCTTGATGCCTGATTCATGTAAAGGAGGGGAGTGCCGAGAGCCTTCGACAGCGAACTGGGGCAGACTTTGTGCCGAAAAAACATCACGGAATCGAATGGTGTATAAACCGATATTTATTATGTGTTTTGCCGATGTATGAGGTGGGATTATTGGGATAATTCGCGGTTTCCAGCTGATTTGTGGCGGGATTTTCCTGTGCACGATTTTGTGTTAAGTGAACGTTCTTCGTGTTTTGGAGCTTCTGTTTCAGGTTCTTGACGGCGGGTGCTGACGATGCGCTAAGTGCGTTTCTCGACGGATCGAATTTTGGTGGTTGCATTCAGGCGGTTGTTTCGCTGGGCCGTTTTTTCCTTGTGGTTGCTTTTTGTCACCACGTTTCCGTTGCCGAATTGCGAATGCTGCGACGTGCGTTTCCCCTGAAAAGCTAAGATTTCTGCAGTGTCTCCGGGGATTTGACTTAGTCCGTCTGTTGCCTGTCGATCCATGCACAAATTTCTGGCTCCGTCTGTCCTGGTACCGGTTCGTCCGGCGCACTGCCGCTTTGTGGTGTTGCGGGCGGGGCTTTCGCTGCTGGAGGTTGTTCTGGGTACGGCAATCCTTGCGATGGCCCTGGCCGTTCTGGCACAGCAGTCAGCGACCGGTGTGAGAGCCGCTTTGCGTTGTCAGATGCTGTCTGACGCCGCGATTCACTGTCAGACTCAAATGGACCGGATGCTGGCGGGCCTGCTGCCTTTTCAGGCGGTTCAGAACCAGCCGATTGAGAGCGCTGCTGGCTGGAGCTGGTCTGCTGAGATCCGCAGTTCATCAATTCCTGATTTGCTGGAACTACGGATTGAGGTCTATCAGGAAACCCAGCCGGTGCTCAGTCGCTGTCGTCTGTTCAGACTGGTTGCGGTTTCAGGTCAGGCCGCTGCTGGCATGTCGGTAACTTCGGCTGCCGGGTCGATGCAGTCGGGAGGCGGGCGATGAAACTGCCGGGACATTTTTTTTGCCCTGCTGGCCGTGCGGCATTTACTCTGCTGGAGCTGCTGGTCTCGCTGGCGCTCACTGTGGTGCTGATGGGCGCAGTGGGGACCTCGCTGTCGATGTTCTATCGTTATCGGGGGCTGTCGCAGCAGAATTCTCTGGATGCGACGAAGCGACGCGGAGTGCTGGAGGATTTGTCGACGGATCTGCGGCGGGTACTGCCTCCCACAGAAGCTCCGCGGAAGCCATCCGGTGCCCAGTCCTTTTTGGCTCGCAGTCTGATGGTGGAAGAAACGGACATTTCTGAGCAGGTGCTGGATTTTTCTCGTTCACTGCTGATTCCGGATGATGCCGTGGCGCGGCATCCAGCCAGTCTGGTGGGTGAGCGTGAGTGGCTGGCGGTGCTGGTTCGCGGCGGCAACGAGCGTTTTGTTGAGAGCGGCGTGCCGGGGGCGCAGCTGCATCATGTGATCTGGTGGAATGGTCGTGCATTTTCGGCACCGCTGGCGACGCGGAATGGTCAGCCGCAGCCGGTGGCGGTACCGGATACGGGTGGTTTGCTCGGGCTGATTCGTGGCGAGCGATTATTTTTCGAGCGGGGTACCGGGACTTCTGAATCGCTGCGGCCGGTACAGGTGAGTGCAGAGATTCAGCGATGTGTGTTCCGTTATTTCGATGGTTCGCGGTGGTACGATCGCTGGAACAGTGAAGCGGAGCAGCGGTTGCCGAGGCTGGTGGAATGTCGTTTGACCTGGCGACATGCGACGGTGGAGGAAGTCCTGGAGATTCGTCTGCCGGCGGGGGACCACTGACATGCGCAAGGCGAGGCAAAAATCGGCTGCTGACTCTTCACGGGGTGGTTTTATTCTGTTGCTGGTGCTGGTGGTGACCGCATTACTGTCGTTTGCTGTTTATTCTTTTTCGCATTTGATGGTGCTGGAGGCGACCGCTGCCGGTGAAACGCTGCAGCAGGTGCGTCGTCGTCGGCTGGCGGAGTCGGCTATTGAGCTGGCGACGGCTGCAGTCAGGCAGCGATCAGCCGGACGGACTGCTCCGCAGCTGGATTTATTGCTGGATGACGGCCAGAGTGCTCGTGTGCTGCTGCTGCAGGCGTTGCCGGCAGCGGGTGCACCTCGTCAGGCGGGTCTGGTGAACGAGTCATCGCGGCTGAATCTGGCCACTCTGCCGCTGCAGTTATCTCGCCGTCAGCAGTCGCGTAACCGTTTGCTGGCATTGCCCGGGGTGACTCAGCCTTTGGCCGATGCGATTCTGGACTGGATGGACGAGGACAACGATCCGTCGGAGTTTGGCGCGGAGGCATCGTGGTATTTGTCGCAATCGCCGCCGCGTCTGCCGCGAAACGGTATTTTTCAGGATCTGCACGAGCTGCTGCAGGTGCGCGGGATGACGGCCGAGCTGCTGTATGGTGAAGACCGGAATGCGAACGGTGTGCTGGATCCTGAGGAGAATGACGGTTCACTGACGGTTCCTGCCGACAATCGGGACGGGGTGCTGCAGGGTGGGCTGTATTCCATGCTGACGCTTGTCAGTGCGGAATCTTCGGGTGTGGACCGGACCGGCTGCATACAAATCAACGACAGTGATCTGGCCGGTCTGTATGACCGTCTGCAGGCACGATTTGGGTCTGAGGCGGCGTTGTTTGTGGTGGCCGGGCGATTGAACGGCATCAACTGGCTGGACGATCTGCGCCCGGACGAGGGTGAGGACATGGAGACGCGTCGTCTGGAGCGTCTGGAGCAGGCGGAGGCGCGTCTGAATGCTCAGCTGGGTCTGAACAAGACTCAGGGCGGTCAGGATTCCAGTACCAGTCGTGGCGGATTGCTGCTGACGGGGCGTCCGGTTTTCAGTTTCCGTTCGCTGGTGGATTTATTTGGCGGCGAGGTGCGAGCGACGGTCAGCGGTGAGGATCGTCTGCTGCGTTCACCGTGGCCGTCAGATCCAGCGACAGTCAGCAGAATGCTGCCGGAATTTGAGCGGGTCTTTGCGTTGACGGCTGCCCCGGTGATTCGTGGACGCATCAATGTCAACTGTGCACCGGCGGAGGTGCTGGCGACAATTCCGGGCATTTCGGAATCGGCAGCCCGATCGATACGTGCGCTTCAGCCGCGGAATCAAAAGGGTCTGACAGCAGAAGATGGTTCGATTGCTTGGCTGCTGAGTCGGGGTGTGTTGACGATGGGCGAGCTGCGAGCAATCGCTCCCCTGATCACATCCGGGGGTGATGTGTTCAGCGGCTTTGCGGTGGGGCAGATTATTGGTCAGCAGCCGGTGGCGGTTATCCGCTTTACTTTGGATGCAGCCCGGCAAACGCCGCACCTGCGTCAGCTTGATGATTTGCCGGTCATGTCAGCGGATGTGCTGGGTTTGCAATGAGATTCAGTCGTCGGAGTTTTCCAGCGGACAGACGCGAATCAGTTCATCCAGCGACGTTTCACCCGTAAGGACTCGCTGCCACCCATTTTGCCGCAGCGACTGCATTCCCTGACGAATCGCCTCGTTTTGGATTTCGGCAGCATCGGCCTGCTGCATGCAGAGGCTGCGAATGCGACTGGTGGTCATCAGCAGTTCAAAGATAGCGATGCGTCCGCTGTAGCCGGAACCGCGACATTCGCGGCAGCCATTGGCCTGCCACAGTTTTTGGCCAGCGGGCAGGCGACAGTCTTCTGGAATTTGATCTGGATCCGGTGTGTATTCAGTGCGGCAGTGAGTGCAGAGTTTTCGTACCAGTCGTTGTGCGAGGACTCCCTGCAGTGTGCTGGCCACCAGATACGGTTCGACACCCATGTCAATGAGTCGTGTGAAGGTGCTGGCGGCGTCGTTGGTGTGAATGGTACTGAAGACGAGGTGTCCGGTGAGTGATGCCTGAATGGCACTGGTGGCAGTTTCCGGATCGCGGATTTCTCCGATCAGCACCACATCCGGGTCATGTCTGAGGATGCTGCGGAGTCCGGCGGCGAAATTGAGTCCGATCTGTGACTGAACCTGAATCTGGCTGATTTGCTGCAGGTTGTATTCGACCGGGTCTTCGATCGTGATGATTTTCAGGTCGGGTCGGCGAATCTCGCAGAGCGAGCTGTACAGAGTTGTGGTTTTGCCGCTGCCTGTAGGGCCTGTGACGAGGATCAGTCCGTGGGGACGACGAATCAGTTTTTGCCAGTGCGGCAGCAGTTCGGGCGGAAAGCGTACGGCCTGCAGGCTGAGAGAATTACGGGATTTGTCAAGGAGTCGCATGACGACGCCTTCGCCATGCAGCATGGGGATCACGGAAACTCGGATGTCGACTTCTCGGCCGCGGACAGTGAGGCGGATGCGTCCGTCCTGGGGGAGCCGTTTTTCGGCGATGTTCATCCGCGACATGATCTTGAGTCGGCTGACGATGGCGGCGCGAAACCGCTGGATTTCGGCTGGCATGGGCTGAATCTGGAGCATTCCGTCCACGCGAAAGCGTATCTGCAGATCGCTTTCTTCGGGTTCGATGTGGATGTCACTGGCTTTTTGTTCGATGGCTTCCAGCAGCAGTTCATTGACCAGTTTGACGACGGACGAAGCCTGGGATGCATCGCCGATTTCGTCACCGGCGGCGGCCTGCAGCGTGTCGATTTCTTCCTTCGACATCGCCATCAGTTCCTGCACTGTGCCGCCACCGAGTCCCAGTGCATTTTTTAGCAGTCGCTGAATCTGATCGTGTGCAGCGACCACCGGATCGAGGTACAGACCGGTGCGAACGGTGAGTTCCTGGAGGGCCGTCAGATTCAGTGGGTCGGCGACCGCCACTACGGCTCGATTGCCATTCCGACTGAGCGGCAGAACATTTTCCCGGAACAGATCCTGAACGGGAAACTGCTGCAGGAGCTGCAGGTCCACGGTATGCTGTTCGAGATCGATGCAGGTCATGCCGAATCGTGCGGCCAGTTGTCTGACGGTCTGCAGGTTATCAGTGGCGGGAGCAGGCGCGATCACGGTTTGGAGTTCCAGGCTGGCGGATGTTTCTGGCAGCAGTCACCGCGAGCCGTGGGGCATGCTGGTGCGCAGCGAAGCGGTCGGCGGTAATATTCCCGTCAACAGACTCGATGCAGATGGTGTGCCGGAAAAGCAGCAAAAGCGGATGGTCGGCTGCAAGTTGTTCCTGCTGCTGGCTTTAATTGGCTGTGCAGCGTCCTTGCGGTGGATCAGCTCTGTGAGTCTGATGCTGTCCGGGAGCAACACCGGTGGTTTTTCGGCAACGTTGCGTGGTGCGAATTCGACAGGTGGCGCAATCCGTCGCTGGGTGATTTAGCGATTTCGCTGCAGGGAAACTCGCCGCGCCAGTTCCGGACTGATTTGCTGCTGATTTGCGTGGGTGGGTGTTGGTTGTGCGGAGGCGGCTGGTTTGCGCAGTGATCGCTGGAATCGCAGGGGCGCTGCTGCTCCGCTGGAAGGTTCGGGTGGAAAGCTGCCATCCATTTGATTCTGTGGTGGTCGATAGTTGACGGACTGTTCCCAGCGTGTGCGGGGTGCGGGTGCGGCCACATCTGTGAGATTGGCTTCGGGCTGCAACTGTTCCGCCTGAGGAGCGACGGGCTGCTGCAGTGATGCCGGGGCTGCGTTTTGTGGTCGCCGCTGTCCGGACCAGACTGCTGTACTGCCTGCCAGTCGTACGGAGGATTCCTGGCTGCCGACGGACGACTGCGGCGGCGGAAGCAGATCAGAGTCGGCGGGTACCGGCGGGGGGATAATATCTCCGCTTTCGGCGGGGCTGGCGAGCGGGTTGTAGATATTCCAGGCCTCTGCCGGCAGGCGAATTTTGTCCAGTTCCAGCTGTCTCAACTGATCCGCGTGCCGATCATTTTCGAGTACCACCGGGGTCAGGAAGACCAGCAGTTCCTTGCGTTTTAGTTTGTTGTAGTCGTAACGGAACAGCCGTCCGATGACCGGCAGGTCACCGAGCCACGGCAGTTTTCGAGTGGCCATGCTTTGATCATTTGTGATCATGCCTCCCAGCACGATGGTATTTCCTGACTGTACGCTGACAGTTGTGGTGGCGGTGGTGATGTCTTTGATGGGAGCTTCAATCACGTTGCCGTTTGTGGCATCGGTGAAGATGGGGACACCGGATCCGGGAGTCAGATTGAATGCGCTTTTCTCTGCCTCCACATCCAGCTGGACTCGGCCGTCAGGGCTGATGCGGGGTGTGACTTTCAGGATGATTCCGGCTTTGTCCTGGCGGATGTTGGGGTTGGCGCTGCCAACGGGAGTCAGTGAAACGCCATCCACAATCGGCACCTGCTGTCCGATCTGAATCAATGCTTCGTGGTTTTCGACGGACCGCACCTGAGGTCGACTAAGAACTTCGATGTTGAAATTTGCATCGAGAGCTCGCAGCAAAACATTCACAGATTCGGAACCGGCGGAAAGTACCAGCCCGCCGAATCCGAGGTCTCCGTTGACTCGACCCATGCCGAATGTTGACAGGCCCTGCGGGCCAATGCGTCCGGGGCGAGCGGCGACGTTGTTGCCGGGAGCCTGGCTCATGAAGTTGAACCCCGGGGCTGCGGTCTGTGAGATGATCTGCTGATTGGTTGTCTGGGTGCCGTTGGGGGCGGTAGTGGTCTGATTAATGGTGACGAGCTTGTCGACCACGCTGCGATCGAACAGTACGGAATCCTGAAATCCCAGTTCTACTCCCAGTTCATTCACATTCCCGAGTTCGACTTCGACCAGCAGAGCCTGCACCAGCACCTCACGTGGTGCGCGGTCCAGTTCAGCCACAAGTCGTTCGATGGTGGAAAGCTCTTCGCTGGTGCCGCGAACCAGCAGGCTGTTGGTGGTTTTCTCAGCGACAACTCGCTGACCCATTGGAGTTCCTCCTGTGACGGCAGCGCCGCCGGCGTCGGCCGCACCGCCACTGGAACTGGACAGGAAGTCTGTGATGGCTTTGGCCACATCTTCCGCACGGGCGTGCCTCAGCTGATAGACATGTGCCTGCTGATCACCGGCGGCAATTCCTGAGCCCAGCAGCAGGTCGCGCATGCGTCGCAGATAGCTGCCGGTGTCGGTAACGACCACGCGGCCGGAGCTGGTCAGGACTCGAACCTGGCCCAGTGTGCTTTGCAGCTGTGCGATTTCTTCCAGTGCCTGAGTAGAATCCGGCCCGCGAAGCGGAATGGCGACGGTGGCCAGCTCGTTGCGTCCCAGGGAATCGAGATGATGGATTGACACAAAGGGGATCATGTTGCCGGGAATTTCGGCGGTAGCGCTGACGAGTGTCAG
>JBJTPZ010000114.1:0-23955 GCA_046075365.1 Planctomycetaceae bacterium
ATTTCGGGCTGGTCTGCGGCGGTGGACGGTTTTTTGGCGACAGCGCAGCGAGCGGCTGAGGAGCTGCAGCGCTGGCCTGCTCAGACGGAAGTGAAGCCTGACAGCATTCCGCGGCAGCTGCAGGGCACTGTGGAGCTGCTGGAGCGTGTTGGTTTTGCGGCGGAGGCGGGCAAGTGGAAGGCGGAATTGCAGGAGCGGAAGCTGATTCGGTGATCGGGATATTGTTGGGTTGCGGGGTGCCACGGATGTTTTTTGGGGCTGTTTTTTCTGCCACGGCTGAGCTGGATGATATGTGTGTCGATTTTTTTCAGCTGCTGTGCGTGGAATGGTGAGCCGCGACCGTGAGGGAGCGGGCCGGTAGTTGGTGTTCAGTCGGTTTGCAGAGTGTTTGTCTCACGCGAAGCCGCGAAGCCGCGGAGTTTGCCACGGATGTTTTGGGGTTGTTTTTTCTGCCACGGATGAACACGGATTGGCACGGATAATCGCAGTGGGTGGGGCGGGCGGAGCGACGAACAGGCACGGCTGAGCTGGATGTTGAGTGTGTCGATTTTTTCAGTTGCTGTGCGTGGAATGGTGAGCCGCGACCGTGAGGGAGCGGGCCGGTGGTTGGTGTTCAGTCGGTTTGCAGAGTGTTTGTCTCACGCGAAGCCGCGAAGGGGTGCCACGGATGTTTTTGGGTTGTTTTTTTCTGCCACGGATGAACACGGATTGGCACGGATAATCGCAGTGGTGGGGCGGGCGGAGAGACGAACAGGCACGGCGGAACTGGATGTTGAGTGGATCGATTTTTTCAGCTGCTGTGCCTGGAATAGTGAGCCGCGACCGTGAGGGAGCGGGCCGGTAGTTGGTGGTCAGTCGATTTGCAGAGTGTTGGTCTCACGCGAAGCCGCGAAGCCGCGAAGAGGTGCCACGGATGTTTTTCGGGTGGCTGTTTTTTTTGCCACGGATGAACACGGATTGGCACGGATAATCGCAGTGGTGGGGCGGTGGACTGAACCACGAATGTCCGGGATTGACATTCGCCTGGTTCTTCGTGCTCGTGCTCGTGCTCGTGCTCGTGCTCGTGCTCGAATTTGCCCCTGGTTTGCGTTTGTGAGTTCTCTGTGCTGCCGGTGTAGTGTTTTTCGAGTACGAGTACCGTCCGCCAGGGCGGACTGAGTAGGATTACGATCGCAAGGGGGCAGCTGGGTGGTGTGAAAACGGACGGGGGATGTGACGGGGCGGGGGGGGGATGCTGCTGTGCTGACCGGGATTGTTCAGGGCAGTGTGGCGGGGGTTTCGATGTCGAGTGTGAGGCTGGAGCAGGGCAGGGCGATCCGCAGCTGCAGGTCGTCGGAGCCGCCGAGGCGGGCGGCCAGTTCGGCCAGTTCTTCGCTGCCGACAGCGCGGTAGCAGTCGACCAGTTCGCGCCAGGCGAAGCGGCGGATGGGGGCCGGCATGATGCGGGCGGCCTGTTCAAGGCTGAGGATGGCTTTTTCGACTTTGCCGGCGGTTTTGAGGGCAATTCCGAGCAGCAGCTGGCGGGGGCCTTCAAGGGGGCCGGCATCCGTGATGCGGTCCAGTTCGGCGACTGCTTCGGCCGGCAGATTCAGGTCCAGATATCCGTCGGCAGCGAGCAGTCGGCGGACAGTTTTGGGGGTGAGAGTTGAGCGCATCGCAGAGATTTCCCGTAGTGAGTGCTGAATGGCCATGACTGGCCAAAGGAACGCCGGGCGATTGCGGAGCCATTTGGGTTGGGCAGGTTCGTGCACTGCGGGTGCAGGTCAGGAACACTGTCAATCCGATACGACAGCCATGTCGTGTTGTAATCGTCCTGATGACAAGATGGTAGCAACTGCTGCGCCAGAGACATTCCGATTTTGCGGTTTGTGTGTAAGTTGATTGCTGGCTTGTGGTTGTGTTGGAAGAGGAGTTTCTGGTCCGGAACTGGTGATCTGCCAAAAGTACAAATGTGGGGGCATTTGCTGCTGTGGAATTCGTCAGATTCGGCAGAGTTCAGCAGGGGAATTGCAGAAATTACAAACGGGGGAGCGGGATTGGTGTGGGGTGTATGGGAGTGGGTGCCGGCAGTTGTCTGAAAACCGCTGGAAATTGTGGTTGAGAACTTGTGTTTGGGGAATTCGCCTGGCGGAGACGGTCGAATTTCTCGTAGTAGTCACCGGATTTTGTATTTGTGTGCTGGGCGGAGTGCAGTGAGAAGGCGGTGTGATGGGGATGTTGCTGTTTTGGGGGTTTGCGGGTGCTTTTTTGCTGTCGGCCGCAGTGACTCCGCTGGTCCGCCGGATGGCTCCTGCGCTGGGTCTGATTGACCTGCCGGGTCATCGCAAGGTGCACGTGATACCGACTCCGCGGGGCGGCGGGATTGCGATTTTTCTGGGAGTGATGTTGCCGGCGGTGTTGTTGCTGGGTGGTGGTGGTCCGGGGCTGGCGGCGGCGGTTGGGGGGGCGACGGCGGGTCTGCGGTTGCAGCTGCTGGCGATTGGTGCGGGCGGGGTGGTTTTATTTCTGACGGGTCTGGCGGATGACCGCTGGAGTTTGTCGTGGAAGCTGCGGTTATGTGTGCAGCTGCTGGTGGCCGCTGGAGTGGCTGGCAGCGGGGTGCGTGCGACCGTCTTTGTGTCTCAGCCGTGGTTTGGTTTTGGTCTGACGGTGTTGTGGATTTTGGTGCTGACGAACGCGATGAATTTTCTGGACAACATGGATGGTTTATCGGCGGGAATCGGGCTGATAGCGGCGCTGTTGTTTGCGTCGATCTTGTTGTTGATGGTGGAGCGAGTGGTGGCCGAGGTGGCGTTGCTGCTGTTGCTGCTGGCGGGGTCTCTGGGTGGTTTTCTGGTATGGAATCGTCCTCCAGCGGCGATTTTTATGGGTGACTGCGGCAGCAATCTGATTGGTTTTTTGCTGGCGACATTGACGGTGGCGGGGACGTTTTACGAGCGGAGCGGCAGTCGGCACGTGATGCTGGCGCCTTTGTGTGTGATGGCGGTGCCGCTGTATGACTTTTGCACGGTGATTCTGATCCGGCTGAAGCAGGGGCGCAGTCCGTTTCATGGTGACAAAAGTCATGTGTCGCATCGGCTGGTGGATCTGGGTTTGAAGCCGGTGTATGCGGTGCTGACGGTGCATTTGATGACGGCGATGACGGGAGCCTGTGCGCTGCTGTTGTACAAGGTGCCGGACTGGTGGGGTGCGGCGATTGTGATGAGTGTGATTTTGATGGTGCTGGGTGTGGTGGCGATACTGGAGTTTGTGGGTCGCGGTGCGGTGGGTGAGATGCAGGGGCGATTGCAGCGTGAGCGGGAACAGTTTTCCGGTACAGACAGGACCTGACAGCTATGCGGGCACCGTGGGCGTGGGCGGGTCTGGTGCTGCTGAGTGCGGGCAGCTGGTGGGTGTCCGAGGAGGCTGCGGACGGTCGCGGACTGATTTGGTCGGCCGGCTGGTGTCTGGCGGCGTGTGTGTATTTTTTTTCGGACCGGTCCGGGGTTGCTGAGCGGGGTGGGGTTGCTGAGCGGGGAGAGGTGCGGGGCGGTGGCGGTGGTGGTTTGTTCTGGTGTGATGTCGGGCTGCTGCTGGTGTTGCTGGGGCATGTGATTTCCGCGTGGGCAGTGTTTCAGCAGCAGGGTGATCGGCGTGCGGCGGTGAATCTGACTCTGGAGTGGTGTGGTTTGCTGGGTGCGTGGTGTGTGTTGAGTCGTCAGTGTGTGGCTGGTCGTGGTGCGGCGCTGGTGCTGGAGCTGGTGGCGGCGATTGCGGTGGGTCAGGCGTGTCTGGGTGTGGCGCAGCATCATGTGATTTATGCTGAGAATGCGGAGTGGTATCGGGAGCGGCGTGAGATTCTGGACGGCTGGTCGAGTGGTGCGGCTGGTGCGCGTGCTGGGGAGCGTGGCGGTGCGGAGCGTGGCGGTGGCGGTGGTGTTTCGTATGCGCGGGTGCAGGAGATTTTGGCGGAGTTTCGTGAGCTGCAGATTCCTTTGTCGGGTTCCGGGCGGGTGTTGTGGGAAAACCGGGTTTTGTATAGTCAGGAGCCGATTGGGACATTTGCGCTCGCCAATACTCTTGCGGGGCTGCTGACGGGTGGTCTGCTGATCCTGGTGGCTCGTTTGCCGGGCCGCCTGCGTTCCGGGTTTGCTGGTGCGGGTGGGGGTGCGGGTCTGGCGGGCTGGATTTGTGCTGTGGTGCCGATTGTGCTGTGTGGTTATTGTCTGGTGCTGACGAAGAGTCGTTCGGCGTGGCTGGGCTGTGTGGCTGGTGGTGTAGTTTTGTTGTGGAGTGGTTTTGGTGTGTGGCGTGTACCGGTGCTGTTGCGGCGTGCGAGTGTGGTGTGGGTGTCGGGTTTGTGTGGTTTGCTGCTGGGCGGTGCGGTGCTGAGCTGGAACGGCAGTCTGGACGGAGCGGTGCTGGCTGAGGCTCCGCGATCACTGCAGTTTCGTCTGATGTACTGGGCGGGGACTTTGCGGATGCTGCGTGAGCGACCGCTGACGGGAGCGGGACCGGGGAATTTTCGTGAAAGCTATATGCCGTGGAAGTCGGACGAATCCAGTGAGGAGATCCGGGATCCTCATAATTTGCTGCTGGATGCGTGGTCAGCGAGTGGTGTGACGGGTTTGTGTGGTTTGCTGTTGTTTTTGCTGGCGGTGTTGCGGCGTGGTGTGGGTGGTGCGGTGGCGGGTGGTGCTGGTGCGGCGGGTGGTGCGACGGGTGCTGGTGGGCTGGCGGGTGGAGTTGTGGGGGATGTTTGGTCTGGTCAGCGGGCAGCGGGAGTGGTGTGGCGGGTGTTATTGGTGGCGTTTGTGCTGGAGGCGGGCTGGGAGTGGCTGAGTCTGGAGTCTTTGGAGGAGAAGTGGCTGGACGTGTTGTTGCCGGGTGTTGCGGTATTTTGGCTGTGGCGGGGGATGCAGCCAGGGTTGCTGGATCGGGTGGGTGCGTTGAGTGCGTTGTGTGGTGTGTGTGTGCATTTGCTGGCGGCTGGTGGTTTTGAGATGCCGTCGGTGATGCTGGTGGTATTGAGTTGTGGGGCGTGTGCGAGTGGGGGCCGGGGGCGATCGGGCGGTGGTGCGGTGTGTTCAGGTTTGTGGTGTCGGCGGGTGGCGGGGTTGAGTTTTTTGGTGTTGTCACTGGTGATTGTGTGGCAGGGGGTGGTGCCGGCGTTGCGTTTGCGGGGTTTGGCGGGGGCGGCTGAGGTGCAGTCGGGGCCGGGTGGCACGGTGCTGGCATTGCGTTTGCTGGATGAGGCGGAGCGGGTTGATTCGTGGGCGCTGCGTCCGCGTCAGCTGCGGGTGGAGATATTGGCGGGTCAGTTATTTGCGGCGTGCGGCGGCGGGGGCGTGGCTGGCGTGGCCGGCGGTGGTGAGGTGGCGGTGATTCTGGAGCCGCTGGAGCGGGCTCGCATTCAGCAGCTTCTGGAAAACTGCGAAGCGGCCTGTGCGCAATTGATTGAGGCTGACATTCGCAGTCCTGCCGGGTATCTTTATCGTGGTCGCAGTCGCGCGGCTGCAGGTCGGGTGCTTGCTGATCTGCCGCTGCAGCAGCGTGCCTGCGAGGATTATTCGGAGGTCCTGGGGCGATATCGCGGGAAGTCGATTTTGTGGGCTGAGGCGGCGCAGCTGTGGTGGTCGACGGGTGAGTCTGCGAGGGCTGCCGAGGCTGCCGGCAGGGCACTGGCTTTGCAGCGTGTGAACGAGCGGTGGGGTCATCAGGAGCAGCTGCTGGAGCCGCCTCTGGTGGCTCGTATGGAGCAGTTGCTGTTACCTGGTTCGAACGGTTTGTAGAGTTGTGTTGTGGGGTGAAGCATGCAGAAGGTACTGATCGGACTGGGTTTGCTGGGTGGTGTGCTGTTGGCGGTGCTGTTATTGCGGCAGCCTCCCGAGCAGACTCTGGCGGATTCACTGAAGCAGATGCAGGCGGAGCGCAAAGCGGTGGCTCCTGATGCACCGAAGGCAAAAACGGTTTCGGACCTGCCGGTGCCCAGTGAGCAGGGTCCGTGGCCGCTGGCGGTGATTGAGGATTCGGTATTTGAGTTTGGCCGGATGCCGGTGATGGGCAAGAATTCGCATCGTTTTATTGTGGAGAACCGTGGTGAGGCGGAGCTGGAGCTGAAGGCTGGCAACACGACGTGCAAGTGTACGAAATTTGGTTTCGGTGAGACTCCTGAGACGACCGTTGATCGTGTGAAGGTAGCGCCTGGCGAGAAGGCGGTGCTGCTGATCAACTGGAAGGCGGGTGATGCGCCGGATCGGGCATTTCGGCATGGTGGTGACGTGCACACGAACGATCCGAAGAATCCGCTGCTGAAGGTGGCGGTGGAGGGTGCGATTGAGATGCCGTTTGATGTGATGCCGCAGTTCACGTGGGACTTTGGCAGCATTTACGACAAGCCGGCGACATTCAAGGGCGGGATTGCATCGCGGCTGCACGAGCAGTTTACGATTGAGCAGGTGGAGAGTCCATCGGGCAAGGTGCGAGTGGACGTGGTGCCGATGAATGTAGAGGAGCTGGGGACGGACAGTTTTGTGCGTGGTTATACGCTGCACGCCGAGGTTGCTCAGGATATTCCGTCGGGTTTGTTTACAGAAGAGCTGGTGCTGCGGACATCGGTATCAGCGGATCCGGTGCGGATTACGGTGAAGGCGCGGAAGTTTGGTGCGCTGCGTCTGCAGCCGCTGCCGGGGACTCAGATGAACCCTGAGACGCTGACGGTGATGCTGGGTTCATTTCGGGCTTCTGAGGGCAAGGAAGTGCAGCTGCTGGTGATTGTGGATGAGAAGGACATGCAGGAGCCATTTGCGATTACGAAGACGGAGGCGGATCCGTCCTTTTTGACTGCCACGATTGCTCCTTTGGGCGAGCCATCGGGGACGATTCATCGTTATCGTCTGACGCTGAAGATTCCGCCGGGTCGTCCGGCGACTCAGCGTACGGCTGACAAGCCGGGTATGGTGAGGCTGCAGACGAATCATTCGTCGGGTGATGCGATTTCGCTGGGACTGATGATGTATTCGAACTGAGGCGTGCAGATGAACAGGACGGCGATTTTTGTGGTGCTGGGGTTTAGTGGATTGATTTTGCTGGCGGCGGCGACGGTCTGGATACCGGCGGGTGGCGATCGTGCTGAGCCGGAGTCTGGCGGGTCAGCTGCGGCTGGTGGTGCGTCTGCTGCTGCTGGTGCGTCTGGGGGTGGTGTCGGCGAGGCGCCGTCAACGGTCCCTGCGGCGGGGTCAGCGGCGGGGTCAGCGGCTCAGGCGTCAGCGGGGGCGGGTGCTGTACCGGCCGGTGCGGGTGTTGCCGCGGGGGGTGCTGGCGGTGCGGGTGTTCCGTTGTCGGAGCTGCAGTTTCGGAAGTGGCCGAAGCCATCATTTGTGCTGGTGGCGACGGCCGAGCAGCGGGGTTATTTTGAGCCTTGTGGCTGCACGGCCAATCAGCTGGGCGGGATGACTCGGCGGGCCGGTTTATTTCGTGAGCTGGAGGGTCTGGGCTGGCCGGTGCGGGGTGTGGATGCGGGCAGTATTTCCAGCCGCACGGGTGCTCAGGCGCAGATGAAGTTTGAGGCGACTCTGGAGGCCCTGCGTCAGCTGAAGTATGTGGGTCTGGCGGTGGGTCCTGAGGAGCTGCGTCTGGAGCCTGGTTACCTGTTGTCTCAGCATTTGACGGACGGTGAGGACTACGTTGGGTTTTTGGGTGCGAATCTGACGTTTTTTGGATCTTCCGATGTGGGGACACCGCTGGCGAAGCGGGTGTTTGAGGCGGGTGGAGTGAAGGTGGGAGTCACGAGTGTGATGAGTGAGACGATTCGTCGCGAGGTTTTGCCGGAGGACAGCAGTGGTGCGGATGTGACGTGGTCGGATCCGGGTGAGGCATTGGGTCGGGTGTTGCAGCAGTTTGAGGAGGAGCGGGTGCAGGTGCGGATTTTGTTGTCGCAGTCGACGCTGGAGGAATCGCGTAAGCTGGCGGAGCAGTTTCCGGCATTTGATGTGATAGTGAGTGCTCAGGGATTTGGCGAGGGCGAGTCGGTCCCGGAGCAGATTGGTCGTGTGCGTCTGGTGCAGGTGGGCGAGAAGGGTCGGACGGCTGGAGTGCTGGGTTTTTATCCTGGGGATGCAGAGCAGCCGGTGCGATTTGAGCTGGTGACGTTATCGGGTCCGCGATTTGGTGATGACGAGTCGATGGTTGAGATTATGCGTGGCTATCAGCAGCGATTGCGGGACGAGCGGATGGTGGCGGCTCAGGGTGCGACTGGTCATCCGAGCAATGCGGGGTTTGTGGGTGCTGCGAAGTGTGGTGAGTGTCATACCAAAGCGCTGCAGGTCTGGCAGAATTCGGCTCATGCGCATGCCCTGGAGAGTCTGGATCCGGCGGCGGGTCGGTCTGGTGCAGAGCGTCTGCACGGGATTAACCGAGCTTTTGATGCGGAGTGTTTGTCGTGTCACGTGGGTGGCTGGGATCCGCAGAACTATTTGCGTTTTCGGGGTGGTTTTTTACCGCTGGAGCAGGCTGAAACGGACGAGGACCGGCTGTTGTCGGCGCTGCTGGGGGGGAACCAGTGTGAGAACTGTCACGGTCCGGGCAGTCGGCATGTGGAGCTGATTGAGGCGGGCAATACGGAGGCTGCTGCCGGTGAGGTGCGGGTGACTTTAGAGCAGGCGCGGGGAGATGCGGGCTGTGTGAAGTGTCACGACGGTGACAACAGTCCGGAGTTTAATTTTGACAGTTACTGGCAGCAGATCCGGCATCCGGACCGTGACTGAGTTTTGTGTCGGGTTTTGAGAGTATGGCGGGGAGGCGGGCGTGGCTGGATCAGAGTCCGGGCGGCCAGTCACCGGCGGGTCGCTGCCATGGATCCTGGGGAGGGTTTTCTGGTGGTGGCGGAGGATTTCGGAGTCGCTGCTGGAACTGCTGGTAGGAGTGCTGCAGGGATTCGAGCAGTCGGCGAGCGTTGACTGTCGCCATGAAGACTCGAGCTGAAACCCCGGATTTGGGGAAGAACGAGGTAATGAAATCGAAGGCGAATTCTGTGGGTGAGTGTCCGATGATGACTGTGTTGGCGTAGGCCCCGGACTGAACGTCTTCGTTGATTTTGAGGGTATCGTAGAGTTCTTCGGCGGACTGGCGGACGTTTTGCTGTCCCTGCTGTGGTACGGCGGGCATCTGGATGGGTCCGAAGCGGTCTTCGTATTTTCGCAGATTGTCCTGGAGGGCGGCGATGAACTGTCCGACGACGACGGGTGGCATGACGATGCGGGCGGCGACCTGGTGAGGCTGCTGCATTCTGAGCAGAAAATCGACGATGAATTCGTGCTGTCCCTGCAGGACGACGGCACCGGTGGTGAAGATGCCTCGGGCGACATGTGCCGGCACGAGTGCACCGATGGACGCGTGTCGGATTTCCTGGCTTTGCGGAGCATCAGGATTGGGCTGATTTTCTGGATGTTCTGTCATGATATCCCGCCTGAATCGCAAGAAGGCCTGGCGTTTCAGCAACGCCAGGCCTGAGTCATTTTGAGCTGTCAGCAGCGGATCAGCCACCCTGTGGCAGGCGAACTCGCTTGCGGACGTCGGTTTCGAGGACACCGAAGGCCTGTTCGTGCCGCTGCAGTGCCATGGACAGTGCGTGCCACAGACGCTTGGCGGTGTAGTGATTCAGGATGATCCGGTGGGTCACCTTGACTTCGACTTTGCCGGTGGCGTAGGGGGTTGGGTTCAGTCCGAGGTCGAGAATCAGTTCTTCCGGGGTGCTGGAAACGCGGCAGAAATTGGCATAGCCGGCGTTGGCCTGTGCATCACTGACGACGACTTCCTGAATCTGCTGGTTTTCGCCACCTTTGGCTTCTTCCTGTGCTTCGCTCACGCTGGGTACTCCCACGAAAAAGGTTTCTGTACAGCCGAACAGGTTTGTCTGCGTTGGCTCTTACGGTTGCTGAGCCTTTGGAATTCGCGTTGATCGACTGTGTTGTGCCTGCAGAAAAACACCCATTCTTCGGCAATCTGACTCGAAAATCGTTTGTTTGGGTGGTGTTTTTTGAACTTTGCGGCAAGTGGTGGGTGTGGTGAGGTAAAATCGGTGGTTTCGGCTGAGGGTGATGTCGGTTGCAGCAGCTGGCGTGGGGTTTGGGGATTTTTGGGTTGTTTGGGTTTTTGGGTTTTTTTGGTCGGGAGTTTCGGTGCAGTCGGACTTGAGTGAACCGCGTTGACAGGAATGGTGTCCTGATCGATACTGTGTATTGGGGCAGGTTTCAGTAAATTCTCCGGCGGATCTGAACAGTGATTTGCTGGTAGCAGGAAAGTGAAGACATGGCTGGCAGTTTGCAGGAGCTGACGGACGCGACGTTCAGCAGTGAAGTTCTGGAAGCCAAGGGTTTGGTGCTGGTGGACTTGTGGGCTCCGTGGTGTGGTCCGTGTCTGCGTCTGACACCGACTCTTGAAGAGCTGTCAGTGGAGCTGTCCGGTCGTGCTCGAGTGTTGAAGGTGAATATCGACAATTGTTCATCTACGGCCAGCTCGCTGGGTGTCAGCAGTATTCCGACGGTGATTTTGTTCAAGGACGGCAAGGAAGTGAACCGCATGGTGGGTACTCAGCCGAAGTCAGCGTATTTGGCGGCGATTGACAAGGCCTGAGTCGTCGGAGCGTTTGGGAAGGGAGTCCCGAACATGTCGGAGGGCGACGATCAGGTGTTCGCGGAGCAGCCGACGGGAGTCGGTTTGGGGGATGTTGCGCCTGGATTGTTGTCCGGGGCGTCAGTTGTACCGGTTTCTGGTGCTGCTGGTGGAGTGTTTGAGTCTGCGGACGTGGATGCGCTGAAGATTCTGTTGCAGGCATCTGCGGCAGCGGAGTCATTGCAGCTGCGATTTGCGGAGCTGCATCAGCGTCGGGCGGAGTTGTTATCGGATCAGCGGCAGCTGGAGGCTGAGCGATCGGCATTTGAGCAGCGTGCAGGTGAGTTTGCAGCGGAGGTCGCGAGGGCTCGAGCGGAGCATCGTGAGCAGTCAGCGGAGCTGGAGCAGCGTTTGCAGCGCTGTGTGCAGCAGGAGGAGCAGCAGGAGCGTCTGGGGAATGAGCTGCGAGCGGCTCGGCGGACGTTATCTGAGGAGCGGGTTGCGCTGCGTCAGTCGGTGCGAGCTGAGCTGGATTCTGAGCGTTTGAAGCTGGGGCAGGAGCGGGCGGTACTGGAGTCTGAGCGTCAGCGTTTGCGAGAGCAGTCTGAGTTGGACCGTTCTGAGCATGCTGAGCGGATGCAGCGTCTGGCGGACGAGCTGCGTCAGGAGAAGCAGCGTCTGGCGGATCAGGCGCGAGAGCAGATTGCGCAGGAGGTGGCTCAGCTGGCCCGGCGTGAGCAGGAGCAGCAGGTTGTGTGGGAGCAGCAGCAGTGTGAGCTGCGAGTTCAGGGTGAGGAGCTGCAGCGTCAGCGTGAAGAGTTTGGCGAGCAGATGGATCTGGAGCGTGAGCGTCTGCGAGAGGAGACGGAGAAGAAGAAGCAGCTGTTGCTGACGGAGCAGAACAATTTGCAGCGGCGGTATCGGTTTCAGTTTGAGCATTTATCGCGTGCTCGCGAGGACCATGAGGAGGAGTTGCGGGCATTTCGTCGAGAGCAGCAGTTATTTCGCAGCGACCGATTGAAGTTTTTGGAGCTGCATCGGCTGCGATTTGTGCAGCTGGAGCGATTTCGGAGTTTGCAGCAGCAGCGTGAGGAGTCATTGGCGCGTGAGTTGCGGATTCTCGAGAGGACTCGCAATGCCACGACAGCCGATTTGTTGCAGAAGCAGCGTCGTTCTGAGGAGGAGCGGGAGGCTGTGATGCGGGATCTGGAGAGTCGTCAGCGGAGTGTGCGTCAGCAGGAGTGTGCAGTGGCGGAGCTGTCGGCGCGTCTGGACGAGCGTTCTGGTCGTCTGACGCGTCTGCGTTCCGAGCTCGATCAGACTCAGTCTGAGATTCTTGAGCAGCGTCTGGTGATTGAGGAGGCGCGAGCGGCTTTTGTGCGTGATGCGACGTCACCGGATGCCGCGAGGGCTCGACTGGAGCAGGCGCGTCACGATGTGCTGGCGTATTTTGAGCGTCTGCGTCTGCAGCTGCAGGGTGAGCGTGACAAGCTGGATGCTGCGGCGGTGGAGCTGTCTGAGCGTCAGAAGCAGTTCCGTCAGGACCGTGCTGAGCTGGAGCAGTATTTTGTGAGTCGTGAGGAGGAGCTGGGGACGCGATTTCGTGAGGAGCTGCTGGAGGAGCAGGAGCGGAAGCAGCAGCATCTGCAGGAGCAGCTGGAGCGATTGCAGCGGCAGTGGCAGCAGGATCGCATGGAGGCTGAGCAGACGATTCGGCAGCTGATTGAGCAGCTGACGGACAGGGATGTTCAGCGTGGCGAGGGCGGTGGTGGCGGCGGAGCGGCTCAGGCGGCCTGACGGCATATTTTACTGCAGCAGTTCGGGTCGAACGAGGCCGGTGCCGGCAATTCGCAGTGGTCGTCCCTGGGGATCGGGGATGGTGGCATCTTCGGGGAAGCCCAGCAGGTGGTAGGCGGTAGCCTGCATGTCTTTGGGGCTGATGGGAGTATCGGCGACATCACCGCCGATGGCATCGCTGCTGCCGACGACTTTTCCCTGAGCCATGCCTCCGCCGGCGAAGACGGAAGAGTAGACGCGGGACCAGTGGTGTCTGGCTCCGCCGCGGGGTCCGCTGTCGATTTGCGGTGTGCGACCGTGTTCGCTGGTGCAGAGGACGAGAGTTTCGTCGAGCAGTCCGCGATCGTGGAGGTCGGAGATGAGTGCGGACCAGGTTTGATCGAAGACGGGCAGGAGGTAATTGCGGAGTCTGGGGAAGTGGTTGGAGTGGGTATCCCAGACGGAGGCTCCGTGTGGTCCGAACGGATCCCAGAAGACAGACACGAAGCGGGCTCCGGCTTCGACCAGTCGGCGTGCTGCGAGGCAGGACTGTCCGAAGAGGTTGAGTCCGTATCGTGAGCGGGTGGCTGGTGATTCGCGGTGGACGTCGAGTGCCTTGCGGATGTGGTTTGAGCCGACGAGTGAGAAGGCGCGCTGCTGCTGATCGTTCCAGCGGCGTGATTCAGCGGCGTTATCGAGCCCTGGTCGAGCGGCATCGAAGCGGCTGAGCAGGTGTTTGCGGGCGTCAAATCTGGCGGGCGACAGGTCGTCTGGCAGCTGGCAGCCGTCAGCGAGTGTGAAGTGTCCGGCGGCATCGATGCCTGCGTGGGGATCGAAGACCTGTTCGGTCTGGGTATCGGCATTGAGTGCCGGGACGGCGACGGTCCCTTGTCCCTGGAAGTCGGTCCAGAACGGGTCAAAGCCGTTACCGAGGAACGCGCCGTAGGGTCCTGCCTGATTACTGGAGGAGCCTCGTGAGCAGAAGCGCCAGGGCAGTCCGATATTGGCGGGTGTGGCTGTTGGCTGTGTTTGTCGGCGTGAGTCGAGGTAATCGACGACGGACCCCATGAAGGGCCATTGCTGTGGATCGCGGGGGGCGGTTTCGAGTGGAATGCTGTAGGTCGGCATTCCGGTCATGACGTATGCGCAGCAGTGAATGGGGTATTCGTGTGTCATGGAGCGGACGATGGTGAGTCGGTCGGCGATGGTGGCAGTGAGCGGCAGTCCGGAACTGATCTGCAGTCCTGGAACGCTGGTGCTGATGGCCGACATTTCGCCCTGGATTTCGCGGGGGGCGTGTGGTTTGGGGTCGAAGGTTTCGTGTTGTGGCGGGGAGCCGAAGAGGAACACGAAGATGCAGGATTTGGCTTTGGGTCTGGGCGGCTGAGGTGCGGCGGCCTGCAGGCTGCTGAGTCCCAGTCCGCTGATGCCGCCGATTTGCAGCAGTTCGCGGCGGGTGACGCCGTTGCACAGTTTTTTCGGCGAACCGCTGAGCAGCAGCATGGGAGCATCCGGTGGGTGTGGGTGGTGGGTGCAGGGATTGCTGCATCATGTCCGTTTCAGTTGCCGGGTACAACAGCGCAGGTCTGAAATCCGGCGGCGGGCAGCCAGACATTTTGGGCGTATTCCTGCACCATGCGATGCGAGCTGAAGCGCCAGCCGAGGCTGCTGAGGCTGTTTTTCATGTACTGCACCCAGCCCTGGGGCGTTCCGCAGTGATCGCGCTGGAAGAACAGCGGGAGGACCTGTTGCTGCAGTGTCTGGTAGAGGCTGGCGGCGTCGCGCTGATCCTGGCGAGCGGGGTCGGTGTGAGTTCGTCCATCGCCGATGGCGAAGCCGTTGCTGCCATTCCATGCTTCGGCCCACCAGCCATCGAGGATGGAGCAGTTGAGTGCTGCGTTGAGTGCCGCTTTCTGGCCGCTGGTGCCTGAGGCTTCGTGTGGTCGTCTGGGAGTATTGAGCCAGAGATCGACTCCCTGTACGAGGCAGCGTGCGAGGTCGATGGAGTAATCTTCGAGGATCACGAGGCGGTGCTGGAGGCCGGACTGTTGAGCGAGCTGAAAGATGCGCTGGAGGATTTGTTTTGCCTGTTCGTCTGCCGGGTGTGCTTTGCCGGCGAACAGCAGCTGCAGGGGGCGGCTGGAGTCCTGCAGGAGTTTTGTGAGCAGATCGAGGTCATGGAAAATCAGATCGGCTCGTTTATAGGCGGCGAACCGACGGGCGAATCCGATGGTGAGTGCATCGGGGTTGAGTGGCAGGCAGCCGGTGCGGCGTGAGACTTCGTGGAGCAGTCGGCGACGGAGGCTGCAGTGGGTTTGCCAGAGTTCGTGTGGGTCCAGCTGCTGCAGGGCGAGCCATTCGGCGGCAGTTCCTGGCTGTTGTTCCCAGCCGTGCGGGAGGACCTGGCTGCAGAGTTTGCGGATGGCGGGAGCTGTCCATGTGCCTGGGTGGACGCCATTGGTGATGTGTCCGACGGGAATCTGATCGGGATCGCGACCTGGCCAGAGTGGTGCCCACATTGTGCGGGTGATGCGGCCGTGGAGTGCGGAGACGGCGTTACTGAAGCGGCTCATGCGAAACGCCAGCACGGTCATGCAGAAGTCTTCGCTGTCATCGTCAGGCTGGACTTTTCCGAGCTGCAGCAGTTGTGCGACGTCGATTCCGGCGGACGAGGCGAGTGGCTGCAGGTGTGCGGCGGTCAGGGCGGGGGAGAAGCGATCGTGTCCGGCTGCCACGGGGGTATGAGTCGTGAAGACGACGGCGGCGGCAGCGGCTTCGCGAGCCTGGCTGAAGGTGAGGCCGTCTTCGACCATCCGTCGTCGCAGATCTTCAAGCGGTGCGAAAGCGCAGTGTCCTTCGTTGAGGTGCACAACGGCCGGTTTGATATTGAGGGCCTGCAGGGCGCGCATGCCGCCGATTCCGAGGAGCAGTTCCTGGCGGATGCGGGTTTCCAGTCCGGGGGCATACAGTCGGGCGGTCAGCAGGCGGTCTGCGGGGTTGTTTTCCGGGAGGTCGGCATCGAGCAGGAGGAGCTGGCTGCGGCCGGCGGCCACGCTGAAAATGCGCAGCTGGACGGTGCCTGCGGGCAGTTCCACGGGGATTCGCAGCGGGAGTCCGGCGGGCGACTGGAGTTCGGTGAGGGGGAGTGCTGTGAGAGCCGGGCGTGTCCAGGATTCGCGCTGCCAGCCGGCTGCATCGATGGACTGGTGAAAGAATCCTTCGTGGTAGAAGAGTGAGACACCGAGCATGGGGATGCCGAGGTCTGAAGCACTTTTCAGGTGATCGCCGGCGAGAATTCCGAGGCCTCCGGAGTAGATCGGGAGGCTTTCGTGGAGTCCGAATTCGGCGGAAAAGAAGGCGACGGGTCCGGGCAGTCCTGGGAGGTGTCTGGCGGCCCATGTTGTGCGTGTTTGCAGGTCGTGGTGCTGGCGTTCAGCGGCCAGCTGCAGTTGTTGGACTAATTCGGGTGGCGGGTCGCTGTTGTGGGTGCTGGCGGGCAGCAGTTCGGAGCATTCGGCGTCCCATGTCCACCAGAGGTTTTGGGCCAGTTGCTGCTGCAGACTTTGGAACTTTTGTTCAGTGTCGGTGGTCATGGCAGCGGGGCGAGTTTGTGGGCATTTGGAGTGCGCAGCAAAACAACCTGCCGATTGAGGCAGGTTGCGAATTTGTGTGTTGAGCGTGTCTGCTGGAGCTTCTGCCGGAGCTTCTGTTGGGGCTTAGGACAGCTTCACGTGCTTGCGCTTCAGGCGGCGGGCTTTGGAGCTGTCCGGTCGCTGACCGTGGTTAGATTTTTTCAGTTTGCGATGAGTTTTTGCCATGATGACAGCATCCAGGGAAATTGCGCACCCGCGGCGGGACGGCCTTGGGCGGGATAAGGATTTTTGAAACGGGGAAGGATACCGTGTCGCAGGCGACAGGAAAACCCCCGAGCGGGCCTGTGGAGCCGGTTTTCGCAAAAACCAGCATGGGCAGATCAGAAATTCTATGACGGTTCTGCAAATTCGCTGATATTTGACAAACCAGGACGAATCAGGGCTGGGCGGAATTACGTATTGATAGAAGAAACCTAAGTGCAGTGTGGGAAACGGTCGGTTTTCCGCTGCGAAGTGTGGTTTTGGCGGGTGTTTTCGGCAAGAAAAGCTTTTGAACACGGTGAGACGACTGATGAACTGGCTGAACTATCATCACCTTCTGTACTTTTGGACAGTAGCCAAAGAGGGCAGTATCAGTCGTGCGGCGGCCAGTCTGCATTTATCTCAGCCGACGATCAGCGGGCAGTTACGTCAGCTTGAGAAGTCAGTGGGGAGCAAGTTGTACGAGCGTCATGGTCGTTCGCTGCGTCTGACGGAAGTTGGTCAGGTTGTGTTTGAGTATTCGGATGAGATTTTTTCGACGGGTCGTGAGTTGATGGAGCGTCTGCGTGGTACGCAGCAGGGTGGCAGTCAGACGTTTACGGTGGGGATTCCTGATTTTCTGCCGAAGCAGGTGGCATTTCGGCTGCTGGAGCCGGTGTTTCGGATGCCGCAGAAGGTTTCGCTGGTATGTCATGAGGGCAAGCTGACGGATTTGCTGGCGGAGCTGGCGATGCATCGGGCGGATTTGATTTTGTCAGACAGCACGGTTGGATCGCAGGTGAGTGTGAAGGCATACAATCATGCGCTGGGTGAGTCGGGTGTGACCTGGGTGGCATCGAAGGAGCTGGCGGAGATTTTGCGGCCTGGTTTTCCGAATTCGCTGAAGGGTCAGCCGCTGCTCCTGCCGACTCAGAACACGGTGCTGCGTCGTTCGATAGAGATGTGGCTGGAGCGTCAGGATTTTGATCCGACCGTGTCTGCAGAGATTGAGGATTCGGCGTTGCTGAAGCTGCTGGCTGCTGAGGGTCTGGGTATAGCTCCGGTGGCGACGATTGTGTTGCGGGACCTGCAGGAGCGTTATGGTTTGCTGCCGATTGGTGCACTGGAGGGCGCGGCGATGCAGTTTTATGCGATCAGCGTAGAGCGTCGAGTGACTCATCCGGCGGTGAAGGCAATCTCAGAAGCGGCTCGCAGTCAGCTGTTTCGCGTCTGACAGAGGTCTGTCGAGCTGGGCTGTTCGAGCGCCGCGGATGTGTTCGTGGCAGTTCGTGCAGCTGAGTGTGACTTTGGTGAAGGCGAGAGCGGTGCCGTCGGAGTCTTTGGCGGTGGCCATGCGATCGAGCAATTCGACGGCGCGGACAAAATCCACGGTATCCTGCACGAAGCGCGGGCTGGCCATTTGCTGCCAGAGTTCCTGTCGGCTGAGTGCGATGAGGCGATTGGCAGTCTGGCTGGTGTCTTGGAAATTGCCACGTGCGACGGCTTCGAAGGCCTGCTGAGCGACTGCCATTTTCTGCTGCATCAGTCGTTCCATGCTGCTGCTGTCTGGTGGTTCGTCGGCAGGCAGTGCCGCGAGTGTGCAGGCGAGGCCGGTGATCAGCAGTTTCCAGACATAGTTGTTCATCGCTGAATCTCCTGTGGGGATACTCGGCCGGCGGAATGCCGACCGGGTGGCGGGAGACTGCAGTTGCAAATGTCGAGCCAGCAGGCGGTTTGCTGCCGGCGGATTGCTGGGCTGCTGGCGGTCAGGCACTGCAATTCCCGCAGATTCGTGAGTGTGGAGCAGGGCGTGCCGGTGTGTGGCTGGTGCTGCGGCGTGAGCGATCAAGCACGCTGTGAGTGTGCGGGAGTCGCCACATGTGCGTGTTCGCTCGGTGCATCAGGCCTTTTGCTGTGCGTGAACGGGTTCACCGACGGACCATTCACGTCCTCGCCGGATGACTCGGCGGTACAGCGTATCGCGTTCGACCGGAATGCGTCCGGCTTCTCGAATCAGTCTGTGGAGCTGGTCGACGGTCATGCCTTCGGGCGTTTTGGCTCCGGCGTCATGATAGATCAGTTCGTGGACGACGGTGCCATCGATGTCATCGGCGCCGTAGCTGAGGGCCAGCTGGGCGGTCTGTTCGCCGAGCATGATCCAGTAGGCTTTGATGTGATCGAAGTTGTCGAGCATCAGGCGTGCGAGTGCGATCATGCGGAGATCCATGAGGATATCCGGTTTTACGATCGTGGCCAGTTCGGTGTTTTCCGGGTGGAAAGCGAGGGGAATGAACGTCTGGAACCCTGCAGTCTGATCCTGCAGTGCGCGGAGTCGCAGGAGGTGATCGATGCGATGTTTTGCCTGTTCGACGTGTCCGTAGAGCATGGTGGCATTGGAGCGCAGGCCCAGTTCGTGAGCGGAGCGGTGCACATCGAACCAGACGTCGCTGTCGGCTTTGTGTTCGCAGATCTGCCGTCTTACTTCTTCATCGAAGATTTCGGCGCCGCCGCCGGGCATGCTGCCCAGTCCGACTTCCATCATCTGTTCCAGAACCCAGCGAACCGGTTTTTTAGTGATGAAGGCGAACCAGTTGATTTCAACGGGGGTCCAGGCCTTGATGTGAATTTCGGGGCAGGTGTCATGAATGACGCGAATGACATTCAGGTACCAGTCGAAGCTTTTTTTGTGGTGCAGTCCGCCGACGACGTGAATTTCTGTGGCGCCTGAGGCACGCCCCTCAAGAACTCGTGCCCGCAGCATGTCATCGGTGAAGGTGTAGGCTTTTTCGTCCTTCAGATCGGCGCGAAATGCGCAGAAGCGACAGCGGTAGACGCAGACGTTGGTGGGGTTCAGGTGAATGTTGGTGTTGTACCATGCGTAGTTGCCGTTGCGGCGTTCGCGTACCTGGTTGGCCAGTCGTCCCAGTGTGTGCAGGTCGGCCTGTTCATCCAGCAGCAGTCCCTCTTCGAACGTCAGTCGTTCGGAGGCCGCCACTTTATCGGCGATTGCCTGCATCCGCGGGTCGGTCAGTGTCAGTGGCATGGTTTTGTTCTCGCAGCGTTCAAAAGATCCAGACATCAAGGCAGCCCAGCAGCAGGATTCCGAAGCTGATGACGGCGTTGACGTTGAAAAAGGCGATGTTGACACGAGTCAGATCGTCGGGGCGTACCAGAGAATGTTCATACAGCAGCAGAATCCCGATCAGGACGATTCCGGCAAGAAACAGGGGGCCCAGTGCGGCGACCTGCCACAGCAGCAGCAGCATGACGATTGTCAGCAGGTGACTGCCAAAGGCAATGCGCAGTGCGGCGGGGATACCGAATGCCGCGGGGATGCTGTTCAGTTTGGCCTGGCGGTCTGAATCTGCGTCCTGGCAGGCGTAAAGAATGTCGAAGCCGCCGACCCAGAAAAAGATGACCGCACCCAGCACTGCCGGCACAACAGCGAACTCGTCACGAACGGCGATCCAGGCTGCAATGGGTGACAGCATGAGTGCTGCTGAAAGCCAGTAGTGACAGAACCTGGTGAATCGTTTGGAGAGCGAATAACCGAGCAGGAACAGGAGCACCGGGACAGCCAGCATGGTGGGCAGTCGCCGGGGCAGAAATACGGTGGTAGCAGCCACAAACAGCAGGCTCATCAGGACTGTGAAGACGGCCACGCTGCGAACGGACAGGAGACCGGCGGGCAGGTGACGTCCGGCAGTTCGCGGATTACCGGCGTCAATGCGTCTGTCGACCAGGCGATTAAAGGCCATGGCGGCCGAGCGGGCAGCGACCATGCACAGCAGAATGCCGCACAGATCCTGCAGGCGAAAGACAGAACCGGGCTGTGACCATGCCAGCACAGCCGACAGCAGCGCGAACGGCAGTGCGAACACCGTATGGCTGAAGCGGATCAGTTCCAGAAAATGTCGGATAGTCTGCAGCATGGGGGTTTAAACCGCAAATCAGCCACCGATGTAACGGGAATACAGAGAGCGAGCGACGGCAGGGTCACTGGTGCCGCGAATAATCGCCCGCCCGTCGGGAAAAATCGTCAACTCCATGCCCGTTTCTCGCAAATCAGAGTCTTTTTCGGGTGTCTGCAATTGCAGCCGCAGCAGGAATTTATTCAGAGTTATTTGTCCTGAATTCTGCAGTTGCCGGGCCAGTTCGGGCAGGGTTTTCTGCAGCGGTTCCGGTGGTGTGATCTGGACGGCATTTCGTCCGCACAGGACTGTCGAGGCAGCTCGGTGGGTGCCGTTCAGCCACAGTCGTTCACCGTGGCAGCAGGCGGGGCAGGTGGCGGCATTTTTGAGGGCTGTGGTATCCACCTGTCGCATGGCTCCGGTCCAGACATCGATGACCGACAGCTGTCCGGTGATTTCCGCGGTGTGTCCGGCGAGTATTTTGAGGGCGAGTGCTGCCTGGAGAGCGGCGGCGACACTGACGGCCGGCCCGAGGACTCCGGCGGTATCGCAGGTTTCCACGGAACCGGGCGGCGGGGGGCTGGGCAGCAGGCAGCGGAGGCAGGCGGTGCGACCGGGCAGAACGGGCATGACCTGACCATGACTGCCGGTGCACCCGGTGAAGATCCAGGGTTTGCCGGTTTCCAGGGACAGATCATTCAGGAGGTAGCGGATTTCGAAGTTGTCTGTTCCGTCCAGCAGGAGTGAGGCTTCGCTGGCCAGTTCGGGCAGGCTGTTGCAGTCGGCATCAGCCACGACGGGATCGATGATTACATCGGAGTTAATTTGTCTGAGTCGTCGAGCGGCGGCGATGGCTTTGGGCAGGTGTTCAGTGACATCCTGTTCATCGAACAGCATTTGTCGCTGCAGGTTGGACAGTTCGACGAAGTCACGATCGACGATGCGAATCCTGCCTACTCCGGCACGAGTGAGTGCATCAGCGACGACGCAGCCGAGGGCTCCGCAGCCAACGAGGAGCACGCTGCTGTCTCGCAGTGCCTGCTGGCCTGTTTGTCCGATGCCGGAGAACAGCATTTGTTTGTGGTAGCGGGGATTGTGGATGGTGGTCATGCGGGCAACCGGTTAGCGGGGTGTAGCGAGGAACCGTCGCAGGACATTGGCGGTAATTGTGGAGATCCGGGGATCGACGGGCAGTGATGCCGGGTAGCTGATGGAGCCGACGGAGAAGACAGCGCCACCGGAGGGAGTTTCCAGCAGCACCATTTCGGCTCCGCCATCATCCGGATTTGTGCCGCGTGCCAGCAGGCGGGTCTGGGGTGGCGAGCTGGCTGAGCGTTTATCGGTTTCGTGTCCTGAGGCTCCGCCGGGGCAGCGTCTGTGGAGGCATTGTTCGCCGAAGAGCTGTCCGTTGCGAAGTCCGGTTCCGGCGAACACCCAGTGCGACTCGTCTTCGACCCGGTACGGCGCACCGGTCATGGCTCCGGCCGGCGTAAAGACAACTCCCAGCAGGCTGGCTTCGGATTCATGACGCATGCCGAAGCGGCTGTCGCAGCCCTGCATGCCGGTGCTCCAGAGAGACTGAATGTTGCCGTTGTGGACGGTCATGGCGGCATCCTGCAGCTGTACTTCGCAGTTGAGCCCGTTACCGCCGAGGTACATCAGTTTTCCGCCGCTGTGCTGTACCCAGTGCTTTACCTGCTGATACATGTGCAGGCTCCAGTATTCCGGATGCACGGCGATGATCAGCACTTTGTAATCCTGCAGATTCAGGGTGCCGTCGTGCAGCTGGGTTTCTGCGTAGTAGTCGTAGCTGAACTGTTCTCGTTCCAGCCATCCGAGGAGTCTCCATTCGGCGGGTGCGAGGTGGCAAGCCTGACGACCTTCGATGGGATCTGTGATGTTTTCGGCGAAGTCGATGTCGCAGAACGGTTCAGGGCGTTCGAAGGACAGCGGTGCATAGGACGGGAAGCCCCAGGTACCGTGTTCGGGGTCTGCGTACCGTTTCAGTTCAACTCGGGAGTTGACTGTGGGGGTGGCGGGCAGGTGATCGGCATGGATGTAGTTGCTGCGTCCGCCGAACGAGTTGTAGGCGTTCCAGGTGATATTGGAGGCCAGTACAGCAACTTTTGCCTGTGGCTGGCGTGGTGCGACGATCCAGGGGAAGGAGAACTGGCGACCTGAGCGGTCTTTGGCGCGGAAGTAGTACAGTCCGCTGCGTTCCGGGGCCTGCACGAACTGGCGGTGCGTGACGGAGGTGTAGCCGACGCTGTTCCAGCGGCATCCGGTTTGGGTGTAGTCGCCGTCCGGGGTGATCTGCATGACGGCTCGCGGCCCATGTTCGTCGTGCCAGCCGAGCTGTCGGACCAGTTCCGGCTGCCAGCCGTATCTCCAGAGGTGCAACTGGTATGCTTCGACCGCGTGGACTCGAAATTCTGACTCTGCGCCGCTGCGGACCCATTTGGGCCAGGCATAACCCAGCAGTCCGTCGGCCAGCAGTCGGAAGTGGAATGGTTCGGCGATCGGGACTGTGATCCGGGAAATTTTCGCGCCGAAGCCATCTTTCCGCAGAATGACCTGATACTGGCCATCGGGCAGGTTTAGCCAGACACTGCCACTGGCGCGAGACCTGGTTTCCCATGACTGACCGTCTGCATCGATAAATTCCAGCAGCACGTCGGGCAGGGCGACATAGCGTTCGTCACTGACATAGCCAATTTTCATACGGGCGGATCCGATTTTGTGCTGTGTGCCGGGACTGTGATTGCGGGCAGCATAGCAGAGGATTCGTCCGTCGTCGTCTCAGGGGCGAGCGGCGAGGGGGCGGAACAGCGGAGTTTGTGCGTGTTGTTCGGCGGGGTTAGTGTGCAGTTCTTCGCAGTGCGGGCAGCGTCGGGGTTCGCCGGTCATTTGGCCGTCGATTTCGACTCCGCAGGCCTGGCAGATAAAGCCGCGCTGGACAAACACGGAAATTCTCATGACAAGATCGCCCATGGCGTTGGGGTGCTCGGGGGTTGGGGGTGACGGGTGAAGGGTAACGGGTGACTGCATAGCAGACCGCAGAACGGCGGCGACAGTAACAGAGATATTTTCTGGTGCGGGGTGAGAGACTGAGAGTGTTCAGTGTTCGGTGTTCGGTCAGGCGAGCCGCGGACGGGAGTCCGCGGGTGTGCGATTTATTGCGTTGGGGGTGGGGACGGGATCCATGCAGCACAGGTGGGGACAGGTGGTCGCAAGCGAAGACGCGAAGCCGTGAAGGGGGGCGCAGGGGGTCGGTGTTCGGTGTTCGGTGTTCGGTAAGGCGAGCCGCGGACGGGAGTCCGCGGGTGTGCGATTTGTTGCGCTGGGGGTGGGGACGGGATCCATGCAGTACAGGTGCGGGCGGTTGGACTCACGCGAAGCCGCGAAGCCGCGAAGGAAGGCGCAAAAGGGCGGTGGGCGTTTTTCGAGTACGAGTACGAGTACCGTTTCACTGAGTACGAGTACGAGGAGTGTTTTTTGGGGGGTGTTTTTTGTGTACTCGTACTCGAGCGGCTGGCCGCTGATGGCTGACCGCTGTGTCTGACGTGGTGGGAAGCGGGGTGGGGGGGAGGGCTCAGGCGTCGCGGAGGAGTGAGAATCCGCGGGAGACATAGACTGCGCCGCTGTAGAGTGTTGAGGCGACGGCGAGGTAGAGTGCTGCGTCGCGGAGCGGGGCGGTCCAGGCGAACTGCAGCAGCGGGGCCATGGACAGCAGGCTGACGCTGACGGCCACGCACTGCAGGACCATTTTGAGTTTTCCGATGAAGCTGGCGGAGAAGTCTTTGCCTTCTTTTTCGAGGATGCCGCGAAGGCTGGAGACAAACATT
>JBJTPZ010000115.1:0-2902 GCA_046075365.1 Planctomycetaceae bacterium
GCCAGTCTGGCTTTCCGCCGTGAGATCTTCGACCGCATCGGTGGCTGGCCCGCGATCATCGAGAGTCTTGACGCTGCGCGTGCAGCCCGCTGAGTCCATCGTCCCGAC
The DNA here is from genome assembly GCA_046075365.1 of Planctomycetaceae bacterium. Taxonomy (GTDB): domain Bacteria; phylum Planctomycetota; class Planctomycetia; order Planctomycetales; family Planctomycetaceae; genus SXXK01. The sequence continues at coordinate 109 of JBJTPZ010000115.1, forward strand.
CTGTGCAACAGGCGTAACTCCTGCAGTCATCACAAAGCGAACTTGCCCGCCTGCCTCGCCGAGCGTTTCCAGCGTGACAACCCGCATCGCCGGCGGTAAGATGTGGGTGGCTCTGATTCCTCACCATGATGAATCCCGCAAGGGCCATCCCTGAGCCCACACTGCTCACAGCGCGATAAAGTTCAACCCACGATCTTATACGTCGGCTATTGGCCAGACGCATAGATCCTAATTCGTTCGTTGCTTAAGGAGACGGACAATTCCACTCCCGCCGCTGAGCTCCGAGGGCGATCTTCCCATTGCTGTGCACAGTTGCACTTTGGGCGAACTGGCAGCTGCATTTGGCCGTACAAGTCGTGAGCGTCAGATCCTGTTTGAGCGTATCGCTCGGATTCATCGCGTCGCGGCTGCAACCAGGCACCTCGCACGGTTTGTGGTGTTTGGGTCTTTTGTGTCCGAGAAGCCCGTTCCGAATGATGTGGACATCTTCATGGTGTTTGATGATGATTTCGACGCATCCGTATGCGATCATGAAGCGATGCTGCTGCTTGATCATGCCACAGCCGAAGCATATTTTGGGGCGAGCGTGTTCTGGCTTCGACGGCCTGCCGCGTTCGGCGGCGAACAGGCCACTGTTGAGTTCTGGCAGACAAAACGAGATGGCAGCCGACGGGGAATTGTTGAAATAGTGGAGACCAGCGAATGATAGGAAGTGATACAGAGCTGACTGCGACGCTCGAACGCATTCGACAACTTCAGCAGCAACTTGCCTTGCTTCGCAAGGCGGAAACGAACCCCGTAAACTACCGTCTGTCGTCCAGCGGGTTTATCGCAGAGATCGACAGAATGCAACTTGCGGTTCGTGAATACCTGAGTACCCCGGCAATGGCTCAGTAATCGGGGAAATCGCAAAGACAAACGGCAGAACGGGAGTGGCAAAGAGGCCGGTTTTGAAGTGGACCATCGCTCGGCGCCACTCCGGGTAGACTGGTGGTTCGTCGCCAGGAGGGTGATCACGTGGCACTGGGTGAACCGGAGAAGCGGACGGCGGGAGCGTGTCGTGTTTCTGCAGTTCACAGATCACTCAGACCCCGGCACGGCTGAGCGGGATCGCCGCGCTGACCGTTGCTTTATGCCTGCAGGGCTGAAGGCCGTGTTTGTCGCGGGCTCTTCGAGCGTCGCAGCAGTTGGTGAGGCGAGCGATGCGGGGGAAGAGGGGTGCCGGAAGGTGGCGGATGATGTTACGCTCGGATTTAACGCTGTTTGGGGCATGCAACGGCAGATTCACTCCGGCCAGTATCACTCGGCTGAAGACGTTCTGCGTGCTGCCATGGATCAGTTTGATTAGATAGACATCGTCGGCTTGAAGCAAAGCTCGATTGACGAGACAGCCGGTCACGTGGTTTCGCTCCATACCGTGGCCACTTTAATCCGCCAGAAGCACAGATTCAGCGATGCTCAATGACGCTCGATGTCGTTCTGACCGAAACTGCGCGAAATCCGTTGGAATCTGCAGCCGACTGGTACGCCAAACAGAATCCTGCTGTCGCCGCCACCTGGTTCAATGGACTCATTCAGCGTCTGAATTCACTGTCAGAAAACCCAGAGCATTTGAATTGCGACAGATGTTGTACGGATCGGGCAAACGCATCAGTCACCGAATCCTGATTGTCATCCGCGAACGGCAAGTTGTTGTCTATCAGATTCGACATGTCTCAATGCGGGATGTGAACACTGACGATCTATAATCGGCAGAAAGACAGTACCGTGCCGTCAGCTCGAGAGTCTGACACAGGAGGATGCCACTGGTCGGTTTCACGCCAGTCTGGCTTTCCGCCGTGAGATCTTCGACCGCATCGGTGGCTGGCCGCTGACCAAACGTGGCGACTTTGACCAGCAGCTGATCGCACGGCTCAACGCCATCGAAGCCCCGGGAGACCCGTGCCAGTTTGCCGATCCCTCATACATCTTCCGCTGGGGTCAGACGAACGCGTACCACGGTCAGGCGTTCATGCAGGGACCGGAGGATGAGGGGTGGTATGACAGAGTGCGGGCTTAAATTTCAAACTCGCGCGCCGGGCTGCGCCCGGCGCAGTCGTTGGCACCATCGCAGGAATCGCAAAAACACAAATCGCAGGAATCGCATCAGAGTAACAGAGGACAGAGTGCCAGAGTACAGAGGCTCAGAATACCCAGAGTCCGAATCGCAGAGGAATGACTCGAAAACGCGAAAACACTACTCCAACACCACACGAAATCCGAGGTCGCCGTTACGGTACTCCGGAGTGTCGTCGAGGCGGCTCGCACAACGAACGAAGTCCGGTACGTAGTACCAGGAGCCGCCCCGCAAAACACGGGAAGACCCAGAGCCTGGCCCGCGAGGATCCGTGAGCGGCGTGGATGGGTAATCGCCATACCAGTCGCTGCACCATTCCCGCACATTGCCGTGCATATCATACAAACCGAACGGGTTGGGGAGCTTCTGCGCCACCCGGTGCGCGTATCGTTCATCGATATCCCATGCGTTCCCATCAAACCAGGCATACTTCCCCAGTTCCGCCTCATCATTCCCAAAACTAAACGCCGTTGTCGTCCCGCGGCGGCAGACGTATTCCCACTCAGCTTCCGTCGGCAGCCGGTACACCTTACCCTCCATCGAACTCAGCTTTGTACAGAACTCCACTGCGTCGTTGCAGCTGACGTAAACGGCCGGGTAGTCGTCACCTTCCTGAACATACCCCCCTTCCTTCCACGGTTCCGTACCCATGACCTTCTTCCACTGCCCCTGCGTCAC
>JBJTPZ010000116.1:0-4188 GCA_046075365.1 Planctomycetaceae bacterium
AGAAGAGTTTTGAGTCGTTGTCAAAGAGCTGCGATAAGTGATAGTGAACCACGGATTTGATCATACTGGGGTTCCTTCGCAAATCCAATTCGCCGCATTACTCATTTATTCTCGGAGAGCTGTAAATCTTCTAAACGACGAATGAATGAGTAATGCGGCGAATTGGATTTGCGAAGGAACCCCAGCATGATCAAATCCGTGGTTCACTATCACTTATCGCAGCTCTTTGACAACGACTCAAAACTCTTCTACCAGATTCCACGCTATCAGCGGCCGTACAAATGGACGAAGAAGCAGTGGGAACAGTTGTTTGACGACATTCTTGAGAACGAATCCGGCTATTTTCTGGGCTCGATCATCTGTATCAACCAGTCACAGGATTCGCATGCCGCACAGGCTCTTGAGTTGATTGACGGACAGCAGCGGATGACCACTCTGGCAATCCTGCTGGCCGCGATCTATTCCACCCTGTCTCAATACGAGGACACCTTCGACGAGGAGCAGAAGCATGCCCATTTCAGTCTGAAACGACGACTCGTCCTGAGAGGGAACGAGGATTCTCTGCGAATCATCCCGCAGGTGCATGAATCCAATCAGGCGGATTTCCAGTCGCTGATGGCGTCATACCGGCTGATTGGCGAGGTGCCCCAGCTTCCAAATGCGGGAAACCGTCGCATGTGGCGGGCTGGCACCTATTTCGAACGCCGCTTGCAGCAACTGTGTCCCGAAAACGATCCTGGCATTGCGTGCAAAGAGCTGCTTGTTTTCCTGGACCGTATTCTCTCGACGGTCATCGTGAAGATCGCAGTCGGATCGCACGCAGATGCCTACACGCTGTTCGAGTCATTGAATAATCGAGGCGAAAAGCTGACGGGTGTGGACCTGATCAAGAACAAAATGCTCGCCAGCCTTGAGCAGTCTGATCCAGGGCAAATTGAAGCGCATTTTGACCAGTGGAATGCACTGATCGCTCACCTTGGCACTGACGAATCCGATCAGGAACGTTTCTTTCGACACTTCTACAATGGGTTTCGGTCGAGGCTGAAGACGATCGTCAATGTGCCCCTGGCGACGGGGTCTAATCTCATCAGGATCTACGAAAAGCTGATCAATCATGACGCCCGGGGCTGCCTTGGCCAGCTGGCCACTGCGGCGCAGCAGTATGCTCTGCTTCTGGCGGACGGCCAGCCCGATCCGTCGAAAAAGCTCGAGTACGCTTTCCTGAATCTGCTGCGGGTGCAGGGCGCCCCCGGCTATCTGCTGGCCTTGAACCTGTTGGTCCGAAAGAAAGAACTTGGGCTCGATGCCAAACGCCTTACCTCGATCGTCGGAATCATTGTGCGTTTCTTCGCCCGGCGAAATATTACTGACCTTCCGCCAACTCGTGACCTGACTCGGCTGTTTATGGCGATCGTTGAGGATCTGACTCAGCAGTCAGCGACGGGAGACCAGGTAGAACAACTGATCCGACAGCACCTGATTGACGCCTCAGCAAGCGATGAGTTCTTTCAGGAGAAACTCTGCGGGCCTGTCTACGACGAGAACACGACGGCAACGCGATTCCTGCTCTGTGCGCTGGCCGAAGAAGGAATGACCAGGGAATCGTGGGTTGATTTGTGGAAAATGAATGGAAAGCAATACGAGTGGACGATCGAACATATTTTCCCGCAGGGAGCTAATATCCCGAGGGCGTGGGTTGATATGATCGCCGATGGGGACGCAGAGCTTGCCGCTGAGTACCAACGGTCCTGCGTCGACGTGCTCGGGAACCTGACATTGTCCGCGTACAATAGCTCGCTCAGCAACATGCCATTTGAGAAGAAGCGGGATCGCGTCGACCGCAAGGGGCGCCCTGTTGGATACAAAAACACTCTGTGCCTCAATCGTGACCTGGCTAAAGCGAAGAGTTGGACAGTTCAGCAGATAGAGAAACGAACCGAGGGTCTCGTAAAGGATATCCTGAGGTTCTTCGATCTCAATCGCTGACGTCCGGCTGTGTGAACCAAAGACCTTTCAGTGTTCGAAGATGACTTATGCAGATCTTCAAGTCCATAATGAGTACTGTACGGGCGGCAGCAAGCCACAACCCCGATGCCCAGTCACCCCCGGCCTGCATCCTCTGGCCTGATGGCGATCGGCAGTGGGAATCCGTGATTGCGCGCCTGCAAAGTGAAATGCCCGAGCTGTTCCAGCTGGGAGACTACCTGCCCGGAAAAAAGATCGGCCCCGCCATCTGGCTGCGGTGTGTGATTGCGGGGACCGTGGATCCAGGAAGTCTGCCTGCTGGCAGCGTCCCTGTTATCTACCTGCCTGGCGTCAGTCGCCAGGACCTGCGGGCGGTGGAATCGTGCCCGGACCCCCTGAAGCCGCTGGCGGAGCTGCAGTTTCGCGGCGTCATCTGGTCGCAGGTGAATTCGAAGGACTGGACGGTTCGCGCATTCCTCAAGTCTGCTCAGGGGGGCCTGGGACTGGATGTTGCCAAAGATACCGACACCCTTCAGGCACTGCAGCTTGCACTGTACTGCCTGTTGGACGAAGAGCTGGAATTGCTCAAAGGCAGGCACCTCGATCGGGACTTCTTCAACAACCTGCTTTCCGGTGGTGACCCGATCCGTGAATTGCTGCAGTGGCTGAATCAGGGTGAGGCGTTCCGCGCTGCGCGGACGGAGAACCAGTGGCGGGGGTTTGTCGAGATCTGCAAGTCCCAGCTGGGGTTTGACCCGGAGAACGACGGGCCAATCAAGGCCGCCGGGCTGCTGGCCTACAGGAAAGCGAATTGGGACAAGGTTTGGGGGCGATTCTGCGAAGCACCCACGCGCTACACGGTCGTTCCCAGCCTTATTCGTAAAACGCAGCTGCCCCCCGGGCTCTTCGACGACAAAAGTTCGTGGCCACAGTGGAACGAGGCTGAGGAACGCAACCTGCGTCAGCTCATGCTGAAAACCGCTCAGGTGCCCGCCCATGAAGCGCGTAAACAGATCCTCGACGCCGAAGAACAGCATGCTTGCCGACGCGAACACGTCTGGGCCGAATTGGGTGAGGCACCGCTGGCAGTGGCACTGAAGAGCCTGACAACGCTGGCGGAAGTCACGAGGCAATCCGCGGCGATCGGAACTCTCGATGAACTGTCTGCGGCATACCAGACAAGTGGCTGGACTGCCGATGCTGCGGTGCTGGAAGCACTTTCCGCCGTGCAGTCGCAGGACGACCTGTCGGCGGTGCGAGCTGTCATTCAGAGCCTCTATCTGCCGTGGCTGGAGGATTCCGCTCGCCACCTGCAAAAGCTGGTGGCAGCCACGACCTATCCCGGACGCCCTGCTGCCGGCTCAGCAGCACTGTCCACAGTCGCCGGCGAGGTCCTTCTGTTTGTCGATGGTCTGCGTTTTGATGTGGCCAGGTCCCTGGACGGATTGCTTCGTCACCAGGGGTACGCTGTGGAATTTTCAGCCCACTGGGCTGCGCTTCCCAGCGTCACGGCCACAGCCAAACCCGCAGTGACGCCGGTGCGGCACCTGATCCGCGGTCAGGATGTGAATGCCGATTTTGAACCTTCGGTCGCAGCGACCGGACAGTCATTGAAGGGCGGTTACCAGTTGAAAAAGCTGTTGACCGACAGTGGCTGGCAGGTTCTGGACCATCAGGACACGGGTGATCCGCGGGGGACCGCATGGACGGAAGTCAGTGACATTGATCATGAAGGCCACGTCCGCGGAAGCCAGCTTTCACGGAATCTCGATGGCATCCTGCGGAACATTCGGGACCGAGTGAGCCAGTTGCTGGCGGCGGGCTGGAAAAGCGTGCGAATTGTCACTGATCATGGCTGGCTGCTGCTGCCAGGCGGACTGCCGAAAACGGAACTTCCTGCGGCGTTATCTGACAATACCTGGGGACGCTGTGCCGCCATTAAGCCGGGCGCAGCATGCAACGAGTCTTTGTATCCGTGGTATTGGAACGCGGACCTGAACTTCGCTCTGGCTCCCGGTGTCAGCTGTTACCGGGCGGGAGTTGAATACACGCATGGCGGGCTGAGTCTGCAGGAGTGTCTTGTCGCGTTCCTCACTGTGACAAACCAGGCAGCCAGCTGGTCTGCGAATTCGCCACAAATTCAGTCGGTCAGCTGGAAAGGCCTGCGTTGCAAAGTGACACTAAGCAGCAGCGGCCGGGGTTTGCTGCTGGATTTGCGTACCC
>JBJTPZ010000117.1:0-18375 GCA_046075365.1 Planctomycetaceae bacterium
CGTACAACTGCGGCAGCGCCCACTCGTAGATCCCATGATTCCACTTCTCATCAAAGTCATAACGGCCGAAGTTGTTGCCGAATGACTGCGCTTCGTTACCGTCGATCCCGTAGATTGCCTCGGCACGGAAACCAAGATCAAGACCTTTCGAGCCATCAGCGGTGCGGCCAATGTACAGACCCTGCTGATTGAGTCCGAAAACATCCCACTCCTTCGAGTTGTCGAAGCCCCCGCCGAACTGCACGTTGTTAAACGCGCCGTTTCCGGTGAATGCTCCGTCTGGGTTGTTCTGGTAGCCGAACTGAGTCCAGCCGCCGAATTCGATTCCGCTGCCGGATTCGCCGAACAATCCGCCGTCGCAGCCTTCAGCACAGGCGTCACCGAGCGGGTCACCGCAAGGATCTGCCGCACCGCTGTCACAGACTGACTGAGGAGCACTGCAGTTGGCATTGTTTCCGCAGCCATCTCCGCAGGCACTCATTTTTGCCAGCTGATCAGTCAATTTCTGTCCGGCATCGTTGAAGACCTGTTCGCACGATTTGCAGTCCGGGCAACCTGCAGTTGTGCATCCTTCCGAGCAGCCATCGCCTGCAGCCGCAATCCCTGCGGCCGAGAAGGCACTGAGCAGAGCTGCGCTGGACAGGAGTGACTTCCATGATCGCTTGACCATTTCCAATCCCTCGCGTTCATCCATGACCCGCGGAACACCAAAGTCCCTCCCAGAGACATTAGTGTTCTGGATCCGGTATACCTGCCAACATCCCGCGTCGGAGTCACTGCGAGTGACGCACTTGTCGGCAAAAATTCCCGAGCCCACACAATGTGAAGAAGGCTCAAACAGGGCTGTTTTCGGTATCGTCGCTCTGTAGCGGTCGGGGCGAAAATGAAGCCAATGAAAGGGAATTGAAACGCAGACTTATCTGGCAGTCTGAATACAACTGGCACATCCGTCAGTGTTTCTGCAGGTTTTCTATTTTGCCACGGGGGTGTTCTGGCGGATGATCAGTCGATGATTTTGCTGATGGGGTATTCAACGATTCCGCGGGCTCCGGCGGCTTTCAGCCGTGGAATGATGGAGCGGACGATATTTTCATCGACGATGGTATTGAGTGCTACCCAGGCGGGGTCTGAGAGGTGTGAAACTGTGGGTTTTTGCAATGCGGGCAGGATAGCGAGTACGGCGGAGAGGTTATGTTCGAGCGTATTCATCATGAGCCCGACTTTTCCTTCGGCTTCGAGGCAGGACTGGAGCATGAGTGCGATATTCTGGATTTTTTCCTGAATCCACTGATCATTCCAGGAGGTTTTGTTGGCGATGAAGCGGGTGGTGCTTTGCAGCAGTTCTTCGACGATGCGGAGGTTGTTTGCTCGCAGTGAGGACCCGGTTTCCGTGACTTCTACGATGGCGTCGGCGAGTTTGGGGGGTTTGACTTCGGTAGCGCCCCAGGAAAATTCGACTTTTGCTGTGACGCCATGTTTGGCGAGGAAGCGGGTAGTCAGCCCGACAACTTCTGTGGCGATGGTTTTGCCCTGCAGATCTTTTACGGAGCGTACGGGAGAATCTTCCGGAACGCACAGGACCCAGCGAACGGGTCGTCGGCTAACTTTGGAGAAGACCAGTTCGCAGACTTCGTGGACGTTTGCGCCGGTTTCGAGGATCCAGTCGAAGCCGGTGATGCCGGCGTCGAGGATACCATTTTCGACATACCGTGCCATTTCCTGAGCGCGTATCAGCATGCACTCGATTTCCGGGTCGTCGATTGACGGGAAGTAGGAGCGGGATGCGAATTTGATGTTGTAGCCGGCTTTGCTGAAGAGAGCAGCGGTTGATTCCTGCAGGCTGCCAGCGGGGATGCCAAGGCGGAGAACGCGACCGGTCATTGGGGTGGTTCCGGGAGGGTGGTGACGGTATTTGGGGCTTCAGCGTTTGTAGACGGTTTTGGGGTCAAACACCTGCTGTCCTTCGACAGCGAAGGAGCCGGTTTCCGGAATGACTCGTCGAAAGAAGCAGGAGCGGAATCCTTCGTGGCAGGCGGCCCCGCCGATCTGTCGGACTTTCAGGAGCAGTGTATCACCATCGCAGTCGAACCATGCTGACAGCAGTTCCTGGACATTTCCGCTTTCTTCGCCTTTTCGCCAGAGTTTTTTGCGACTGCGGCTGTAGTAGCAGACTTTTCCGGTGCGGAGTGTTTCTTGCCAGGATTCGCGGTTCATCCACGCCATCATCAGCACATCCCCTGTTTCGGCGTCCTGAGCGACGGCGGGGATGAGTTCGTGTGAATCGAAGTCAGGGCCAGTGACCGGTTTCATTGTGTGGGAAGTGTTTTCTGGGTGACCGGGGCGGAAGTTTTTCTGGATTTACTCTACAGATCCTTTTCTCTGTTCTCCAGCACGACAGCAATTCCGGATGCAGGTTGTGTCTTTTTTTCGACTGGAGGATGGATTTTCCAAATCCGAAAAAATGCATTCATGGTGAAGTGCGGGCAGCCTGTGAGGGGGCAACTGGCGAGGTTTGCGGTTCGTCGATACACTCGGGGACCGGCAGGAATCGGACGTATTGAGCTTTTGTGTGGTATTTAGCGGGAAGAAATCTGTGAAACTCTGCAAAATTCGACTTAGCGATGGTTCTCTGCGGGTGGCATCGATGCAGGATACTGAGGTGCGTCTGCTGGACCTGACCCAGATCGACCAGTGTCATTCACTGATGGACATCCTGAATTCCTCGGACCCGTTCGGTCTGGCCAGATTTCTGCTGAGGCCGAATGCGGTGGCGTATCCATTGACGGCAGTGACTGTGCTGGCCCCGATTGATGATCAGGAGGTGTGGGCGGCGGGTGTGACATACAAGCGCAGTCAAATTGCGCGGATGGAGGAATCCGAGTCTTCAGCTTCGAATTACGACAAAGTCTACACTGCCGATCGTCCGGAGTTGTTCTTCAAAGCGACTCCCCATCGTGTTTCCGGGCCGGGTCAGGCGTTGCGTGTTCGATCCGACAGTCGCTGGAGTGTTCCTGAGCCGGAGTTTACGCTGGTGGCTGATCCTGCGGGGCGGATTGTTGGTTATACGATTGGCAACGACATGTCGGCTCGGGATATTGAGGGAGAGAATCCGCTGTATCTGCCGCAGGCCAAGTTTTATCGGCAGTGTGCGGGACTGGGGCCGTGTGTTTTGCTGGCGGAGCAGCCGCTGGAGTCTGAGAGTGTGGAAATCAGTCTGCAGATTCGTCGAGCATCGGCAGTTGTGTACTCGGGGGCAACTAAGCTTAGTCAGATGAAGCGGACGCCGGAGGAACTGATTGGCTGGCTGTTCCGTGAAAATGACCTGCCGCGGGGTGCTTTTCTGATGACTGGTACCGGGATAGTCCCGGACGACAGTTTTACGCTGGAGCACGATGACGAGGTCAGTATCAGTATTTCAGGAATCGGTACACTGACGAATCCGATAGTGAAGGATGTCGCCTGAGCGGTGGCAGGGGTGGTGCAGCCATGTCGAAGTCGGTGAAGAAGGTTACGGTACCGCAATTTCGTCAGGCCGCGGCGGAGGGTCGTCGCCTGACGATGCTGACGGCTTACGACTATCTGTGGGCTGGAATTTTCGACGAGGCCGGAGTTGACAGCATTCTGGTCGGTGACAGCCTGGCGATGATTGTGCAGGGTCACAGCACGACCTTGCCGGTGACAGTTGGTGAGATGATCTATCATGGCCGGGCTGTGATGCGTGCAGTTCGGCGTGCATTGGTGGTGGTGGACATGCCGTTTATGAGTTATCAGGCGAGCGTATCAGAGGCGATTCGCAACGCGGGGCGGATCATTAAGCGTACGGGAGCGGACGCGGTGAAGCTGGAGGGCGGTGCGATTCAGGCTGAGACGATCCGGGCGATAGGTCGGGCTGATGTTCCGGTGATGGCCCACATCGGCATGCGTCCTCAGGCTGTTCATCAACTTGGTGGCATGGGAAAGATTCAGCGGGATGAGCAGCAGTTGCTGGACGATGCTCGTGCGGCCGAAGATGCGGGTGCTTTTGCGATTGTGCTGGAATTGATTCCGGAGGAGCTGGCGGGTCGAATTACGGAGAGTCTGAGTATTCCGACGATCGGGATCGGGGCGGGTCCGCGCTGTACCGGGCAGGTTTTGGTGGGTGCTGACATGCTGGGATTAAACACAGGTTTCAGGCCCAGGTTTCTGAAGCAGTTTGGCCAGTTGCGTGAGCAGGCGGACAGCGCTGTGCGGCAGTATATTGCGGAGGTTCAGTGCGGCCAGTTTCCGGGACCGGAGCATTCCCATCGGTGACGTGCGGTGATTTGCGGGGTTAGTTGAACCAGAATGCGAACAGCAGAAACTGGCCCTGGAACGCCGAGACGATGCTGTTCCATTTCCGTGGATCGACCTGAGGTCCCTTTTCGAGCCATGGCTGCAGGGAGGTGCCCTGGATCCAGAGCAGCAGGTCGAAGGTTTGTGGTTGAGTGAAGATGCGTCGGGCGTTGATTCCGAGTTCGGGGTTGGCGGGCCAGTCGCCGGTGAACGGGCTGAAGCCGCCTTCGATTCCGCGCCAGAAGGGGATCAGCAGTTTTCCCTGCAGGATCAGTTCGATTTCGTCGAGCATTGTGAACCACTGTGTCTGCATCTGCGGAGTGACTCGCAGATTTGAATTCAGTGCTGCCTGCTGAGTCGGGCCCGGAATCCACTCGCGGTCATTATCTGACTCTGCGTTGATGAGTTGCCATGACTGCCGGCTGAGTGCTGGCAGGATTTCGAGATGTGCGAGTGCTCGCAGCATGCCGTCCGGATCGCGTACATCCCAGCGAGTGGTGTGGATCAGTGCGATCAGATCGAGGACATTTTGTCCGTTGAAACCGGCGAGAGGTCCGGGGCCTTCATTTTGCAGGAAGGTCCAGGGAGTTTCGACGGAGGGGTAGAACAGGTGGGCGGTGCGTTCGAACTGGTCTTTCCAGTCATGTGCGAGGATGATTTCTGCCAGTGCAGCCATGACATGACAATAGCCGCGGAGCCAAAGCACGTCAGCGTCATCGAAGCGGATTGTGAGATCTGCGGGGGCGAGTGATTCAGCAGCGGGTGTCTGCATTATGGCACTCAGAATTTCCAGCAGTGATTCACTGTGTTCGGGGCGGGAGTTGGCATTGAGGTCGAGGTGGACTGCAGCGGGTGTGAGTATCAGTTCGGCGGCTGGTGCTTTGATGCGGGCGAGTGTCTGTTCTGCCTGGTTGAATCCGTTGAGTGCCTGCTGAAAGATCGCGCGGGCTTTTTCGTAAGACAGTTTTTCCGGGGTATCGTTTTCCGGGATTGGCAGTCGCATGAAGGGCAGAGCGCGTCGGCGGTCACCGAGCAGGCCATATCGATACTGCGACTGTCCGAGCTGCTCGATGGTCTGCAGGAACTGTGCAGCACCGAGGCGGAAGGCTGCAGATGAGTTTTCCGGTTGATTGTTCAGCTCTGTCGTGGCGACAGCAACAGCGGTTTTGAGTTGTCCGAGGCGGAGAGCCGAGTGGAAGTCAGATTGCTGAGTGAACGCGGTGGGGCAGTCGCTGAGGCTAAACAGGATGCACCAGAAGTATTTCCACATAAGAGTCTCGGGTGTGATTTCAGAGCATCTGAGGGATCAGCGATTTTCGCTGCGTGAATCGTTGCTGCGGCGACCTGAGCCGAAGCCGAAAGTTGCTGTGCGCATCAGTTGTTCACTGTTGCGTGAGTATTCCGCAAACTGTTGCAGCAAGGTTTGTTGAGGTCCCTGGGCGGATTGAATCTGGGCGAGGAATTGCAGTCGAGCTCGCGCCTGTGCGGGCGGCAACTGCATCAGTTCCTGCTGCTGAGCTGCTGGAAAGCGGTCGAATTCTGCGAGTACGGCATCTTCCGTAACGGGGAAATCTCGGAGCAGTTCTCTGCCCAGTTGTGTTGCGGACTGTCCGAGTACGGCGTAGACGACGGGCGTCAGCCAGTAGACTTCGATGCTGCGTCCTTCGACGTTGCGCAGTGCAGACTGGAATTTCTGTTTCCAGTCGTCGTCGTGAACGCTGGCGATCAGCAGTTCCTTCATGCGTTTCATTTTTTGAATGACAATTTCATTTCGCTGGGGCTGTTCACCCTGTTCGGCAAGTTCCCGGAACATCCAGAGAATCAGGCTAAGAGACCGGAGTCGATCGCTGGGCAAATCCGCGAGAGTCTGTTGGATTGCGGCTGGTCTTTCTGTGGCGGGTACGAGCTGAAAAACTATGGACTCCAGTTCTGCATGCGTCAGGTGCAGACGGGAAAAAAAACGTTCGTAGGTGGCCGGGAAACGAATTTCGATTTCTGCCGTAGCGCGGGGATTTTCTGTTGAATTCCAGCGGTCTTTGACAAACCGGAGTCGCTCATTTTCATCGAGGGCAGCCCATGTATCCCAGTCGGGGCGAGAGAGGTCCTTCCACCAGTTTCCGAAGTGAGCGAGTGCAGTGTTTGCCGGAGGAGACGAGCTGGAAAGGGCATGAATTTCCTGCAGCTGGATCTGTCGCTGCAGGGGCTGGGCGAGGTAGTCGCGAAAACTGAGTCTTAGCAGTCGTTGTTCCTGCTCGGGCAGTTGTTTGAAGCGGGCAGCATTTTCTGCGAGTGTTATCTGGCTGCTGTTGCGAGTACCGATGATTGAGACAGCAGCGACGGTTCCGAGAATCAGTCCGGAACATCCCAGCAGGAATTGCCGTGTGCGAAGTTGTGTCATGGCAGAGTTTCTGTTTTGGGTGTCTGGTTTTCAGCCAGCTGCTGTAAAAACCGGGCATCGGGTATCTGCCGCATGTTCTGGTAGTCGAGCAACAGGTCGAGATTCTTCAGGAGTTCCTCATCCTGGGTTGTGGCTGTGGGGGCATTTCTTGCGAGCAGAAGTCCGGTGCTGCTGCCGACAAATCCAGCGAAGGTCCAAAGCAGCAGTGCAATTGCTGCAGCCAGCAGTTTGTGCGGGCGGGAAGGGGTCTTGCCTGTGGGCAGTGACTGGGGTGTGTCGGCAGTGGAGATGGTGCGGATTGATGAGAGAGTTTTTTTTGTGAACTCACCACTGGCTGAGGCTTCCTCCAAAGCTCCGAGCATTTGCCATGTGCGATCCAGGCTATCTGCTGCCTGTCTGAGGGCGGGCTCTGCGGCCAGCTCTCGTTCCATAACTTCAGACTCGTCAGCGGGCAATTCGCCATCAAGGTATGCGATGAGTTTTGTGAGGCGCGGATCGGGTGCGACTGAGTCGTCGTTTTCGTGCACTGAATCAGTTTCTGACGGGCTCATGTATTTGCTCTTTCAGGCAAATTTCTCCAGCGATTCCTTCAGGCGAATACGTGCTCTGGAGAGCAGTGATTTTACGGCGACGGTTCCGAGTCCCATAATTTCACCGATCTCTTCATAGCTCATATCTTCAAATTTGTGCAGAATCACTGCGGTCTTTTGGCGATCGCTGAGTTCTTCGATGGCTGAGCGTACGACGTCGCGCATTTCGAGGGAGTCGAGTTGTCGGGAGGGCATGAGAGCCGATTTTTCTGCGAGGCTGGTTTCTGCCGGCAGTGCTTCGTGGCTGCCCGATCCTGCCACGAGCGAGAGTTCACGGCGTTTGAGATTTCCGCGACGATGATTGCTGGCGAGGTTGTGTGCGATACGGAAGAGCCATGTGGAGAATCTGGCAGTCGGTTCGTAGCGTTCGCGAGAACGGAAGATACGGAGGAAGACTTCCTGAGCGAGGTCTTCGGAGGCTGGTCGATCGTGTACGATATGGAAGAAGAACCCGACAAGTCGATCCTGGTACCTGAGGACGAGTTCTTCGAAGGCAGCGTTATCGCCCTCGGAGACTTTCAGCATTAACTGAACATCCGGGTCGGCAAGGTACTGGTTCCTGATGGACTGGGAGACCAATGTCGGCTCCGTTCAGAACTTCAAAGGCCTGCCGCACTGAGCGAGCGGACTGCCGAAAATACAGGCTTGAGAACTGTACGGTGGATGGTGACATGGAAGCAAGCGAACAGGCTGGAGTTTCCTGTTCAGGTGTGCGTTGCGTGGCAGCGATTGTGGCAGGCGCGTAAAAAAACCTCGGTCAAAGTGACCGAGGTTATGACCCCAAGGGGATTTGAACCCCTGTTACCGGAATGAAAATCCGATGTCCTGGACCTAACTAGACGATGGGGCCGGGCAGTCCAATATTAAAACACGGCTGGCGCTGAAATCAATTCATTGCCGACACAGTGTCGCTGGATTCTTCGGAACTGGATTGCCCAAACTTGAGCTTTTCCTGCAAGAGAGCCTGCAGGACTTCCTCTCGGTGCACAGACACGTCGCGGGGTGCCTCAACACCGATGCGCACCCGATCACCACGAATCTGGACGATGCGGATCACGATGTTCTCGTTAATCCGGATACACTGGTCTTCCTTCCTTGACAGTACCAGCATGGCTAGCCTCCTTCCCCCCAAATCGCGAACTGGTGTTCCGAAGCGATTGCGGCAGCATTTCAGTTGAACTGAGAGAGCTGCAGGTACTTCGGATGAGCAAAAAACGGCCCGAAAGGGCAGTGTTTTTGCAGCAGTATGCTGAAATGCTAGGAGTGGGTCATGAGGTAGTCAAGAAGATAACCGGCAAAAAATGCCGGTGTATTCGCTGGTTTTGGAAAAACAGGCACGGTGAGTTGCCGCCGTGCCTGTTTCTGAGTTCAGGCGAATCAGATCAGGTCTTTCAGCTTCTTGAGTGCTTTGACCTTCACGATCTTGCGTGCCGGCTTTGGCGGGTAGGTGATGGGCTTGCCGGTGCGTGGATCAGTGCCGGTGCGTTCTTTGGTGGCAGGCTTGGTGTGGACATAGATCTTTACAAGACCTGGGAGTGTGAAGATCCCTGGGCCTGATGAGACATTTTCCGTAATCACGGCTTCGAGAGCTTCGAGTACGGCCCCGACTTCCTTGCGGCTGTTGCCTGTTTTTTCAGCCAGCGAGTTCAGGATTTCGGACTTGGAAATCGATTTCGGCTTCACTGCTTTTTTGGCCATCTCAGAACATCTCCGATTTTCTGGTCATAGTTTCAGGAACGTAGAGGACGAGGGTGAACGATTGGATTCGCACGAATCCCTCTGCATTTTTGCTCGGAAGTAAACCGCCCTGGTCTCGGCCTGTCAATCCACCGAATCTCAGAAAATTGCTATTTCCGAGCTTTTTTGCGGTTTTCTGACGCACATCGGGCGTGGAGGATGCGGGGAATCATCTGAGAGAAGTCTTTGAGGTGGGGTTGAAGTGTGAATTTGTGTGTTGTGAGTGTGCTGATAACTTGTTTCTGAGGCGAGGGGAAGTGCAGTGGGGCTGAATTGTGTATTGCGGTCAAAAAAAGCGTGGAAAACGCCGTTTTTTCGAATGTTGGCGGGGTTTTCTGCAGTCTTTTTCTGCTTGTTTTCTGTGTTTGGAGGGGACGAACTGCGTCAGTTGCAGTACAGGAATCCGGGTTTGGAGGTGGATTTGGGAGTTGGTTTGTGGGCGTGGCCGATACCTGTGGACGCTGACGGTGACGGGGATTTGGATCTGGTGGTCAGTTGTCCCGATAAGCCTTCGAATGGTCTTTGGTTTTTTGAGAATTCTGAGGGGAAAACGTCTGATCACAAGTTTCCGGTGTTTCGTCCGGGGAGGTTTTTGGGTCGGACGGTGCACTACGTGATGCCCAGTTATGTGGGCAGTTCTGTGCGGGTACTTTCGCCTGGTTTTGAATACAGGAATCTGTTTGAGCGAGGACTGGAGCAGCGGGAAAAGCTGCCGGTGGATGTGGGGTTTCACAAGCCGGCCGGTCAGCAGCCTAAGGGGCCGCGGGTTCGTCACAATCAGTGGCGTTATGCTGACTACGATGGCGATAGCCGGACGGACCTGGTTGTTGGTATTGAGGACTGGAGTTTTTATGGCTGGGACGATGCCTGGGACCAGTCTGGTAAGTGGACCAATGGCCCGCTGCATGGCTGGGTCTATGTATTCAGGAACACTGGCAGTGAGTCGGGGCCGGTGTACGAGTCTCCGTTTCGGGTGCAGGCTGGTGGGCGGGATTTGGATGTTTTTGGTTGTCCATCGCCGAATTTTGAAGATTTCGACAGAGATGGTGATCTGGATCTGATTTGCGGTGAGTTTCTGGACGGATTGACGTGGTTTGAGAACGTGGGCAGTCGTACTGAGCCGGAGTATGGGACCGGTGTGCGTTTGCGAGCGGAATCGGGCCAGCCAATTGTTCTTGATTTGCAGATGATTGTTCCTGTGGCAATCGACTGGGATCTGGATCAGGATGTGGATTTGGTGACTGGCGACGAGGATGGTCGTGTGGCGCTGCTGGAGAACGTAACAGTGCCGGGTCGGCGGGGTGCTCCTGTGTTTCGTGCGCCGGTGTATTTTCGACAGCAGGCAGAGACATTGAAGTGTGGTGCGCTGGCGACGCCGGTGGGTGTTGACTGGGACGGCGATGGTGATACGGACCTGGTTTCCGGGAATACTGCGGGTTACATTGAGATTTTCCGTAATTTGAGTGGAGCGGGTGTTGCGGAGCCGTGCTGGTCTGCCGGCGAGCGGTTGCGGGTGGGGGCAGAGGAATTCCGGGTACAGGCTGGCCCGAACGGCAGCATTCAGGGTCCGGCGGAGGCGAAGTGGGGTTATACGACTTTGAGTGTGGCGGACTGGGATGCAGACGGTCTGCCCGACATTCTTTACAACTCGATTCTTGGCCGTGTGAGCTGGCTAAAAAACGAAGGGACTCGGGCGGAGCCGCGTTTTTTGGAGTCGCGAGCGGTGGAGGTGGAGTGGTCTGGGGAGCAGCCGAGGCTGGGTTGGGGCTGGCTGCGTCCTGAGGGTTCCGGCTTGTTGACTCAGTGGCGTACGACACCGGTTACTGTGGACCTGAATCGAGACGGGATGATGGATTTGGTGATGCTGGATCACGAGGGTTATCTGGCTTTTTTTGAGCGTATTCGTCGGGATGATCGGTTGATACTGAAGGCACCGCGGCGGGCCTTTGTGGATCCGCAGGGGCAGCCGATTCGGCTGACGGCCGGGACGGCGGGGAAGAGCGGGCGGAGGAAGTTGTGTGCAACGGACTGGGATGGTGACGGTCTGACGGATTTTCTGCTGAATTCTGCGAATGCAGATTTGCTGCGATGTGTGGAGGAGCGGTCTGGACAGTGGGTTATGGTTCCTGCCGGTACGCTGGCAAAGCGTAATATTGAGGGTCATGATGTGAGTCCGACGACGGTGGATTTCGATGGCGACGGCGTACCTGACTTTTTGGGCGGTGCGGAGGACGGTCGATTTTATTTTCTGCGGAACAGTCGGTCTGAGCGTCGGTAATGGATTCGCGCTGGTCTGTGGTGTTGGTGTGAGTGAGGCAGATCGGGGGATCTGAGTCGGGAGGTTCCGGGATGGCGAAGATTGCGGTACTGGGAACGCTGGACAGCAAGGGTGCTGAGCATGCGTTTGTGGCGGAGCAGATTCGTGCGCTGGGGCATGTTCCGGTGTTGATTGACGCGGGGACTCTGTCGGCCCCGACAGTGTCCCCTGAGATTACTCGCGAGTCGGCTTTAGCGGCGGCTGGTCTGGATCTTTCGGTGGTGTTGTCTCAGCGGGATCGGGGTGCGGCGGTGTCAGCGATGGCGGCAGCAGCGGCCAGGTTTCTGCCGATCCTGTGTGCTCAGCATGGGCTGGCGGGTGTTATTTCACTGGGTGGCAGCAGCGGTACGGCGATCGCGTCGGCGGGTATGCGGGCGTTGCCAGTTGGTTTTCCGCGAGTGCTGGTGAGTACTATGGCCGGCGGCCATATTGGGCACTATGTGGGAACCAAAGATGTGACGATGATGCCGTCGGTAGTGGATATCTCGGGGCTGAATCGGATTTCGCGAGTTGTGCTGTCGCGGGCTGCGGGTGCGATCTGCGGCATGGTTGCCGTGACTCCTGCAGTTGCCGCTGATCGACCGGTGATTGTGGCTAGTATGTTTGGCAACACAACGGGCTGTATCAACGCTGCGGTACCACTGCTTGAGGATGCGGGTTATGAGGTGCTGATATTTCATGCGAATGGTGTCGGTGGTCGCACGATGGAGTCTTTGGTCGAGAGTGGTTTGGTGTCTGGTGTGCTGGATGTGACCACCACGGAGCTGGCGGACGAGCTGGCAGGGGGAGTTCTGTCAGCGGGTCCGGACCGGGGTTTTGCGGCACCGCGCAGTGGTGTTCCTGCGATCGTGACTCCGGGGTGTCTGGACATGGTGAACTTTGGGCCTCCGGAGACGATTCCCGAGAAGTACGCCGGGCGAAAATTCTACGTGCATAATCCGCAGGTGACACTGATGCGGACGACGGCCGAGGAGTGCGAACGCCTGGGGCGGATGCTGGCCGAGCGAATCAATGCATCCACGGGTCCAGTGACGGTGCTGTTGCCGCTGCGGGGCATCAGTATGATCAGCTCCTTTGGGGGACCGTTTCACGATGCTGAAGCGGATGCCATTTTGTTCACGACACTGTGCAACGGGCTGCGCAGGGGAATACGGGTGCGAGATCTGGATTGTGAGATCAATTCGGTCGAGTTTGCTGCGGCCTGTGCTGAGGAGTTGCTGGGTAACATGCAGGCAGCTGGAGTGCGGGAATGATCAGCATCAGGCGTCAGGCATTGATTGCCAACGGTTTATTGACGCTGTTTGCGGGGTTGCTGTCGCTTGTGCCGGCATACCATGAGACTGGTGTGCTGTTGACGCTGCTGATGGGCTGTTCGCTGATCTTTTCGGGGGTTGCAAATTACTGTGGCTGGGAGCGAATTTTGCGGAGGCTGCCGTGGGGTTAGTGCGGCAGGGCGTGATCAGCCGAGTTCACGATCTTCGCGGAAGGGATGAAATCGCTGGTATTCCCAGTGTCTGTAGATTTCTGATGTGCGTACCAGCTGTTCGTGGGTACCGTCAGCTGCGACGCGTCCGTTGTGAATGACCACGATACGTGAGCAGCGTTTGACGGTGGACAGGCGGGAGGGCAGAAAGAGGATGGTTCGGTCATCAGCCAGCCGCTGGAAAGCATCATCCAGCATGGCTTTGGTGTCGTTATCAAGAGCGGCTTCTGGTTCCTCGATGATCAGGAGTGCTGGCTGGCGAGCGGCGGCACGTGCCAGGCTGAGTCGGAATCGCTGACCGACATCAAGCTGCAGGCCGTGTTCTCCGAGTGCTGTTTCGTAACTTCCTGGCAGGCTGCGGATGAAGTGATCGGCGTGCACCAGTTTGGCTGCTTCAACAGCCTGCTGTTTGGAAATGTCGGGGCGGCCACAGGTGATATTTTCGAGCACCGTGGCGTCGAATACAGGGTCATCACCGCCAACAAAGATGGCTTCTTCACGGAGCGATTCGAGGGTACCTTCACGAATATCGCGTCCATCAATCAGGACTCGACCTGAGGACGGGTCGATCAGTCTGGGGATCATACTGGCGAGTGCGCAGGCGGGCAGTCTTTGCAGGGACAGCAGGGCAATGCGTTCGCCGAGGGTGATTCGCAGGTCGAGTCCATCAAGGATGCGGCGACCGTCTTCTGCGTCCCAGCAGATCTGATCGAGGGTGAGAGAGCGACTGAGTGGATTGAGGAAGCCGGCGCCTGCAACCTGGCTGACTCCGGGGATGCGGTCGAGGTAGGCAGTGATTTCGTCTGCAAGTTCTCCGCCGGCGGACGAATGATCTGGCAGCGAGGCAAGCAGCAGGGTGGTTCTGAAGAGGATCAGGAGCATTGCAGGCAGTGTGAGGCAGGCGAAGACAGAAAATCCGGCGGAGAGCTGCAGGGACAGTATCAGCGTGGGGATCCCTGTGGCGGCTGTGAGCAGCAGCCATGCTGCCAGTCTGCTGCGCCGCTGCTGGAGTCTCAAAGACTGACGTTTTTGCTGGTATTCTGCGAGTTGCAGGTCGAATTGGGCATGTTCGAGTTCTTCCATACCAAAGCCGCTGACGATGCGTGCTTTACCGAGTGTCTGTACCATTTGCTGTCGACTGCGATTGACCTGATCATCCAGCAGTTGTTCAGCAGCGTGGTGTCGATTGCGTTCGCGGCGGAGCAGTATGGCAGTGAGAATCACGGGTACTGCGGTCTGAACTGCGACGTGGCGGGCGACAAAGGCGGCTGCGGCTGCGGTCAGCAGCAGTGTGGGCAAAGCCGTGCACAGAACTGCAATCCATGCGGAAATGTGTCGTTCGAGGCCTTCTGCTGACGCATGGAATACTTTTGGCGCGTCGTCGGCATGTGTCCCTGTGAGGTCGGCGGGTTCGAGTCGAAGTGCCTTGCGGTGAATGTGCTGCCGGATTCTTGTGATGATGTCAGCCGCAATGGACTCGCACACGGCGAAGGCGAGGCTGTTGAGCAGGCTGTGGAGCAGCCAGAATGTGGCTGTGGCCGATGCCGCAGCGATGGCGATGCTGCGCTGGGACTGGAGTCGGGGCACGAGGTTACGAAATTCGACAGCAGCGGCCGATTCTGGTGTCAGCAGGACGACTGCCGCAGCGGTGCAGGCAAGTACGGCAGCAGTCAGCAGTGCAGCGGCGAGCAGCGAGAGGCAGACGGCAGCAGCCAGCCGGGCGAGAGGCAGTGTCCGCAGGGAAACGAGCCGCTGAAATTCGGGTGAAGACGACATAGGCATGCTCCTGCGGCGATCCGCAGTCCGGCGGTTGTCAGATTCCAGTGATCGGAGATCCAACGAAAAGCCCGCAGGTTCACGCCAGATCGCGGTCTTCGAACAGCAGAAAACCCAGCAGCAGCATGGCGCCAATGTAAGCGCTGGCATAGACCAGACTGAGTCCCAGGTAGTCCTGAGGCACAATGCGACCTGTGGCCACAGCTGAGGAAATGTTGAAGGCTGAAAGGGACGGCACAACCATGGAAATCAAACGGGCTGTGAAGATCACCGATTCGTTCGCCTGGCCCTCAACACTGGAGTTTACGATGATTTCGGTCAGATTTCCGACGACGAAAACAGCGAAGCAGATAACCAGATTCATGACCATCGGGAGCCGGGTTGCGACTGTCACGCTGATTGCACCGAGTACAGCAACCTGCATAAATGTCAGGGCAATTCCGGGGAGGATCGCACCGACAACGGACATGCGGTCCGGATGTGGAATCGGGAGTTCGACATCGGAAACCTTGATCCACTGCCAAAGCGGAGTCTGGTCAAGAGACTGTTCTTTCTGGTCATACCCGACTTTGAAGAACGTCAGGATGGCAAACAGCACAGTCAGGATCAGGAACATCCAGATTACGGCCTGCAGGATCCCGATGTACTTTCCGAACAGGAACTGTCGGCGGTCGATCGGCTTGCTCAGCAGGGTCATTGCTGTTTTGCCTTCGATCTCACTGGTGATACTGGTGCCGGCGGTCCAGACGGCCAGCAGGGCACCTGCGATGAGCAGTGTGGCGAGACCGCATTCGGTGAGCATTTTACCTTCGTCTTCGAAGGTGAAAAACGGTACGATGCTGTTGACGATCAGAACAAGAGAGGAGAGTGTCAGCAGCAGGAGAAACAGCGGCTGGCGTATAGCCTCTTTGGTGGTGGCGCGGGCGATCACACCTGGTCGTGTGCCGTAGGAAATGGCAGTCAGGCCGATCAGCAGCCCGAATACTGTCAGCCAGGTCCATGTCCAGTCAATCCGCGGGGCCAGTAACTGACTGCGAATTTCAGCGAGGTTGAGGAGCTGTTCGAGCACGTCTGTGTTCCAGGCCTTGATTGTCGAAACCGGCTGCGGTCAGAAAGCGGGACGCGACGTCCCCCGAGTGAGAACTACGCCGGGGGCGACGGGCAGCGTTGGCAAAATTCTGAGTACTGTGGGGATTCCGTCGGAAAATGACGGGTGTATTCTTGCAGTGGAGCAGCAAATTCCCGAGTCAATTTGATTCAAGTTCCGGGAACGACGATTTTTTGTGTGCAGACGGAACCTTTGGCGGTCTTGCGGGCGGTAAATTGGCATTACGTGTAAACTTTTGTGCGCTATTTTGTTTTTGCGTTTCTGCTGGTCGCATTTTCGGTCATGGGATGGTGAGTGTTGAATTGCGGATTCCCGTTTCTATACTCAGGCGGAGCGTTGTTGCGGGGCGAAAATTGTGCGTTCTGTGCGGCAACGGCGGGTTTTGTACCTTTGATTCAGGCGGGGTTGGACTATGGGGATACGTATTGGTCAGGCGGCTCCTGGCGCGGACCTGGCATTGCAGGCATATGATCGTACCAAGGACGGCACGGACGCTCAGTTCAGGGACATGAAGCTGGCTGATCTGAAGGGCAAGTGGGTTTGTCTGTATTTCTACCCGCTGGACTTCACGTTTGTGTGTCCGACTGAGATTATTGCGTTCGACAAGGCTTTGGGTGAATTTGCGGACCGGAACACGGTGGTATTGACTGCCAGCACTGACAGTGTGTTCAGCCACAAGGGCTGGTGTGATTCGCACAAAGAGCTGGGTCAGCTGAAGCATCTGATGATTGGTGACACGAACCATGAGTTGTCATCAGCTTATGAGGTTTTGGACTGTGGGAAGGGTATTGCGTACCGCGGAGTGTATTTGATTGACCCGCAGGGCGTGCTGCGCTGGCTGGCGGTTCATGATCTGGGTGTAGGTCGCAATGTGGATGAAGTGTTGCGAGTTCTGGATGCTTTGCAGACAGACAAACTGTGTCCCTGCAACTGGAAGCCGGGTCAGCAGACGTTGAACTGAGGGTTTTGCAACCTGCAGAAACAGAAAACGCCGCGGGGGCATTTGTTCCCGCGGCGTTTAATTTTTGTGTTTGATTCGGGGGTTTTGTTTTGATCAGACTTTGACGAGTTTTGTGATGCGTCCGGTAGCGACCCATTCGGCGACGAACAGGTCGCCATTGGGTGCGAAGCAGGCATCGTGGGGGTGTACGAACTGGCCGTCCTGCCACTGATCCGGTTTGCCTCGCAGGTCCTTGACTTCATCAAGTCTTTCGACGGCGCGTCCCAGCCGAGCGACGACTTCGTTCTTTTCATTCAGCAGAGTGACGCAAGCTTTGAGTTCAGGTACCAGCATCAGATTTCCGTGGGTTTCGACGTTTGCCGGCAGTCCGAATCCGGTGAGAGTTTCGCGATAGACTCCGTCCATGGAGAAGATCTGCAGTGTATTGTGAGCGCGGTCGGTGACCACGATGGATGGGTCTTTTCCGGGTCGATTGTCGACCCACAGGCCGTGAGCAGTATTGAAGGTTCCTTTGCCTTCACCGGCACCTCCGAACGAGCTTTTCCAGTTGCCGTCGCTGTCGAATCGATGGATGGCGAAGGAGCCATACCCATCGGCGAGCAGGAAGCCACCATCATCGAGGAAGGCGAAGTTTGTGGGCAGGAAGCCTTTGCGATTCCAGGAGGGTTCGGTGGACGTGTTTTCTCCTGCGGCATAGAGGCCGGATTCCATGGGTGCTTTTTTGTACCAGACGATTTCTCCGTTGAGGGTCATTTTGGCGAAGGCTTTGACCTGTTGATAGGCAGCGACGTAGAGGAATTCCTGTGAGCCTTCTTTGCGGATTTCGACGCCGTGACCGCCGCCCTGAAACTGTGAGCCGAAAGCGCGGATGAATTTTCCGGCTGGGTCGAAGACAAAGATGGACGGGTGATCTTTGAGTTCTCGTCGTCCTTCGTGAATGACATACAGGTTTCCGGCACTGTCGAGGGCGACATTATGGGTTGTCTGCCAGGAGTATTTATCGGGGAGCTGGGGAAAATTATGGACGGCGCGGTACTGGAATTCACCTTCGCCGACGATGGTTTCGTTGCCGAAGCGGCGTGAGGCGTGTGTGGTGGCGGGAGTGGCGAGTGCGGCTGAGGCGGCGAGTGCGGTGGTGACAAACTGTCGTCGTGAGGCAGTTGTGTTTGTCATCTGTGTGCTCCTGGAATGCTGTTTTGTGGGGTCAGTCCTGAACAACCGAGGGTTGATTTAGCAGGGGATTGTCGGAGAATCCAGCGGTTTGGGTTCTGTCGGGGTTCAGTGCAGAGAAAATCACCATGATTTGCCGGTTCTGTTCGTTTTTTTGTGCGTTTTCAGGCAGTGACGGCGATAATCGGGGTGCTGGTGCCGGGCTTGCGGTCGATTGACGGCTGTTTTAGTCTGGCCAGTCTGGCCTTGGGGACGCGGGGGGTTCACTGATGAAGCAGCGTATGTTTCAATCCGGGCAATTCAGCGATGGGCCAGCTAATCCCGGTGCGATTCTGACTCGGCGAAGTCTGATTGGCGGGCTGGGTGCGGGTGCTGGCAGCATAGGTCTGGCGACTGCTTTGGCGGATGCTGGTGAAGCGGGGCTGCAGCATTTTGTGCCGCGTGCGCGTCGCGTCATTCATCTGTTTATGAACGGCGGTCCATATCAGGGTGATTTTTTTGATCCGAAGCCATTGCTGCAGAAG
>JBJTPZ010000118.1:0-2304 GCA_046075365.1 Planctomycetaceae bacterium
GATTTTCACCGCGAATCGACATGAATGACGAGTTGTTTGGGGTTGCCACGGACTGCTGCGATTTACGTAGCTCGGGCTTTCCAGCCCGAGCACATTTCAGCCGGCAGCTGTGGCTGCGGTGTGTGTTTTTTTTTGCCACGGATGAACACGGATCGTCACGGATGAATCGCAGGGGGCACGGAGTGGGGATTTTCACCGCGAATCGACATGAATGACGAGTTGTTTGGGGTTGCCACGGACTGCTGCGATTTCCGTAGCTCGGGCTTTCCAGCCCGAGCACTGCAATAAAAAAACCAGCCCGTCCTGTCAGGACGAGCTGGCGTGAATTGGTCTGATCGTGTTCAACTTGAGGAGGCGACTAATGGCCACCAAGTGACTGCACCTTGTAGCCTCCGGTTGATTTGAAGTACAGGTGAAGTATCACGTAGCAAGCCAACATAAAGCTTGGGAAAAATGCCATTTTTGCAAGAGCGTCGAACTGTCCCGATTTCTTGGCTGCCGCAATCGCGGTCTTTGCAGCATCATCGGAGACAGCTTTTTCCTTCTCCGGGTCGATCGCTTTGTAGGCGATGCCCAGATAGGCTTTATCCGACAGCACCTGAGTGGCAGCCGATTCTGCTGTTGCAACCAATTCGGTGCTGGTCGTACGTTCCTGAAGGAACCCGATGTATGGAGTTCCCAAAACACCTACTGCAATCATCCCAATTCCAGAAATAGCATTCAGGGTCAGGGCTCCGCCTTTCGGACATTGTTCGGCTGTCACGCCGAGCATCGTAGGCCAGAAAAATGTCTTTCCGAAACCGTACAGGGTCGCAGCCACGAAAATCAATCCAATACCGGCACTTCCGCACATTGAAAGAGCGTAGAGGCCAGAAATAGCGAGTACTGAACTGGCAATCAGCAGACCGATTGGGGACAGTCGATGTACAATCGGGCCGGCGAAAAACCGCAGTACCATCATGATGGCGGAAGTGTAAACCAGCACCCATACTGGATCGCGACCGAGTTCATCCATCGGTTTTTCCATCAATCCGCTGATCCAGGCGTCCGTACCAATCTCGGTCGTAGCCAGCGGCATCATGATAATGATCAGGAACGCCATGATTGCACGGCCAACGCTGCGTGTGTACAGCCCGAACCCAACGGTGACGATGGCGGTCAGCACAGGCGCTGCATAACTCAAATTGCCCTCGCTCCAGCCAAAGACCTGCCCCAACTGCATGAAAATCAGACCGAAGGCCACGAATGCACCAAATGCCCCGAATTCACCGAGCATCTCACGGTAAGAGACACCGGCTGCCTCATTTTCGCTCTTGGGGAATTTCGCTCCTGCCAGCATCGCAAGATACACGACAGAGGGCAGCGCAATCAAACCAACAATGATTCGCCAGTCACCTGTCTTGAGCGTATCGGACAGAGCAATCGTCGCAAGACCGCAGAACACAAGGCCACCGGGCCAACCAGCGTGCAGGATATTCAGCCATTTCGTCTTTTCTCGGCTGAACATGGACGCAACGACCGGGTTAATGAAGGCCTCAACCGTGCCATTTCCCAGGGCAAGAATTATGCTTGCCAGATAGAGCAGGTTATAGCCGGATTTCTGGGCTGCGGGAAGTGCCTCGCCCTGAACTCCAGCGATCTTGCTGTAGGCCAGACACGCGAGGAGGAGATAAATCGCGAAACAGGCAAACGAAAAGAACATCGCTACCTTGTAGCCAATTCGATCGATCACCAGGCTGAACAGAATGATCGAAATCGCAAAAGGCCAAATGCCTGCTCCAATCAGCTCTCCGATCTTCACAGAATCCAGACCGAACTCGGTGCCGAATCGAACATTGCACAGTGTGATGCGGCTGACAAAGGCAAACGAAGTTGTGACAAGCGCGATAAAGCAGCCCCAGAAGACCAGCTTTTGGCCTGATTCTGTAGCTTCGGCGACTGTGGGTTCCGCCATAACAGGTGTTCTCCGGAAAATTTGGGTACTACGGGATGAATTGGTCAGGCATTCCGGTGACGACGTGGTCGCACCGGATGCAAACCGGATCGTAACGGGCGCGAGCCTTGCTTTGCAATCCGGTCATCCGTTCCGGTTTTGAGAAATGACCGGAATTAAGGTGAAAAATGGGGTCATCGAATGCCGGCAGTTGTTCTCAGGGATCGGATCATCCCTGACGCCTTGTGCAGCGTTTCCCGATATTCGTCCATCGGATCAGAATCCGCCACAATGCCCCCGCCCACCGGAAAATACAGCCAGCCGGCCTGCAGTGTGAACGTCCGAATCAGGATGCTGCTGTCAAAGTCACC
>JBJTPZ010000119.1:0-17560 GCA_046075365.1 Planctomycetaceae bacterium
CACGACTGTTCGTCCCATGAATGATTCTGTGATCAGGTCGCTCCGCGAGGCGCTCAGTGTTTCTCCGGATAATGTTCCTCTGCGGAAGCATCTGGCCGAGTCGTTGTTGAAGCTGGGGCAGGCTGATGAGGCTGAATCTGAATGGCAGCTGCTGCTGCACCGCCAGCCTGGCGATGCCGCACTGATGCTCGGGCTGGCTGAGTGTTATTTCCAAACCGGAAAGTATTCGGCGGCGATCGTGATTATCGAAGAGCTGGTGGGGCGTCGTGAAACTTCAGCCGCCGCCTACCTGCTGCACTCCCGCCTGCTGCTGCAGCGCGGTGATGTGCCGTTTGCCGTTTCTGAGTATCGCGCGGCGATCAGTGAAGATCCCGCCGTGGCCGACGAAGACCTCGCTCAGCGACTGGGCATCGATGCTCGACCGTCTGCCGACGTCTCAGACGGCCGCCTGCGGAGTGCCTGGGATGCAACCTCAGACACCGCCGAGCAGTCCGGGGCGGCAGACAGGATTGAACGTCCCAAAATCACGTTCAGTGACGTCGGTGGCATGGCGGCTGTCAAGGAAGACATCCGCATGAAGATCATTTATCCGCTGCAGCATGCTGATATGTTTCGCGCATATGGCAAGTCCATTGGCGGCGGTATTCTGATGTACGGTCCGCCCGGCTGCGGGAAAACTCACATGGCCCGCGCAACGGCCGGTGAGATCAAAGCCGGATTCATGAATATCGGCATTCACGACGTCCTGGATATGTGGATCGGCAACAGCGAAAAACAGCTGCACGAAGTCTTCGAAACAGCGCGCCGCAGTCGTCCCAGCGTGCTGTTCTTCGACGAAGTCGATGCGCTGGGCGCTTCCCGCACTGATATGCGACACAGTGCCGGACGACACCTGATCAATCAGTTTCTGGCGGAACTGGACGGTACGGAAACATCCAATGACGGCGTTCTGATCCTGGCGGCCACCAATGCCCCGTGGAGTCTGGATTCGGCGTTCCGGCGTCCCGGTCGATTCGATCGGATCGTGTTTGTACCGCCGCCGGATCGCGAAGGGCGTGCAGAGATTCTGCGTCTGCTGCTGAAGGGTAAACCAGTCGGCTCGATCGATCATGATGCAGTGGCGGTCCGGACCGAACAGTTTTCCGGTGCCGATCTGAAGGCTGTCGTGGACAACTGCATCGAGGCCAAACTGCAGCAGGCAATGAAAACCGGCAGGCCGGAACCCATCGAGACTCGTGATCTGCAGGCGGCGGCAAAATCCGTTCGTCCCTCCACTCAGGACTGGTTCGCGTCTGCCAGAAACTACGCTCTGTACTCAAATCAAAGTGGCCTGTACGACGACATCCTTAAATACCTGAAGATCACCAAATGAACGTCCACATGCAAAGGGCGCAACTGCTGATCCAGCAGGATCGCTATGAGCTGGCCGAGCCGGAACTTCGTCTGGCCCTCGCAGAAGACTCAAACAATTCACTGGCCCACACTTTGCTGGCAGTCTGCCTGCGGCATCAGGAACGTTTTGAAGAAGCGACTGCGGAAGTCAGGCTGGCGATTGCCGCCGACCCGCTGGAAGCGGGCGGGTACAGCGAGCTGTCCATGATCATGCTGGATCGCAATCGTCTGCCGGAGGCCCGCAGCGCCATTCAGGAAGCACTTCGCCTTGAGCCCTGGGAGTCCGGACACTTTGGCATTCTGGCCGCCATCGAAGCTCGCGATAATCAGTGGAAGGCCTGCCTGACAGCGGCTGAGCAGGGGCTTGAACAGGATCCTGACGACTTCTCCTGCAGCAATCTCAGATCCATGGCGCTGATGTCTCTGGGGCAGCGTGAGCTGGCGGCGGAGGCGGCAGCATCGGTGCTGCAGCGAACTCCAAATGACCCGCTGGCGCATGCCAACGAAGGCTGGCGGCAACTGCATCTGCGGGAGCCCGAAAAAGCACTGCTCAGTTTTCAGGAATCCCTGCGGCTGAACCCCGAAAGCGAGTATGCTCAAAGTGGCATGATCGAAGCCATGAAGACGCGCTATGCCATCTATCGCTGGCTGTTCGCGTTTCTGCTGTGGACCAGTCAGTTTTCGAAGAATGCTCAGCTGCTGCTGGTTATCGGGATGGTGTTTGGCCAGCGTATCCTGGTGGCCATTACGAACGCGGTGCCGGTACTGAATCCACTGACGCCGGTCATCATTCTGGGTTATCTGCTGTTCATCTGGGCGACCTGGTCGGCGTCCGCCCTGTTTGACCTGATCCTGATGTCCAGTTCGTTTGGTCGACATGCACTGCCGCCGCACAGAAAACTGCAGGCCAAACTCATCGGAGGCTGTCTGGTACTGGCGGCCGTCTTTGGAATGGGCTTCGTCCTGCTGCCGAGCGGGCTGTCGCGGCCACGGGAACTGATGACCGCCGCACTGTTTCTCGGCATGACTTTCCCCCTGCTGACTTTATTTTCGCAGCAGCGTGGCCTGCGAAAGACGGTCGCGATGATCTGGAGTCTGCTGCTGTTTTCACTTATCGTGACGGTCAATGTGGGCGAGCTGATGATACCGTGGGAACTGCAGGCGCTGGAGGCGGCTGCGCAATCGGCGATTAACAAAGAAACAGCCGTCGGTCTGCCCGAAACGACAGCTGCACTGAGCAAATTCAAAAGTGAAGTTACAGCACTCGCGGTGCGGCAGAGCAGACTCTGGATCTGCTGCATGTACGGCATTGCAGCCTCCACATGGGGCGGTGCCATACTCAGCTACATCCCGCAGAAACGCTGAGGTCTGATGACTCATGTCAGGGATTCTGACAAGCTTCTCTCCCGGGTACTCCGAGGCGCGGCGGCGATTTCGCGAGGCGGCGGCGGCCCTGAGCTGGCAGCTTGAATCGCTGCCCATCGCTGCTTCAGGGCCGGATGGTACAGAACTGACCATCGACATCGCCTGCTCGCAGCAGCAGCCCCCCGACAAAGTGCTGGTGGTCTCGTCAGGGGTTCACGGAGTGGAAGGTTTCTTTGGCTCGGCGGTACAAACCGCGCTGCTGGAACACTGGGCCGCACACAACAGGGCAGCTCCGCAGATTCGCTGCCTGTTTCTGCATGCCGTCAATCCCTGGGGCTTTGCCTGGCGGCGACGGTTCGATGAGAACAACGTCGATCAGAATCGCAATTTTCTGCTGCCCGGTGAAGTGTTCGCCGGCGGGCCACAAGGTTATGCGGCACTGGATCCGCTGCTGAACCCGACCAGCCAGTCAGATTCGCCACAGCGCCTGTTAGCCCGGCTCCTCAGACTGCTCGGCCGCCACCGCCTGTCCGGTCTGCGGCAGGCCATCGCCGGCGGTCAGTATGAATTCCCGAGGGGCCTGTTTTTCGGGGGTACCGCAGCATCACAGTCACAACTGCTGCTGGCAAAGCGGCTGCCGCACTGGCTGGCCGGCAGTACTCACGTCTGTCACCTCGACCTGCATACGGGCCTGGGCCGCCGCGGACAGTGCCGCCTGCTGCTTGATTATCCGGCGACAGAGCTGCAGCACCGGTGGCTGACCGACTGGTTTGGAGCAGACTCGTTTGAAACAACCAGCACCACCGGGATTTCCTATCAGGTTCGAGGCAGTTTTGGCCGCTGGTGCGTCTCGCGCAAACTGGCTCCGCACTATCTGTTTGCTTTCGCAGAATTCGGGACGTATTCCACTCTGCGTCTGCTGGCTGCTCTTAGAACAGAAAATCGACTGCACCACTGGGCAGCGGCTGATGCGGCGGAACTGGATCAGGCCCGACAGCGACTGGTTGAACTTTACTGCCCGGCAGCGCCTCGCTGGCGCACTCAGGTCATTGCTCACGCGCTGCAACTGGCTGCACAGTCTGAGCAGGGCCTGCTGCTGGCGGCAGGTGCGGCTGAAACCTGAAAATCCGCACCAGGTACCAGACAGCGGCGAGCCCGGCCCCCGCTGACACCAGCAGAAACGGCAGCCCGAGTTGCCACAACCACCCGTAGCCCGCGCCAGCCGACAGGGCCGCGTACAGGAGCAAACAAACCAGAGCAGCACCGCGAGACCGCGGTGCCGGCTGACAGTTCCGCAGATGAGATACTTCGAATGCAGACCAGCCCGACTGCAGTTCTGCGGGCTTCAGCGAACGCAGCAACTGCACAAGTTGCCCGCGGGCGTCCGGTACATAACAATCCAGTTCAATCTTAATTCGCCCGTGCGGATATCGCACGACGACTCGATTGGGATTGCGGATCCATTCCACAGCGGTGATTGCGGCAACCGGAATTGTGACGGTACGAAAGACGCCTTTGTGGTTGATCCAGTCGGCAGTTACGGTCAGCCGATCACGCCAGGCGAACGCTGTTGAATACAAGGCCAGGACAAACCACGCGCCCCAAAAACAGCCAAACCCGTAAGCCATGGGAACCGGATAACGAAAAGACCGATCGATGTTCAAGGCGGCAGCAAAGACCGATACACCGCCGATCACTGCGATCGCCACCGTGGACAATATACCGAGTACAAGATACGAGCGACGGATTTGAAAAAGCACGGGCAGTGGGTCGTTCAGTCGGGTCTGGTGAGTCGCAGGGTTTGCACAAACAACAGTACCAGCAGCAGGGCTGAGGAGACTGCTGCGACATACCATGCTGATGGCAGCAGGTTGTAACTGGTGAAGCCCTGGGCCTGCATGGCATTCAGTGCAGCGGCCATCGGATTCAGCCGCAGTGTGTTCTCGACCATCGCATGGCCGAACGGAGCATCGCGGTTGACCCACACCAGCATGGTTCCGCCAAACAGTCCGATCAGCACACCGTAGGCGACTGTTGTTGCGATGGCTGTGGATCGAAACAGACTGCTGACCGCAGCACTGATCAGCATGGCCAGCATCGCAGATGCCACGAGGCAGCCCAGTACCTGAACCACCTGCGGCTGCAGGATGGGTTTGATCAGCATGATCACCGCATAACCCGGCAGCGTGGCACACAGCAGCAGGGCCAGCGTCAGCAGAACGCTGACCAGTTTGCCGAACAGGATGCGTGCTGGTCCCAGGGGAGTGGCTCGCAGCAGATTCCAGCTGCCACCTTCCAGCTCACCGGCAATCATGCCGGCTGCCAGTCCTGGCGTGAGCAGTACGATCAGTGAAACCTGCAGCACAATAATCAGTGCACCGGTGTATTCGACACCACGCGATTCTGTCCCGCGGGCGGATGCCAGGGTCAGCAGCAGGGACAATACGGCACAGCCGGCGACCAGTCGCAGCAGCCAGTGCATGCGACCAAATTCACGACACTGAAACTCCTTGACCATCACCGGGTTAACCAGCCAGGGAATGCCTTTTGAGCGTTTTTGGGGGTCAACGATGTACAGCAGTCGGCGACTGGCCTGAATCCAGCCTTCCTGATCGTCCGTGATGTAACCCTGTGAACGCGAGCGGTCCAGCAGAGCATGGCTGAGCCGTGAAATGCAGACGGCACTGCCCACCACAATGAACAGTCCGGCAAACGCAAGGTAAAACATGACGGCATCTCGCGATTCCATCAGTCCGGTGCCGCTGAACGAGTTTTGATTGAGCATCTGCAGCAGTCCGGGAATTGGCGAAATCAGCTTCAGCAGGGCCATGCCCTTTGCCAGCGGACTGGTGCCGCCGGGGAACAGAGCATCCGGAAACCAGGGAACGATCGTCAGCCCGAAGGTCACACCGTAGCTCCAGCGCAGAGCCGATTCCGTATTGCGGCTCCACGTGCCCACCAGCAGTCCGATGACAATCAGCTGCAGGCAGACCACCAGCAGAAACGCGTACATCCGCAGGATATCACCGGTCAGAGTCAGCCCGCCCATGAGGTAGGCGGCGGCCATGGCCGGCACAGTGGTGCTGAGCAGCAGCACGACGAACCCCAGCATGGCCAGCAGCTTGCCGAAGTAAATTGACGATCTGGAGAGCGGCGAATTGAGCAGCAGTTCCAGAGTTCTGCGGCGTACTTCACGCACCAGCAGTGTCGAAGGAAACACGGGCACAGCCAGAATCGATGCTGCCAGCATCGAATAGGTGATCCAGCGAAACACTTCCCGTCCGCGGGCTCCGTCGAGGTCCACGATGGCGGTTGTGGGCCACTTCAGCAGCACCACGAAGGCCGCCGCCAAAGAAACCGTCAGCAGAATAGCGAGGACTTTGGAGCTGCGCAGCAGGGCCAGCAGCTCACGCCCCAGAATGACTCCGATGCCGCTCATTTCGACACCTCCCGACTGCCGGCCTGTGCGGCACCCGCTGCATCACGTTCAGCCTCTGCTTCACGAGCAGCAGTGACGAAGGCTTCTTCAAGGTCCCCGGCAACTTCACGGAACTGACCAACCCGATCACCAGCCAGTACCATCGCCCGCAACAGCTCGCCTAAGGTGTCGTCACCTGCTGACGTGCGAGCACGGATGATGGTTTCCGCTTCGGAGACCGTGACTTCGGCATCGGCTTCGAGCGCTTTGCGGACGCGAGCTGCAGCGGCCTGCATACCTTCACCGCTGAGCAGCTGGATTTCGACGGTCCGACGCTGGGACAGCGTCCGAGTCACCTCCTGCAGCGTTCCCATCGCTCGCAGTTTTCCCCCGGCCACAATCGCCACCTGATCGCAGATACGGGACAGTTCCGGCAGAATATGGCTGGTTACGATCAGCGTGCGGCCCTCAGCCGCCAGTCGCAGCAGAATGGTTCGCATCTCAATACGAGCCTCAGGGTCCAGACCGTTGGCAGGCTCGTCCAGGATCAGCACTTCCGGCCGATGCAGCAGTGTGCGAGCAATCCCGACTCGCTGCTGCATCCCGTGGCTGAGACTTTCGACATAACGGTCCTGCATCCAGACTGCGTTGGTCAGATCCAGCACCTCTGAAACACGTTTCTGACGTTCGCGGCGAGGAATCCCGAAGGCCGCTCCGAAAAAGTCCAGATACTCACGCACTCGCATGTTGTCATACGAACCGAATTTGTCCGGCATGTAGCCGACCAGCCGCCGCACCTTCGACAGCTCGCGGACACAGTCTGCCCCGGCAATCTTTGCAGTACCGGATGTAGGACGGGACAAACCCACAAGAATGCGGATCGTCGTGGTCTTGCCCGCACCGTTGGGACCGATGAAGCCGAGGATGCTGCCGCGATTCAGGCTGAGCGACAGTTTGTCGAGCGCCACAAATTCGCCGTAATGTTTGGACAACTCACTGATTTCAACCACTGGCTGGTCACTGGCCATAGCTGTCTGCTTTCTTCGAATCAGGTCCCTGCAGGTCGGCCTGTTAACTGTGTTTCAGAAAGAATTAGGTGTGTGTGTGGCGTGTGTGTGTGCAATTCGGACGGTGCGGCAGAGGTCAGTTCAGGGGGCTGTTTCAGCGGAGGTTTCCAGCCGCCTGCCCTTAAGAACAATCAGGCACTGACTGACCGAGTAGTTGTCGTCCTGTTCGCCCATGTCCTGATCACTGGCACCGCTGCCAGTGACCGCACTGACTTCAATCTGCAGGTAAAACCGGCCCTGCAGACAAGCCTGCTTTGCCAATTCAGCCGGCACCGGAATGGTCAGTTTCCCCAGCGGGCTGTCCAGTTCGGTAATCAGCTGCAGATTGTCAGGCGTGCCCGACAGCAGACGGACTTTTCGTGAACCGGCGCGAATGGACAGGACCAGCTCGGCCGAGTCGAGCTGGAAGGGGCGACAAACTTCCGGCAACAGGTACTCAAGCAAAGTATCCGAGGCCGTTTCCATCGCCACCCACTGTCGTCTGGGGTTGTTGTACACCCCGCCAAATCCGCCCGACTGCGTCTCAATCGAACGCATTGACATAAACGGTGAAAGCAACGTGATGGGGGCACCGGCTGCCGGAGGCTTCCAGCGAATCGGCTGCATCATCAGAGTATTTTGAGAACGACGCAGATTGTCCGACTGGAATTCCGTCAGCGTCTGATCAGAACCTTCCCAGCACAGCACCAATGGCTCGGCCGGAAATGGCTCAGTCCGATCCTTGTTGTCAAAGACTGATTCCATCAGACCTGTGCGCTGCCGCTGTTCTTCTGTGGTCAGTGTGGTTGACCAGAACTGACCCGGATCGAGAAGATCCTGAGGCCCGGCCCGAAGCATGCCGTCCACGACCGACAGTCGCATGCGGTCCGGCGTCAGCCCTGTCATCAAAAAGTCTTCAGCAGCTTCAAAGCCCGGAGCCTGCAGTGAGGCCACAAAACCCTGCTGGTCAAAGCTGCCCACAATTCGAAACTGCTGGTCAGACCAGCGAACTGCTCGCAAACCGTAGGTTTTCAATCCGGAGGGCTGATTCAGCTGTTCCCAGTGACTGCGAGCGGCGCCTTCCCAGACCAGCCGGCGGTAATCCTGATTGGCGGCTTCCGCCTGAGCATCCAGAATCGTGCCGGTCTGTGAAGAGACCGGCAGGTCAAGTGAAGCCGGGACATACACGCTGGTATAGCCGTCGGCAACGACATCCCGGGCGCCTGTGCCAGCCATCATGACACGAGTTTCCAGCACGGTATTGGGAGCTACCGACCGGATGCTGATGCCGGCCAGCAGAGCCGGGACCGCACTGACGGCCGCCAGACAGGGCACCAGCCAGATCAGTTTTTCTCCCGCAGAACGCCGCAGCACCGCAACACCGGCCACAGCGAGAGCAATCGGAAAAATGCTGAGCAGCAGCAGGGCGGTGAATCGGCCGGGGATCTGATATCCCACCTGGCTGGCAGCATGAGCAGCAGCGGTTTCCTGGCGAATCAGAGGCTGCGGGCGGAAGTCGAACAGGGTGTCCAGCATGCGGCGGCTGGAGGCAATGGTGGTGAATGGCGGAGCTCCGTTGGGGGCCTCGCCGCGCGATTCGAGAAATACGGCGGATTCGATCGTGGTCAGCACGACGAAACCGCGGCCGACGGGAATGCGGAGGGCCACCGGCCAGCCATCCACGGTCCAGATG
The DNA here is from genome assembly GCA_046075365.1 of Planctomycetaceae bacterium. GTDB lineage: Bacteria > Planctomycetota > Planctomycetia > Planctomycetales > Planctomycetaceae > SXXK01. The sequence continues at coordinate 8,915 of JBJTPZ010000119.1, forward strand.
ACTTCACCGGCACCAGGCTGAATTCGCAGCCAGCGCACAGGTTCGGGGAAGGTGCGAGTGACCGAGCGGACGGGATACTGTGCCTTTGAGTAATCCGGGTTGAGGTCGAGGACCACTTTGGTGGCCGATGTTTCGCCGACCACCGTCAGCGGGAAGTTGTCACCCAGCAGAACTTTGACCACTTCTTCGCCGACGACGTCGAGCGGCAGGAACATGCGGCCGCCACGCTGCAGCCAGAGCCGAATGGCGTCGCAGGCCATCGGATGATTCGCCAGACGCGGGTCACCAATGGCCAGAGCATCGAGTGGTTCGAGGCATTCGCTGTGATGGCTGATGTCACGAGCGAGGAAGGAAGTGAGGCCGGCCAGCGTGAGTTTGTTGTAACGGGCGGCCTGGATGAGCCCGACCAGATTGTCATTGACCGGCACACTTTCGCGGTTGTCGGGGATATACCCGGCGAGGCCCATCGGTCCTTCTGAGGCCAGTACCGAGAACGACGGCAGTTCGGATTCGTCCTTGCGAGTGCGAATGATGCCGTCGTCTTCCCCGGTGGGAAAATTCAGATAGCGAAAATCCACCAGTCCCTGCGGCTTTTGACCGCTGACCAGTACCGGCCAGGTGGCATCAAACGACGTACGTCCGGGCAGTTCCAGGCGTCTGGCGTACTGCAGTCCGCCGGATGAGGGAGTCACCACGACCAGACTTTTGGCGGTCTGCGAACCGGGATTGGCAACTGTGGCGGTGACGGCACCCCAGCGACCGAACACAAATCGCCCGGTGGCACCGGACCGCACGTTGATCTGCGGTGTGTTTTTCTGTTCGGTCGGGGCCGCTGCAGGCTCGTCTGCAGAAACAGAGGTAAATGTCAGCAGGAAAGCCGCGAGACACAGCCGGAGCCGGCCTGGGATGCCAGCTGCAGGATTGCAGTTTGAATTTTCAGGTTTAGACACGCCTGCTTTGCCCTCGGAAACGGAACCAACGCTTCGTCCGTCTGCAGTTTCGGGCGATTCGTCAGGGTTTGTTGAAGTACTGGGCCTCATATTCAACAGAATTGAGGTCCAGACTACAACCGAGGCGGGGCTGAGAACGCAAAGTCGACGACTGAAACAGCCAGTCGCAGGGATTACAGGGGCCCGTCGGGGCTGCCGGATCAGTAATACTGGGTGGCCGGATTGTCGTTGCCATAGTATCCGCCGCCGCCCTGAATGCCGGTACCGCCCTTGCCTTTGCCCTTATTGCTGATGTAGTCCTTGCGGTCGTACTTCACGGGAACTGTGGGCTTAGGAGTGTTCTTGAGCCGGGGCTCTTCCTTTTTAGGAGGCGTCTGCACGACCGGATTTTGCCCGACCGCCGGTTTGGAAGGCTTGGGGACCGAAGTGGTGGAGGCTGCAGGTGCGGGCTTTGTGCTGCCCGACGTAGTTGCGGGGGCAGGCGGTGATGATTTTGTGGTGGAAGTCGTCGTGGTGGCTGGCTTCGGCACTGAGGTGGCGGAAGCTGCGGATGCGGGTTTTGTGCTGCCCGAAGTTGCTGCGGGGGCGGGAGGTGTCGACTTTGTGCTGGAAGTCGTCGTGGTGGCTGGCTTCGGCACCGAGGTGGCGGAAGCTGCGGATGCGGGCTTTGTGCTGCCCGAAGTGGTTGCGGGGGCAGGCGGTGATGATTTTGTGGTGGAAGTCGTCGTGGTGGCCGGCTTCGTTGCCGAGGTGTTGGAGGCTGCGGATGCGGGCTTTGTGCTGCCCGACGTTGTTGCGGGGGCCGGAGGTGTCGACTTTGTGCTGGCTGCCGTTGACGCGGTGGCTGGCTTCGGCACCGAGGTGGCAGCCGGCTGATGTTCAGTGGTGCTTACCGCCGGTTTAAACTCCGGCGCCGCAGGAGCAGTCTTAGCGGTCGTCCCCGTGCTGGCCGCAGGCGTCACTGTGCCGGGCTTCGGAACGGACGTCGTCTTGACGGACGTGGTTCCGGTCGGTGCAGTTGTGACGGGCGGCTTTGTTGAGGGGACGGAAACCGCGGGCTTCGACTGCGGCGCCGGAGGAGTGGACTTGCCGGAAACAGTGATTTTGGGTGTCACCAGCGGGGCTGAGCTGGTGGCCGGGGCAGCCGGTTTTGCGACACTGCCGGACCCTGAGGACAGCGAGCCTTTGCCGGAGTTGGCCGATGAGCCGCTGCTGGAGGGTTTGGGGACTGAGCTGACTTTGATCGGCTTCAGGCGAATGGTGCCGCTGGAGCCTGAGTCCTGGGCGGCCGCTGTTGAAGTTTGCAGCAGAGTGGCAGAGGCCGCAGCGGCAACGACAGCGGCGAGAAACAGATTTCTGAAGTTGAACAACATGCTGGTACCCTGCAGGCAATGCGACAGTCGGAACGGAAAGGACAGCTGGGAGGGCAGCGTGAAGATGCTGCTGCAGTGCACCAGTTGCAGCCGGCGATTGCAGGCAGCATTTGGCTGGCCTGTTGCCGGAAATCGACATGGATTCAAAAGGTGTTGCCGACGGTGCAACTGTTGTTGGCCGAACAGAACGCCCCTTTGATCCAGACAACCGGAACACTGCAAACTTCCCAAACATCCAGACCCCCTAGATAGGGTCAGCCAGCATGACGACTCAATATCAGTCAACTGAATCTCAGTGAAAACGAGCATTGCGTGGTGGCTGTGTTCCGCCCGTATCAGTGCTGCCGACTGTAACGATTGTGAGGGCTGCAGTGCTTGCAGGGGTTGTTTGGATTATGCGGCGGGAGGGGACCTGTTGTCGCTGAACAACGGTATCGTGGTCCTGATGTTGACCTCTGGCGGCAGGCAGCGTCGGTGGATGTTGCGATCGGGCAACAAAAGGTCGGCTGGCAAACAAAAAAGGCCACCCGAGAATCTCGGGTGGCCTTTGGCTGCTTCAGCGATGGCTGTCAGATCAGGGCAGGAAGGGCAGGAAGCCCGGGTTTGGCCAGATCGGATCAGCTGCACCGCGGATGTTGTAGTTGCCTGCATTGAAGGCAGACTGGACATCCTGGGTGATACCGAAGTTGTTGAAGATATTGTTCGGGCTGTTCAGGTTCGGGCCGTTGTCGACCTGGAAGAACGAGGCATCCCGGAGCTGTACTCCGATGGTTCCGTAGAACTGAGCTTTCAGAGCGTCAGCATTCGTGTAGATGGCTCCGACATCTGTCACGCTGATCTGATTGCCGGTGTTCGTCTGGAACCGCAGGTCCATCTGAGCGACGTCATCGAGGTAGATGTAGTCGAAGGTGTTCTGGCCGGAGGTATCAGCCGAGTCGAAGGTGTTGCCGGCTGAGAGGAAGGAAGCTGTAGCGAAGTCTGCTTCCAGGTTTCCGCCGAACACGTTGTTCTGAACATCTGCCGCCACATAGGCTCCGGTTCCCACATCGATGCGGAGACCTTCTCCGGTGACTCCGCCGCGACCGTTGTTCCGAATCGTGTTGCCTCGCACTTCGAACAGAGTGTTCTGGACAGAGTGCAGATTCAGGTAGGGCACCATATATCCGGTGTTGCCGTTGTAGGTACCAACATTCAGGAACTGGAATTCCGGTCGGAACGGTGAGAAGTTCTGGTTGTCATCGTTGGGAGCTCCGGTGTTGCCAAGGTACACGAACCGGCTCTGGTTCATGTTGGTGTCACCGCGGAAGAACACACCTTCTTCGCCGTTGGCTTCGATGGTGTTATCCAGCAGCGAGATGCGTACCGGGTCGAAGTCGAATCCGGCTACACCCAGTTCGCGGTCACGAGTTCCGGCCGCTCCGTTCAGCAGCAGGCTGACACCGCGACCGGCATTGTTGCTGATCACGTTGTTGGATGCGATGAACTGTGGTACTGGCCCGATTTCGGTGACACCGCCGTTGACCGTCAGCACTGGCAGAGTGAAGTCGACAGCCGCGGTGGGAACACCGATGGCTGTTCCGCCGATATTGTTCAGGCTGATACCATCCCCGCCGTTGCCGGCAGCGATGCCATTATCAGTCCCGCCGATGGTGTTGTACGAGATATTGATGATCGGACGGGGAGTGGTGAGCAGCGGAGTCCCGGTTGTCGAGTCTCCGATGGTTGTGATGGCCACACCGTCATCCTGGTTCTTCTGGATGATGTTGCCTTCGCCGACTCCGCCAACGATCAGGTTGGAGGTGGTGCTGCCGCTGAAGTTCGCCTGGATACCATCGCCGTCGAGGAAGTCGATCTCGCCGTTCTGATTCAGGTCTTCAGCTGCTGTCAGCACACCATCGCCGTTGGTATCTTCGCTGGGTCCGCGGATACTGGAGGCGATCGTCGTATTGACGACTCGCACAGTGCCCTCAGAGGTTCCGGAAGCATTCCAGCGGATACCGTTGCCTCCGCCATTCACACCGTTGCCGGAGATTGTGGTTTTGGCACCTGGAGTAGAGGTGACGAGGATATCTGAGCGACCGCCCGGAGTATTGATATCAATACCGTTGAGGCCGTTGTTGGAAATGGAAGTGCTGCCGAGCGTTGAGGCGGCTGCGTGCGGAGTACCTGTGGGCAGTGCGGGAGCACTGGTGACTTCCAGCAGGGCTCGTGAATCCTCGATCGCATTCACCTGAATCCCGTTATCTCGGTTGCTGTTGATCACGAGTCCTTCGAAGTGTGATCGACGTCCGGGTGCAATTCCGGAGTTCGGGTCACCGATGGAGCTGTTTTCAGCAGTTTCGATCAGGATACCGTTGCTCTGACCGGGCGGAGACACATCGGTGGCTGCTGCCGGAGCATTGTTTGAGAAGGTGCTGTTGAACACGTCGGTGATCAGGGTGGAGTCCCCGCGGGTGCGGAAGACGGCACCATTTCTCACGTTGCTGCTGAAGCTGCTGTCGTGGATCGTGACGGTGTTGGCAGTACCGGAGCTGGGCTGGTTTGGATCCAGTCGGTCGTTGCCCTGGGTTTCCACGACGAGGCCACCGCCTTTGTTGCCGGTCGCGAAGACTCGGTTCAGATCAGCAGTGATGAGTGCCGAGCTGTCGCGACGCAGGCGGATACCGTCTCCGTCGAGGCTGGCGGCAGCGCCATCAAGCGTGCCACTGACAGTGACATTCTGCAGGTTGACCATGGCGTTGCCATTGCCTGTGGCATAGACATCGATACCGACATCAGTGTTGCCACTGATTGTATTGGCATCAGCTGGTGCAATTCCGCCGACTACAAGGTCCAGCCGGTTGTTGTCAACAAGTGCCGGAGGCACCGGCGGGGTGTTGTTCACACCGTACAGGCGAGAGACGATACCGCCACCACCGTTGCCCGAAATCTCGTTGCCCAGCACATCTGCCTTGATGGTTGACAGCGATCCGGGCACGGACAGCTGGTTGGTCAGCAGGCCGGCTGCACCATTGTTGTTGAGCTTGTTGCCGCGGATGACTCGATTTGACCCGGGAGTTCCGAAGTCAATTTCGCCACCCTTATCAACCAGCAGAGCCGCACCGTTGCCACCGTTGCCGGAGATATCGTTGCCGAGCAGGTTGCCGCGGATCAGACCGCCGTTGGCGGCCAGTGCCTGGAAGCCGTCGAGGTCATTTCCAGTGATCTGGTTGGCCTGGGTGAAGGTGGTTCCTCCGTAGACGTTGGTGCCAAGTCCGCCGATGGTGTGATCAGCATGGATTTGAGCACCTGCTCCATTGGCTTCCAGACGCACGCCGTTACCACCGCCACCGTTGATCAGGTTGCCCTGAATCGTGACGGACTCGGCCACAGCACTGTCGTTCATCACGATATTGATGCCGTTCAGGCGGGTGCCGGAGATTGTGTTGTTGTTGAAAGTCGAACCGAGCAGTCGAGCGTTGTCTGACGCTTCCACGCGGATTCCGTTGGCCGAGTCGTCCACTTTCGGGCGTGTGCCGATGGCTGTAACGAGCTGTGCTGTATCAAATTGCGTGAATGGTGCTTCGCCGGGCAGTTCGCCGGGGTTTGTGCCCTGCAAAGAGAGACCTGCTTCTTCCACCAGAGCCTGCAGGGGCAGGTCGATGGCCGGTGTGCCCATGATCGGGTTCAGGCCGCCTGGCGTCACATCGGATGTGTCGGCGATATGTCGCAGAGACAGGGCGTGGCCAAGTTCATGCGATGTCACCAGGCCGATGGCCCGCCGGGTGAACGTCAGGTTACCGGAGGTCAGAGCATTGACAGCGTAGTCAGCTGAGGCAGCTTTGTCGACGTAGATCCCGTCGTTGGCCCCGAAGGCATTTGGAGGATTGAGGAAGGGGCTGAAGCTGTTGATGCCGTTGGTGTAAACGCCAACCGCTGAAGCTCCGTTCTGCTGTGGGTACCCGGACAGCCCCTGGCCAGGTCCGGCACCTGTAGCGGTTCGAATATTGCCGATGTCAGCCGACTGTCCGGCCAGTCCGCCCAGATTCTGGACGCTGTCGCCGATGGTCAGCACGTAGTACTCGGTGGCTCCGTTGGACGGTGCTGTCCCGGTATCGCCGATGACAAAGTCGATATTCAGCTCGCGATCAGGCGGCAGCGTGCTGAGCGGGCTGTCGGCAGAAGTTGCAAGGTTGCGATAGTGACCTTCAACGGTGGCGAGAATAGCCTTTGTGACGAGGTCATACTGCGACTGATTGAATCCGTAGGCTGCGAGCCCAAATGGTCCCACCTGACGTCCGTTGGCGTCTGTCACCACACCCTGAGACGGGTCGATGAAGTCGAGCATGATTGTCAGGCCGGGATCAGCATTGCCGCCCTGAATATTGTTGCCGAGGACGTCCATCTGGGCCGTTGCGGTGTCCCGCAGGTCCGCCAGGATGCCGCCATCGGTGTTGCCGAGGATATCGTTGGCGAGCGTTGGTACGGGGCCGCCGATGTCGAAGCGACCGGTGCTGGCGTCTTCGCCAAAGATGCAGATTCCGGCGGTCTTGTTATTGGTGATCGAATTGGACACGATCCCGTAGTCAACTCGCCCGTTTCCATTCAGGTCTTCACCAGCGTCCAGACTGCCGTTGCCGTTCAGGTCTTCTGAGACGGCGTTGAAGACACCACCATTCAGGTAGTGGATGAAGACGCCGTTACCGATGTTCTGATTAATTGTGTTGTCGGCCAGGCTGGCAAGATTAAAGGTGCTGTTGTCAGCCTCCATCTGCAGACCGTCAAAGGTGTTGTCTTCGATGGTGTTGCCTTCGATGGCAGCATTGATTGTGGAGCCGGGGTCGCCGATGACGCTGATACCGAATCCGTTGCCGGCAATCGTATTGTTCAGGATTCCGGTCGGGCTGATTCCCGCCGGATTGTCGGCGTTCAGGGTCGAACCGGCTCCGGCGGTGATCAGCAGGGCTGTGCCGCTGTTGTCGTCGGCCGAGTTGTCTGCCACCAGCAGGTCAGCACTGCTGCCGCCGGCCACCGACAGTCGCAGACCGTCGTTGGAAGCTCCCAGCAGGCCGTCGAACAGGTTGTCCTGAATCTGCAGTCGTCCCGAAACGTCCTGCAGCACCAGCGCATCGCGGTAATTCGTGAATTCGTTGCCGCGGATCGTGGCGTCCGTAATCGGCAGCGGGTTGGAAATGGCTGTACCGAAGACGGTCTGAGCTGCGTTGGAGGCATCGAATCGCAGGCCGAGGACCGAGTTGTTGTTGGCAAGGCGGATCACGCTGCCACCGGCCACCATGACCGGATCTGACAAGAGCGGGGCCTTTGTCGAGCCGGCAGGAACGTCAACCGGAAGCGTAAAGCCTCCGGATACCGGCAGCGGTACCAGTGATGACATCAGAACCTGGTTATCGAACAGTCCCATGCCGCCGTTGACCGTCAGGTCGGAGCCTGAATCGTCGGAGTTGGGCTGAATGCGGATAATGTCATAGCTGGCGTCGTTGGCAGCCTTCGCCAGCTGCATCGTGGCAAACGGATTCTCATAGGTACCGTCGCCGGGCAAACTGGCGTTCGGATTCACATGCATCAGGTTGTAAGCGCTGCCGGTGGTCGGATTAACCAGTGCCAGATAAGTGTTGGTGGTATCGATATTCGTGTGAATACGATTTGCTCGCACCACGGGATCCAGCAGACGCTCGCGGACGCCGCGGTCACGCAGCAGACGTTTTTTCCGGTAGTTGGGGATTTCGTACTGCAGGCTGACCCATGCGTTGGTGTCAAACGTGCCGTCGTGAGACAGCCAGGTGTTGACGGTCAGATTCTGGGTGATCAGGGCTTCCCAGCGAACCTGGAAGCCTACCGAGTCGCCACCGTGAGGGTTCGACAGGTAGTAAGCCCCGGGATACATATTCATACCATAGCGACCCAGCAGCGGCAGCGGGCCGCCGATTTCGAAGTCGCCGCCGGAATACGCGTTGTCTCGCACGTCCACTCGAGTCTGATAGACCGAGTTGGCCATCAGCTGAATGCCCGGCAGCAGGTCACTGCTGAGCAGCTGCGAGTTGTCTCCGGCAATCATGTAGGCGTTGATGCGGGCGTCGAGATACTTGCCCAGCGATTCGGTCCCGACCGTCGCTCGGGTCCATTCGCCGTTCCCGTATCCCTTGTCGTAATCGAAGAAGCCGTTGAAGCCGTAGATCCGGTTTCGATCAGAATCGTAAGTACGGAAGATACCGCCGGCACTGAAGATCGGCAGCCCGTCCCAGGTGACTGAGGCCGAGACGTCTCCCATCAGCACCGTCTTGTTGACGTCGATATGCTTCGGGACACGAGCATTGGCTCGCTGG